>CAYURR010000119.1:0-9520 GCA_964446745.1 uncultured Defluviitaleaceae bacterium | reverse complement strand
ACCCAGGGGCTGCCCCATATCCCTTTTGTGTACATGTAGTTCTTGAACGCGATCTGGACACCGGCCATAGGCACATAACAAAAGATAATTAAATAGATGATCGCCGGCAGTAACAGCAGGTACAGATCATAGTTTCTTCGCATCAGACGCAATGTCTTACGCACATTCTCTTTATTCATTACCGCTTTCACGATTGCCTCCTCCCCTTCTGTCTGGCTTTGCTTCTGTTGGGCTTGTGGCATTATCATATTCATTACTGCATAATTAATAAAGGAATAATTCTTGACACATTTAATTCTTTGACATATTTTAGTTTCAGAGTTGATTGTCACGGATAATACGATTGTCAGTTATTGACATTCATTTATTGACAGGGAGCCGATATGCGATTAAACCGAACAATGTACTTCAAGATTTTAAAGTACTACCTAATCTTCCTTATCCCGCTGGCCACCGTTTCGATCTTTGTCTACTCTCAGGTCTTAAGCTCGTTCGGGCGATTCATCGTCAGCTCTAACGAGGTAACACTACGTAACCTACAACATGGCGTAGAGGGCGATATAGAGAAGATCATGCAAGCCGCAATCAATTTGGGCAACAGCGACAGCGTATTTAACGATCAGCTCAAATACCGTCCATACAAGGGTCGCGACGTCATCCGTGCGCTCGGAAACTATTACACCACGGTGTCATATGTGCATACACTGGCCTATTACCCTTACAATTCAAATTTTATATACACAAACAATTCATCACTAGATCGGAATATGTTTTTCAACAGCATCTACCGATATGTAAATATCTCGCGTGACCAATTTGAAAGCGACATCTTAAACACACGCTACACGGCCTTCTATCCATGCGAGGCTATCGACAGTTTTGCAGTCAGGGGCAATTTTATTACCTTTGTCTATCCGCTCGCAAATGGCAAGGGTAATTTCATCGCGCTCATACCGGACAGTTTTATCTTATCCAAGCTCAACAACACCGACGACGACATCGTAATATTGGACGAGGCCGGCGAGGTATTGCTCTCTACGATAAAAGACCCGGGTATATTGAGTCATCTGACAGGCCCAGACAGCCAGACCTCTCTTGAAAGCCGAGAATATATCATCACATCAAAGACCTTTGACATCACGGGCTGGAGATTCTATATCTTGTCGCGTACAGACCGCATCATGGCACCAATCAACCGTATCTCTGTCGTTTACGTGTCGGTACTTTTGATTCTGCTGGCGTTGATCAGTTTCTTGATCGTGTGGCTCACAAAGCGCGAATACCACCCGCTTGCCCATATCCTAAACCAAGCCGATAAATATTTGGGTACCGCAGATATAAATAAAAAAAGCGACTTCAATAAAATTGAATTCGCATTAGAGTATTTGGAGAATGTAAACAACGTATTAAAGAGCTGGCAGCAGAGCAACAGACCTCAACTCGTTCGGCAGAGGATATCGTCGCTCATCACAGGCGACTATACGGATCTGCCCGCGCTTTTGACCGAGTTACAGGAGATGGACGTGCATTTCAAACACGCACATTTCGCAGTCATTACGATCGAGATGGGATATGAGAATACGCAGAAACTTCCTGGCTGTCCGGACCTATTGCTCGACAGTGCGTTCACGAGCTGTGACATATATAGTGCATACGACATCAACAACCGCTACCGTAGCTTTCTTATAAACCTACCTACGACAAATCTAATCTCCCAAGGTCTCGAAGCATTCTGCGACAGATGCAGTGAGCTAGGGTTAAGCTGTGCGATAGGTGTCAGCGAGTTGTTTTATCAGATTAACGATGTGTTCAACGGCTACGACCAATCCATGCAGGCTTTGGGATACAAGATCCTGTTTGACCATAACACACCGATATATTTTAATGCAACGAGGCATGACATACTTTCGGTCAGTAGGATCGACACTCTACTATTGAACAACATCATAGAACGTCTTGAGGTCGAGCTGTCGAAGAACATGCAAGCGCAGTCGGTCAACCTCATCAGAAACTTCTTTCGTATCCTCGAGGAGAGCGACGCATCGGTGCTGGAGGTCATGCTCTCGTGCTACCGCATCATATATTTTACGATCAACTATATAAACTCCCGCCGTATCGACGATGCCGAGATATTTGAGTACATAGCAAAGCACCTGCTAAATTTCAAAAACATACAGACGCTGGAAAAAGAGTTGATCTTTGTATGCGCAAAGATCGGCGAGTATAGCTCCGTAAATGAGGATCATGCAGATGATTTTGTAGATGCCATCCGCTCCGAGATGGAACAGAACTTCAAGGACATTAACTTCTCAATAAACACGGTTGCCCAGAGCCGAAACATGTCTGTCTCGAACCTCAGTCACTCATACAAGCGTAAAACCGGCGAGAATTTTTCAGCCGCTCTCGATAATCTGCGAATAAAACATGCGATAATGCTACTTGAGACCACGAGCCTGCATGTAAAGGAGATTTCCGCCTTGTCGGGTTACTATAACATAGGCACATTTCAACGCAATTTTAAGAACAAGACCGGTGTTACGCCCGGTATGTACAAAAAGGGGCTGTCGTCGAATATTTAGTCCTCCAACTTCCCATCCACTTCTTTAAATATCAGCCTATTAAAATACTGATAGATAAACGATATCGCTAAAAGCGTTATACCAAACGCAAAATAGGAAACAATCCTGTAGCCCTGCGAGAGATCGGGCAGGTCTATCAAAAACAGCTTTGCGGCAGCGAGCACGGATAACCCAAGTCCAAATTTGCGTACATACGCAGACCGTTTCCAAAATCCGAACGCCACCCACCCAAGAGCGGATACCACATATGCGAGGCTGATGACAATGCTCGTGAACGCAACGCCATACTGCGTAATTATTATCTGTGATAATAAAATAAAGAAATATATCGACATGGCTAACGGCATCCACTCGATCGACATCCGAGCCTCGAGCACGAAATACTTCATCATATATCTCAGGGCTATGACCGCCAGCACGCCAATAGCCAAGAACAGCAACGCAGATACAGCCAAAACATAAAACGGCACAGCCCCTTCCCCTGGCACCACACTCAGCAAGCGTCCCGACATCATCTGGCTCGACACGCTAAATATCGTGATTAAGTATAATCCCAACGATATAAACTTAACGCCGTTGTCAAGGATCAACCTTATGCGAGTGAATCCGGAAGCAGTGGCAAATGTGATTGTTATTAACAGCACGCCGACAAGGAAGTCTGTATCATATAAGCCTATACCGCTAACCGGTAGATATGATTTTACTTTCAGCGACAGATATACAAGGTAGAACCATATATTGATCAGCGACGCATACTTAAACATTTTTTCATTCGAGTTTAATGTGGCCCTCTTGTGCAAAAGTGCCGCAAGCACGACCACGCTGCCCAAGGTGATCGCCGAGTACTTTTGCGCAAACAGGATATTGGTCATGGGTAACACATCAAAAAACATGAAAGCGAATAAGCACAGTCCGCATATCCCAAGACCCGCACGTTCGAGATTTCGATCGTCTTTAAGGATGCCGTATACACCAAGGCACACACCCTGTACAAGCCAACCCAGCGACAGCCATTGATTACCGAATTGTAACGGGACTACAAGCACCACATACATAAGCCCGGTCAGATAAAACAGGGCCATTGCGTTGATTTGCTTTTCAAACTTTGATTCCACAAAACGCCCCAAGAAAAGATAAACCAGCGCAAATGCAATCGCAAATAGACCGTTGTATTGTGAAAGTCCAAATGCATAGAGAATCGAGTACATCATCACAGATGAAAAAAAAGTATTTAGGCATAATACAGCAATGTCGGGATTGTCAAAAACTTCCTTCTTTCGATAATTGCCAATCACAGGAATAGCCGTATACATCGCAAATGAGAAAAATGTAAAAACTATAGTTGATATCTGATGAATGCCTACCGACGCGTCATACGGACGGTTTATTATCATATTAAGGGTTATGTAACCCGTACCCGCCAGGTTCAAGAAAAATCCGGCCAACATCGTGATCTTCCATTTTCTGTTAAATGAAAAGGTCAGCACCAACAGGTTCAATATGCCAAGATACACCATTGCGGCGTATGTCATCGTGATACCGTCCGCTATCGAAATGATCGGTATATATCCTCCGGCCAAAGCAAACACCGATATCGTCTGAGAATTGTAGCGTCTGGACAGCACAAAAGCCCCTATCGTGATCAATATGCAGAAGGCAAGTGCCGGATACATTGGGATGATATATAACGCAAAATAACTCAGGCAAAGAGATGCATAAAGACCCGCGATACCCACACTCGTTATGCCCAATGAAAACACACCGGGCTTTTTATGGTTCAGGTATTCGCCTCCGGCGAGAAACAATCCGCTCACTGCAAACATCAAAATCCCTTTAATGGTGTCCGACAACATAAGAAACGTATATCTGGATAGCGCAATGATGCCCAACAAAACGAACAGCGCACCCAATTTGTTTAATAGATTGCCACCGATAAAGGCCTCGATATTCTTTTTCTTACCTAAAGCTTTAAGGGTCTCATCCGTTATGCTCTCGCCTTTGAGCTTTCCAAATACCTCACTGCTATGTAAATTTAATTTTTCTGTTTCATTCGCTATCCGTTCCCGTTCCTCAGCTACCGTTTCGGAAACCTGTCTGGCCAGTTCCCTTAAGCGCTCTATCAATTCCTTCGTGACGCCTTCACGATACTTTCCTATTTCCTCCTGCAGACGCAGTATCCTCTCACTTAGCTCTCTCTCAACCTCCGCAAGCTTGTTTAGCTCGCCGTCCATACTTTGCCTGAAATATATCTCCTTCTTTTTTGCGGCAGCGTTTATAATGTCGGCCCTCTCGTTGTATATCTGATCACGCAGTGCATTCTTCAACTGCTCGTTTTGAGCTGTTACCTCCTCATACATCGCTCTCGCGCACGCCAAAACCTCCCGCAGGCCTTCTACTTCCTTCTTTAATGCGGCATTCTCCGTTACTTCAGATTCCGATTCTGTTTCGGCATTTTTACGTACGAGGTTCTCGTTAAGGCTATATGTATCGGGCATATACAACGCTCCTTCCGCGCGAGAAATGCTGGCTACGCATTCTAATATCGGTATGTTATCCACCTTGTTACAAAATGTCAAGTTATAGGGAAAAGTTCGTAGAAAAACAAAAGGCAGAGGCACCTCTACCGTTAAGTAGATGCGCCCTGCCTTTATATTATGTTATGAATTGGTGCCTTCTACCGGCATCTTCATCATGACCTCTATTGCCATCTCCTGACCGTCCCTTAAGATCGTCAATGTAATCATCTGATCCGGTTTGGTCTTGCTGACCGCTGCCTTGAGATCGGCCGATGTCGCGATATCCTTGTCGTCATACTTGATGATGACATCGCCTATCATGATACCTGCCGCAGCTGCGTTGCTACCCTTTACGATCTCGGCTACACATACGCCCTTTGTAGCGCCACGCGGTATGAAATCGTACAGGTCTTTTGTTTCCTCATTGATTGTAACACTCGACACACCGAGCATCGGACGTCTGATGGCGCCGTTTGTACGCAGCTCTTCAAGCACCTCTCTGGCTTCGTTTGACGGTATGCTGTAACCCATGCCCTCTGCCACCGACGACGACAGCTTAGCGGTATTGATACCGATGACCTCGCCAAATCTGTTTGTGAGCGCACCGCCCGAGTTACCGGGGTTTATAGCTGCGTTCGTCTGCAACACCTTCAGGGTCTTGCCGTCTATAGTGATTGAGCGGTCAATAGCGCTGATGATGCCGTTTGTGGCGGTCTTGCCCTCTCCCATCGCGTTGCCGATAGCCACGACTTCGTCACCGATCTGCAACTTATCGGAGTCGCCGAACATCGCTAACTTGTAGACAATACCGGCTTCTTGAATGTCTGCTTTATTTACCGATATCACGGCGAGATCCGTGACCGCGTCGCTGCCCACATAACTTGCGGGTACGGAGGTCTTATCGTCTACCGATATCGATACCTTTGTTGCGTCCTCTATTACATGATTGTTTGTTGCGATGTATACCTTGTCACCTTCCTCGTGGAAGATGATACCGGAGCCCGCAGAGGGCACCTCCCCCACTCGGTTAAAGAAATCCGTTACCTTCGTCGAGGATTTGATGCTTACAACCGCATCAGCCGTCTTTTTAACGATATCCGCTACGCTCATGTAGCCGTCCTTCGATACAGTCTCGACGATCCTCTCCACTACCTGCGGCGTTGCCACCTGTGCAGACGCTGTTACAGCCTCTGTTTCTAGAGCAGACAAAGCCGTTTGATTTTTGCTCGATAGGTAATGACTGACCATGCTGTTGCCGGAGCCGATACCCACACCCATCGCACCAAATGCAACAGCAGCCACAAGGCATGCCGCCACAGTCTTCTTCCAAAATGGGGTTTCGGACACGCTACGTTTAGGTTTTGCATGGTGTATATACTGCGCAGTCTGTGCAGGCCCCAAAGGCGGCGGTGTTATCGGTGCAGCGGACGGCGCCATGTGCGGTGCATGGGGTATAGTCGTCTGCGCACCTCCGTACATAGTATCATGTACATGTGCTACTTGTTGCGCATGTGCTACTTGTTGCGCTTGTGCTGCTGCGATGTTCTCTTCTGTCTGCCTTACAAACTCCCTACTGATCTCGTATGCCGTTGTTTCCTTTTCAAGCCTCTCGTTTTCAAACATGGTATTCATCCTTTCCCTATATTCATTATAAACATTTTTGGTTATTTTTTCTGTGTGTTTGTCGTCCTTACGAAAGTGAGTATAGGGTATCTGTTTGAATAAACTATGGCGAGTTTGTTAACAAATTGTAAACCTTAGGGTTTTACTTAGACCCTTTCGGCCTCCCAATCTGTTATGAACGTAATGATATCGTTGTATGTCGGGCTCTTTGCATTCCTGACATAGAAGCCCGAGGTCGAAACACCCATCAACAACGAACCGAGCGGATCCAAACCGAGTGTCTGACCCATGCAGAAGCCCGCGTTGAAGTTATCCCCCGCGCCGGTTGTCAGCACAGGCTTCGGGCAATACGGTCCGTAAACCTGATAGAACTTGCCGTCGATCACGCAGCATGCTTCCTTGGTCGGATGCACCACGAGGCAATAGATGCCAAGCTTACCGTATACGGCCTCAGTCGTTGTCTTAAGCTTCGCGTCGTTAGGCAGTCCGGCATCGACAGCGATATCGAACACCTCTGCTATCTCATAGAGCTCCTTTTCATTCAGGCCCAATATCGTCTTGAACTTCTGCTCAAAACATCCGATCAAACGCATTGCTTCGAGTATATCCTCTTTCGTACGCTTCTCGGGATCCGCGAGGTCAAAGAACGCGTATGATTTCTGATCTTTTTGCTTCAGCAGTGGGAATACCTCTTCGATGATCTTTTTCCAGATATCACTCATATACGGTATCATCGTCCAGTTTTCCATGCCGAACAGGTCACAGTTGTCGATCATCTCGGCTATCTTTTCCGTTCCGCCGATGAAGTTTTTCAGATGATCCCATGTGATGCTGTTTAAGACCGAGAGCTTGCCGAGCATCAGCTTGCCGTCTTCAAATTCCAACGCATCCGTATGCGCGGGCTCGCAGATGTTGTATATCTGCTTGCTCTTTTCGGCCATCGGCTTAAACACCGGATGTATATCGGGATTGCCGATAGCGCCCACGTATGTAAGGTCTACCCCGTACTCTATCAACGCATTTGCAAGTATCGGTCCGTTGCCGCCGAGCTTCGTCTGATTGACCACAAATTCTATATTCGTGCTCAGGCCTGCTGCATTTTTTATGCGCTGACCGAGCTCCGCTATCTCCGATACACGTGTAAATGTATCAAAGTCCTGTCGCTTGTCTACCACATGCACGATCTCATCAACAAACCCGTCAAGTCCTATTATCATGTCTGCCTTAAATCCTTTTTTACCCTCAAGCGTCTCGCGCAACGTCGAAAGGTTTTGCTTCATATTTGCATCCATTCCATACACTCCTTTTTTCTTTCATTTTATATAATAAAGCTGTACTTGACAATATATAAGTAATATTTCCGAGAAGATTTCCCGGAAGTTTGACATTTTGGCCATTTGCGGGTATAATCCACCCAAAATTTGGATTGATAAAGGAGGTAAGCATGAAGACGGAGTTGTTTGTCGAGCATCACGGCAGCCAAACAGACACCAAGGTTTTGACAGATACAGCAAAAGAGATATGGCGCGCTGCGGGCAATAAGATGAAAGACATGGTAGATTTGCGTTTATACTATAAACCGGAATCCCGCAAATGCTATTACGTGATCAACGAAAAGGTCAGCGGCGAATTTGACGTATAACACAAATACATAATCCCAAACAAAAAAAGGGTCGAAGCAAAAGCAAACCTCAAACCACAGGTTTTCTTTTGCTTCGACCCTTTTTTAGATGAGTGCGAGTTTATGTAGCTCCCTATATTTCTGGGGTGTAAGTGTATATTTCTTATTGAATAATTGATATGCATAGCTCGCCGATGAAAAGCCGCATTCGAAACATATATCCAATATAGACATATTCGTCATCAGCAACAGATTTGCAAAATAATTAAGCCGCAGATCATTTATAAACTCTGTGGGTGTTTGGTTAAAATATTTTTTGAAATTCCTCGCTATATGCTCATGCGATTTCCCGCTCAATTCGCTCATCATCGATACACTCTGTGAAAAATGTTCCTTCTTTCTCATCTCCTGGCTCAAATCCATAAGCCATCTCGGACAATCCTTATTCGATTCGATTTTTATGTAATACAGAATTATTTTTGTCAGTAATATTTGCGCCAGTATTTGTACATCCTTGCTGTCTAGATTCTGTGTAGATACCTCCGCATAGCAGTCCATGATCTCCGTAAACAGTTTATCCGAAACCCTGCATCTAGGAGGGGCCGTTAAGTTTTTGAAATGCTCTACCGTGTAATCATTACCCATAAAGAACAGCACTATCTTTAATACCTCTTCGGTAAAGGAAATATTTAAATAACTACAATCGTGACCTTCTATCTCCAAAAACCAGTGCACATCATCCGGCCTTATTAACACCAAGTCATTTTTATACAGTTCCTCTGTTTCATCGTTGATGTTATGTTGCATACAACCATCCAGAATAATAAAAAACTCAAAAAAATCATGGCAATGAATAGTCCAAGCATACTTCATCGATTTTATATGCGTAAAGTCCACATTTCTGTGAAAAAATTCTTTTCTGTATGTTAGCTTCTGTATCGACATAGCAACCTCCTATGAAAAAAAATAAAAAATATCAAAATACAATAATTAGCATATCACATAAAAGCAAGACAAAGATTTTACCGATGGTATAATCATCTTAAGTCATATTGCACAGTAAATTAAATCACGAATATTTTTATATCCAACTATAACATTATTTCATGTATTTCAACACACTTATCTGTACATTATTTTATAAGGAGGCGGGTATATGACAGATGATTTTCACCCCATTG
>CAYURR010000118.1:0-9526 GCA_964446745.1 uncultured Defluviitaleaceae bacterium | reverse complement strand
AGAGACAAGGGTTACATTCCAGCCGATACCACGAGGATAGAGAGCTCGGATGTGGGCTTTGATTTCGGACAGGTGGCAGCGATAGCATCTAATGCGATGCGCGCATCGGAGCGTATCGATACATTTACTAAGAATGTACCGAACGGCAAGGTAGAGACTGTAAGGCTTACACCCGTCGTCAGCCGTATCTTCTTGGCCGGCGATAACATGCTCGCCGTACCGTCATCGAGCAAGAACCCTGACGAGGCAGTGGCGTTTATCAACTGGATTAAAAAGAGTCAGGAAAACTATGACTTGTGGTCGTTTGGCGTAGAGGGCGTGAACTATCAGCTTGTAGACGGTGCTGTAGATACCAGCATCGCCTCCGATAACGACAAATACAACATGAACACATGGATGTGGAATGACATAAGATTAGCGCGTTTCTCGTCTAATTACCCGAAGGCTGATATAGATATGCTCAAAAACTGGGATAGCAAATCAGAGGTTACACAGTTTGTGGGCTTTGTGCTCGATCAAAGCAAGATAAAGGCTCAGGTCAGTCAGATGCAGGTTGTTATGGATGAATACATGGAGAACTTAGGCATGGGTGTTATTGATATCCATGATGTAAGGGATGAATTCGTATCAAAGCTCGAAGCGGCAGGTATACAGGACGTAATAACAGAAACACAGAGACAGATTGACGAATGGGTTGCAAATAAATAAGCAAAGTGATAAAGGGGGCTGGCAACAGCCCCCGTTCCATATGAGACGGAGTGAATATGTATGTCAAATAAAAATGACCGGGACGGTTACTTTTATGATTTTAAGGTAGACAGTAAAAAGAAATATCAATATGTGACAGCAGGGGAACGGTGCAAGACAATAGGGTGGCAGGATGGGAATTTTTATGATTTCGGGCATCATATACCTGATGAAATGGGTGGGGTATGGGTTCATCCGATAAAGATCGCGGATGGCTTCTGGCTCGGTGTCAACGGCGAGTTCAACAAAGCGGATGCTTATCGGACATTACCCTACGGTAATGCCTTTCTTTATGCCTATGGTGATGTCGAATGCGAGCGATTCCAGTATTCGCCGGATAACGCGTGCGGGGTGGTTATCAATTATACACTCACAAGCGATACACCAAAGACGCTCAATTTAGAGTTCGTTGTGAATTTTCATATAATGCCCGTGTGGTTTTCGGAATCTGTTGGGAAGGTAGATTTTGTCGATGAGGCCATGTATGAAAACGGCTGCGTAGTGGCAAAGGATAAAGGCAATGAATGGTATGGCTTGCTCGGATGCAGTGAAGGGATAAGCAAAGATTGGGTTGTTATATCCAAACAGCAGCTCTCACCGCATAGTACGAGCGGGAACGGGATATCCGTCAAGCTTTCGATCACATTGGAATTAAACGGTAAGGCTGATCTGAGCTTTTATATCGCGGGCTCGTTTACAAACAAAGATCAATTGTGGATCGAGTACAACAAGCTGCGTGACCGTAGCCTGCTTGATGAAAAAATAAAAAGGTATAATCGTATCAAAGAGCGCACGGACTTAGAGACGAGTGATCCGGCATTTGACAATATATTTACATGGGTAAAGTACAACACGGATTGGCTGGTCGCGGACTGCGGTTCATATGGGCGTGGCCTGACCGCCGGTTGTCCGGAATATCCGTGGTGGTTCGGCTGTGATAATGCATATTCCATACAGGGACTATTGGCGATGGGTGAGTTTGAGCTCGCGCGTGATACGCTTGTGCTGCTCAAAGACTACAGCGAACAAACAAACAGAAACGGGCGCGTGGTACATGAGATCACAAATTTCGGCGGCATACCCAACCCGGGCAATACGCAAGAGACGGGGCACTATATTACGGCGGTATATCACTATTGGCGTTGGAGCGGTGACACCGAAACGATGAAGATATTATATAGCTTCTGTGAGAAGGGCATCCATTGGTTGCTGACCGAAATGGATCCGGACGGTGATCTACTACCGCACGGATACGGTATCATGGAAGTCAAGGGGCTGAACGTCGAACTGATAGATACGGCGGTATATACCTGTCAGGCATTGTACTGCATGGCGGAAATGGCAGGGGCGCTGGAGATGGATGCAGATTCCTACTGTGCAAAGGCCGATCAGCTCAAATTCGCCATAAATGACAGATTATGGGTTACCGAAGAGGGTCTATATGCGGATGCCATAGGTACAGTAGATCAGATTTCGGGATATATAGACGCGTTTTTAATAGAGGAAGGGGATATGGTTTCACCAGATTACAGTACCTATTTGCGTAATCTAAAAGCGAAATATGACCGTATGCCACAGGACGATGAAGTGGCGTTCCTGACAAATAAAAATTGGGTCATACTGACACCGATGGAGACTATGCTGTCCGACCGCGGTAAAGCTATACAAGCCCTGGACAACATGTACAATGATGAGTATATAGGTGAGTATGGAACGTATTTGTCTGGATTTTCACAGAGCAGCATCATGACCATATCGACTGGGGTACATGCGGTGGCGGAGGGCAGACATAAGCGTTGCGATAATGCGCTTGCTCTTTTAAAGCGCATGTGTAAAAGCTTTTCATGCGTGTTACCAAACTCGATATCAGAGATGTCACCGGATTATGGTTGCTTTACGCAAGCATGGACAGCATATGCTATGCTCGTGCCTGTGGTTGAATGTTTCGCCGGCATAAAACCGCGCTTACAAGACAACTGCGTAGTGATAGAACCGCAGATACCCTCCGAATGGGAACGCATGACACTTAAAAATATACGTATCGGCGAAATGCTTATGGCCTTTTCATATGAAGACGGCAACTATACGATAAAACTGCCGGAGGAATGCACCTATATGGTGACATGTAACGTGAACGATAAGGTGTTTACGCTGAGAGGCGGCTTGAACAAGATACCTACACTATAACGAAGGTGGTCTGATGAGTAATACGGGCAACTCTATTATAACCCTGCTACCCGTCCCAACCCCGCTGTGTATCTCAAACGAAAATCCGTCACCGTACTGAGAAAGTAAACGGTTTTTGATATTTACAAGTGCAATATTGTCGATGCCCTCGGATGAGTATTCGGGGGCATTGATGCGTTCCTGTAACGAAACTACTGCGCTCGCGTCCATGCCCGTGCCGTTATCGGTGACTGTGATATGCATACGATCACCCCGGTGCTCGGCGCGGACATCGATCACGCAGCCTGTTTCCATATGCTTAAAACCATGCATGATCGCGTTTTCGACGATCGGCTGCAACAGCATCCGGGGCATAACGACATCCATGAGCCGATCGTCTACATCGAAGCGCAACTCGATCTTGTTGTTATATCTGATATTCATGATCGCGACGTATTTTTCCAGCAGCGACAGCTCGTCCCATACGTTAATATACTCATCCTTATCATATGCGTAGCGTATCATATCCGATAAATCCTCGATGACATGCCCGGCGTTTTCAAGCTCGGATTGTTCAACGAGGATTTTTATTGTGCTCAATGTGTTGATCGTAAAGTGCGCGTTTATCTGCTTCTTTAATGAGACGATGATGGCCTGTTGTTTCTCTATCTCTGAGCGTATGACCTCTTCGTTCTTTTTATCGAGGCGACATAACATGTCGTTGAGCCTGTCCACGAGTAGATTAAAGTCCTCGCTGTGGGTTTTGGGCAGAGGGCTTTGGCTGTTGTAGGTCTCAATCGACTCTACATTGCGCATGATGCTCAGCATCGGTCCAAAGAAGCGCTTGTTCTGCACACGTGCAAACACAAATAACACCGCCAAGAATGAGGCGATGGTGATGGCGGTCGCTATAGTAAAGTAATAGGTCGACGCATTCAGATAGCGTTCGTTTGCGGTGATGATGATCTCGAATGGGGTTATACCCACATGCTTTCGGACTAAGGTTAGGGAATCTTGCGGGGTATCGGAATTAGCGGCGATGACCTTCCCACCCGCTGCGACTGCTATGTATAACGAATCATCGGGCGCGTAGTTGTAAAACAACTCATGCAGCTTTTCTTCTTCGATTAGCATCACGATGGCCCCGACCTGTTCGTTGTTGTCGCCGTCATTGCCCGAACTCGGGATACCGATACCGTAGCCGATGTATTTTTCACCCTCGAGCTGCGTGCTGATGTGATCGGGCAGAGGGGTTTTACCCAACAGATTGCCGAGGTATGAGCATGAGGTGTTTGAGAGCTTGCCCGCGAACCGATAAAAGGACGCGTCTTCACCATATATGATCACATTGCCGGTAAAGGAGGGGTTGTAGCTGCTGCTGTACAGGAAATCGCTGATGCGTTGCGCCAGTGCAAAGCGATCTTCGATGCTGTCGGTGGTTGCGAAGCGTTTGACATCCTCGAGGCGCGACAGCGTATACGAAACGCGCTCGAGATTGTCAAACTCAGCGCCCAGGTCGTAGACGATCTGTTGGGCTGTGGTATCGAGGTGTTTTTGTGTGTTGTCATATATGTTTTGAGAAATGGACAGATAGAACAGCGCCCAGACCAAGATGATCACGCCAAACAATGAGGCGAATAAAAGCCCGACACTGCTTTTCATGTCCGTTGGCGGTGCTCGGTCGGTGAAACACCGTGATACCCTTTAAACACCCTGCAGAAATAAAAGTAATCGGAATAACCGCAGATCACGGCAACCTCTTTGAATGCCATATCGGTTTCTGTGATCAGCCGAGCGGCCTCCTTCATGCGTAAGGTCGTCAGAAAAACAGTCAGTGAGGACTGGTAATGCTTTGAAAACAGGCTGCATATGTAGGAGGGGGAAATATTGAACTGTGCGCTGAGCTTTTCGAGTGTAAATTTCTTTTGGAAGTTTTGTGAAATGTAATCGACCATATCGTCAAACGCCTTGGTATTGGTCTGCTTGAATGTAGTCGAGGGCTTCATGTTTTCATTTTCGGTGAGCCTGCGAGACAGCCGTTCCAACACGATCTCGGCCTCCTGCCGTCTGAGCGGTTTTAAAAGATAGTCAAAACCGTCCAATAGGAAAAAGCTGCGGCTGGCCTCGAACTCGCCATACGCACTGAGCATCACAAATTCAGATGCGATACCCTGATCCCGCAAATGCTTGATCAAACTGATGCCATCCATGTCCGGCATCTTTAGATCACAGAACACGAGCTGTGGCTTCATGGCTATGATCTCAGAGGCGGCTACCCTCGGGTTGGTATTCGAGCCGATGACCTCAAAGCCGTTTTCCTGCCAGGCTATTGCATTGATTATGCTGTTTAGCATCAGGGGTTCATCGTCAACGATATATACACCGTACATAAGCCCCTCCTTTACGACATTATCCACAATGACTATTATACAATACTTTGTATAACTATTAATAATTTTTCCACTAAAATGTATGAACAGGATTTGGAATCATATGGACAATATTCTATGAATCGTTGAATATATCCATACGCTGTGATTAAATATCATGATCTGAAGAATAACGGGGTGATAGTATTAAAAGATATATGCTCGCCGTGCTTGTGCTTCTGTGTGTGGTAATTGGTTTTGCTCTTATTAATGGAACGCTCAATAAAACTCCCGGGCGTGTGGCTGATGTGCGTGAAAGCCTCGTGATCACCATGCCATATAGCCGCTATATCCGAAACATCGACACGAACTATTACAAGCTGTGGCTCGAGGAGCAAACGGGGCTGCGCCTTAATATAAACCTAATACCGGAGGACTATTCGACCGGGCATCTGGAAACGGTCATAGCGTCCGACAGCATCAAGACGGATATCTTTCTTTCCCTGAACAAAGCAGGGGATTTCCTCACAAACCACGCGCTGATAAGGGAATACGGCGAAAAGGGATATATCCAAAGCCTGAATCCGTATATCAGCGACGACACACATTTCGGGCAGATGTTGAAGTCCTTTGATTACTATGATCTGAGGGCTGTCATCGCTTCACCGGACGGAGCTATCTATTACGTGCCCGCACTAGATATCTCAGACAGCGTACAGACCGCTCAGGTGTTTTGGATCAACGTCAACTGGCTAAAACGGCTAAAGCTGACCATACCGCAGACGACTGATGAGCTGTATGAGGTGCTCACGGCGTTTAAGACCCGTGACCCGAACGGCAACGGCGTAGCCGATGAAATACCGCTCGCGGGAGCAAGCAATCAGACGAGCCTTCAGAGCTATAACTACCTGATCAATGCGTTTATCTATAATGACCCGGACAACTCGCGGATGTACATAGACGATGGAGCGGTCAAATTTGCACCGATGACCGATGAGTGGCGGCAAGCCATGCGGTATATAAACATGCTGTATGCGGACGGGCTATTGCATCCGTTTCAGTTTACACTAAATGCCGCGCAGCTGTCGGAGCTTGCGAATAGCCCCGAGGATATACTGGGCGGCTTTACGTCCGGCAGTGTGACGGATGTGCTGCTACAGAGTTCGCCCGAGGTGATCAATAGATTTATCTATCTCGCACCTGTTGCGGGTGCAAACAAGCGTAGGCTGTCCACTGTCAGGACACCGCTGCCTCGGATAGGCGGTGTCGTTACGTCATCATGCAACAACCCCGAAGCCGCATTTAAACTGCTGGATTTTATGCTGAGTGAGGAGGCATTTTTGATATCGTGGTACGGTGAGCAGGGGGTGGATTGGGAATATGCCGCGCTGACGGATATCGATGCATACGGAGATAGGGCGAGTATAAAGGTAAAGAATTCGTTGAGCGAGAAGATGCAGAATAAGCATTTAGCAAAACAAGGGCCATTCTATACCTATCCGCAGTATGTAAACAGCATGACCTGGAGCGGTTACGAAGCAGACCACGCCTATGTAAACGCGCGCGCGTACCGGATATATGAGATGTATCGCCCCAAAAATCACATCGATGTGATACTGTTTGATAACGACGAATATACCAAGATGCAGGCCCTCCGAAGCCGAATAGACGCGCTTACAAACGCCAGCTTGGCTGAGTTTATAAAGTCCGAGAAGGACCCGTCGGACGATGCGACATGGGAACGGTATTTACAAACATATGAGGCTATGGGTATAGAGAAATATATAGACGCGGTGCAGCGGTCATATGATGCGCTTTCTAAAAGGGATTGAGGTGGGTTGTGAAAAGTATAGGTAAATTGATCATGGCGGTGGCAGTGCTCACATGTGTCGCGCTGCTGGTGGGCTGTGGTAAAGATACAGATAAAGACGGGGTGAAAGATTGGCTGTCAAATGCGCGTTTGGATGCGCCGGATGCGAGGGATACGCCGAATGAATTGTACAAGCTGGCGCTTGATGAGGGGATATTGACGATATATTCTACATCGACGCGCATGGTGGATGTAGCCAAGTCCTTTGAAAAACAGTATCCGGGCCTCACGGTCAAGGTGCTCGATATGCGCCCGACCGAGCTGATCGATATGCTCAGAACGACCGTAGATGAGCAGGTATATGATTGCGATATCGTGACCTGTTCGGACGGGGATGGGGTGATGTCACGGGAATTGCTCCCCGAGGGATATATATTTAAATATGTGCCGCAGGATATAAAAGATAGGTTCATCGAGGGTAATGACGGGGAGCTGTTGACGCTGATGCAGGAGGCCATCGTGTTCGCATATAGTGATGCGGTATATACTGAGCCGCCGGTCGATAATTGGTGGGAGCTGACCGAGGAACAATGGCGTGGCAAGGTATTGATGCCGAACCCCACAAGGAGCGTGACTACCTTCGCGTTTCTCGCGATGTTTATAAAGCATGAGCAGGAAATGGCTAAAGCGTATGCAGACAGATACGGCAAGGAGCTTGAAACCCTACCGGGTGAGGGGGCGGGCAAGACCTTTATCCGCAGGCTCGTAGAGAACGGGCTCGTACTCGTGAACTCGAGCGACGAGGTCGCCGAAGGGGTAGGCGCACCCGGTATACAGGAAAATATGGTCGGCATCATGGTTTCAAGCAAGCTGCGTATGCGTGACTTGGGATACACGGTGCAGATCAGCGAGCAGATGAAACCGTTCGTGGGCGTATTGGCCCCGAGTAGCATCATGATCGCGGGTGGCGCTAAGAACATCAATGCCGCGAAGCTGTTTATCCGATGGATTTTCGGTGAGGCAGACGGGCAGGGCGAGGGCTATAGGCCGTATCTGCAAAACGGCGCATGGTCCGTGAGATCGGATGTGCGCAGCGACAGCGAAAAAGGACTTGATGAGATGAATATGATATATTTTGATAGTGGGTTTATATATGATAATAAGGACGGTCTGCTGGGGTTCTGGGAGGGATTGATGAAGGAGAAGTAGGGGAGGGGGGAAATTACCACGGATAATGGACATATGGATGTCTAAATCCGTGGTAATCTGCTTCAAATCTTAAAGTTATGTACAAGATTGTTGAGGGCTTCTGCCTGTGCGAACAATTCTTCGCTCGAGGCCGCGGCTTCCTGAGTTGTTGCGGAACCGGATCTTACCACATTGAGAATACTCTCTATTCCGTTGTTAATGGAGTTTGTGCTGGCGAGTTGTTCATCTGTTGCTGCAACGATTTCATTAATCAAATCACCGGTGCTCTTCGTTATAGCGACAACCTCTTGTAGTGATGAGGCTGTGTCATTGGTCAATAAACTACCTTTCTTTACAGCCTCAACTGATTTTTCGATTAGTAGCGTCGTATTTTTAGCAGCTTGACCCGAACGATTTGCAAGCGCCCTGACCTCTTCGGCAACAATGGCAAAACCTTTGCCGGATTCACCTGCTCTGGCAGCTTCGACTGCTGCATTCAGAGAGAGCAAGTTGGTTTGGAAGGAAATATCCTCAATAGTCTTGATTATATTTGAGATCTGATCTGAGGTATTGTTTATTTCGTTCATAGCTTCGACGAGCTTTTTCATTTTGTCGTTGCTGGTTTCGACCCCGAGTGTTGCCTCCTTGCTCATTTGAACAGCAGATTTCGCATTTTCGGAGCTAATTTGTGCCTTGTTTACGATCTGCATCGTGTCTTCGGATAGGTCGCTCAAGAGGTTGCTTTGTTCTATAGCACCCTGCGACAGCACTTGCGATCCGTTTGATATTTGGTTAGAGCCTGTTGTAACTTGAATAGTCGCTTCCTTAATCTCCTTTAGCGTCTGATTGAGCGAAATAATGATTTTGCGTAGTGACTCTTCCAATATTACAAAATCACCTTTGAACTGCATATTCAACTGACACGTCAAGTCCTTGTCTGCAAGCAAGCCTAAAACACGGGTTATTTCATTAATGTAGGCTTTAAGAAAGTGTATGGTATCATTAACAGATGTTTTAATAGGTTCGAAATCACCTAAAAAATTTGCATCTATAGAAGCGCTGAGGTTACCCTGCTTCATTTCAGACATTACCCGAGATATGTCCAACACGTATGACCTTTGAGCGTTTATCATTTCATTTACAGAGGATTTGAGGAGGTTAAATTCCCCGGCAAATTCATCCTCTATAGATTCGGAAAGAATACCATCTTTCAATCGGGCGAGTATCCTTGATATCTCGTCAATAT
>CAYURR010000117.1:0-9553 GCA_964446745.1 uncultured Defluviitaleaceae bacterium | reverse complement strand
GTTGTTGAGGAGGAAGATATATTATGCAAATAGAATTTGGTAACAAAAAAAGAAATTTTAGTTTAATGAAGATTGGTGAAGATTGTGGGACTAAATTCTTAGTTAATGTTGGACACATGTCGGAGAGTCAATCTCTAGAAGATGAAATGAAAAAAGTGATGATTGCAGAAAAGAATGGGTTTGACATCATCGCAGACAATTCCATAACCTCTAAAAGCTCGGATTATAGAAAGTGGATTGTGTTAAATACCCCAATGAAACTTAACACTGTACCTGTCTACGAATGTTTCGATAGTATGCAAGATGGTTCTTTTGTTCCTAACATGTTATTTGACACAATAGAGCGCCATATAGAATCTTATTCAGATATGATCGTTGTACATCCAGGTCTAACAAGAGAATTAGCGCACCTTGTTACTAATTCAAATCGAGTTATTCCTTTAACAAGCCGTGGTGGCGCACAACTATTTTCTTATATAATGCACTCTAAAAACGAAAATCCATATTATCAATATTGGGATGAGATATTAGAAATAGTCAAAGATACTGGTGTTGCACTAGCTATAGGTCTTACGTTGCGAGCCGGATCTATACTAGATGAATTGGATGAATTATACTTAATGGAAATGGATATATGCGGAAAGTTAATTGAAAAAGCATTAGTTAAAAATCTTCCAGTGGTTATTGAAGGTATTGGACATACAAGAATATCCTCTTTAAAAAAATTAATTCAAGAAGTAAACAAAAGATGTCATAATGTTCCAATAAAAACATTAGGTCCTATTGGGAGCGATCGGCTTTGTGGTTTTGACGATATAAATAGTCTTATTGTATCTTCTATTGCAGCAACATCAGGGGTTTCAATTATTGGCGCTTTACTTAAAAGTGAGCATGTTGGCCTTCCAAATGTTCATGATTATGACGAAGGCCTTCGGTACTATGGTATGCTAAAATACATGCTTGAATTAGAACATAATTCAAAATATATCGAATGGGAAAAGAAAATTAGCCTCGCTAGAAGGAATAGATGTTGGCATGAAATGTTCGATGCTGCTCTATATCCTGAAAATGCAAGAAATGAGTTTTTCAAACATAATAATGATATAAGCGACATCTGCTCAATGTGCGGAAGCAGATGTGCACATAAACTAGTGTTAGATGATTTTAGATGATAAACCACACTGATTATTTAAATGCAAAATTACTTAACGGAACAATTACTCAAAAAGAATTATCTGATATAGCCATAAACGCAGTTAAACAAGGTAAAATACAAATTGCGGAACGCTATTTTTCCTTACTTAATGATGAATATGACCCTGTACTTTGGCTCTACAAAGGAAGGTTACTGTCACAAAAAAGGGACTTTAAAGGTTTTAATGAGTTTAGTGATGTGCATTCAAAGGAAATCATACAGAATTGTAATATATCTGATGCTTTATCTCCCTGGTATTGGAGGCGAGGGATATCTAATGCTATTTTAAATAATTTTAGAGAAAGTGATTACAGTTTTGACATAATGAAAAGCAATACTATTTCATCTAAACATGAACTTGCACATTATTATCAGTGCTTTGGAGCAGTATCCTTATATAGAAAGAAAAACATTGAACAAGTTCAAGATACTCTATTAAAATCAATTGAAATATATTTGACAGAAGATAAAAATGACGAGCCGTACTTTTCTGCTTTTGACTCTATTCGTTGTGTAATTGTCAATCTTATACTTCAAATAATAATTGATCTTATAATGAGAAATGACCATATTGCATATAGGAAATTAATATACTGTAGACAATGGATAGTTGAGCATCATTTTTTACCTAGTGCAACTGGAATATCAGAAATTTCCTCGTTATTCTTACATGATGAATATCGATGGGTATTTACATATTTATTTGCAAAGAACTGCGACATAGTACTTCCAAACTATAGCGTTCCAAATCCAAAGCTCTTATCATCTGTTTACTTAGAAAGTATTGAGCAACATCAAAGTTTGTATACAACCGGTGATGATAATATTAAATCACTCAAATCCGACTATCTATTTGTAAATAATTTCCCAAAAACAACGATTTCTAAAAAATACCATATTCATTTGGAGGAGATTGCATTGAGTAGCAAAAAAGTATATGTAATTCATGGAAGAAATCTGAAAGCTTTTGATGAGTTGGCTTCATTTTTGACTTCTCTTAGGCTTGACCCAATAGAGTGGGAAACAGCAATTAAGTTAACTCAAAAACCTAGCCCTTATATTGGAGAAGTAATTGATGCCGCATTTGATTTTGCTCAAGCAATTATAGTGCTTTTAACACCTGATGAAAAGGTAGAGTTAAAAGCCGAATTCTGTAAATCTGGTGAAAATCCTTATACTGAACAAGCTCGAGCCAATGTTATATTTGAAGCAGGTGCAGCAGTATCGAAATATCCTCAGCAAACAATTTTTGTGCAAATGGGCGTTCAGAACATCTGGAGTGATATTCAAGGTATACATATAATAAAAATTAGTAATAGTATAAACGACAGATTAAACTTTATAAGCCGACTCGAAATCGCAGGGTGCCCTATTAATATAACCGATTCAAAGTTATGGCACACACAAGGCAATTTAGAGCTATAGCCATAGCAATAACAATTGTAATAGAACATATTACAAAACTGGACCGAGATGCTCGCAAAGCTACAGCCCTATTCTGAGGTCTTTGCGTATTACGGTCCGAGCTGTAAGGTGCTGGGCTATTGTCCGGAGGGCAAGTTCAGCTGCGGATTGTACAAGACATTTACAACGAATCGTTAACTATACCTTGCATACCACAACATATGTTGCTAAAATATCCCTACAACGGGATATTTTTTTTGTGGAAGGAGTCCATCTATGAACATAACGACCCAGTCGACGATGAATTCCGCTATACGACAGAAAAATAACGCATTCAATATATATAGCGAGGCATCAAAAAAGCTTTCCACCGGATTAAAGATTAGACAGGCCGCAGACGATTCGGCCGGGCTTGCGATCTCTCAGAAGCTACGCGCGCAGGTCAACGAGCTAAACAAGGTAAAGGACAATATACAGGACGGAAAGAACCTCACAGCGGTCGCCGACGGTGGCCTTACCGAGATAACCGCTATCCTACAGCGCATGAACGAGCTTGCTATAGCCGCCGCAAACGGTGTCTACACTGACGCAGACAGAGTGAAATGCGAGTTGGAGTTTGAAGCGTTGAAGTCCGAGATCGATGGCATAGCTACGCGCACGGAGTTCAACACCATCAAGGTTTTGCAGGGTCAATGGGGATGGTGGTCTAAATATACATTGGAGGAACTTAAGACCCCTACGATCTGGGGGCGAATGGACTACATTAATGATGTGTCGTTTAACGCTGCATCCCCTGCTCAACCCGCCACGCTTACATTGCCGCTTGACCCAAATATCAAAACGGTTGCTGATCTAAATGGCATGACATTCACCGTAAATCACGCAAGCGGCAGTACAACCAATTTCTACATAGCAACGGATGCCGACACAGCAAATACCGCTCCCGCAAACAGTAATAATATTGTGATCAACTTGACTTCCTATCTGAGCACAAACAATATGTCCGGAGCGCTAAACAATATCGCTAATACAGTCAGCAATCGTTTCGTTTACACTCCGACAAACACAGTCGCCTCTATTACGTCTACAGCCCAAACCTCTGTGCCCTACAGCATTACATTTAAGGGTGAGCTGGCTCAATATCGCTTTACATTGCCACCCACAAGCGTACCGCCCAGCGGATGGGCAAATGTCTATAATAACGCGAACGGCGAATGGGGCAATAATAACAGCGTGAGCGTAAATACCGTAATCGGTGCCGATCCGATCACGGGCACCTTGGGGCAGCAGCACAGCATGGCCTTTGACGCGCCCTACCCGAACTATGCGCTCACTACCATGGATTTATCAAAGATATCGGGCTCCACATCGTCCTTAAACGGGCATTCTATAAATTTCTTGTATAGCCCCTACAACGCAACAGCCGGTTCCATTTCATTCTCAAATACCGTGGGCAGCGGTGTATATGTAGGTGACAATCCGGATGTAAACACATTGATCAGCCGTATAAATGCCGCATTACCCATCGCTGGCGGAGGATATACCGTCAAGGCCGTGAGCGCCTCCGCAACCGGGATAGATTTTTCCGTCTCCAGCAGCTCGGGTACCATGATAGGTTCAAACTTCAGGATAGGCGAAACGCCAAAACCCGCGGGCACAACCACAGGAACGCCGGCCGGCCAGTCACCAATCGGCGTTTCGGTAATTGCCGGTAACCACGAAACCTTTACGACCGCGACGCTGACATTACCCGCCAACCCCGCCGATCTGGCACATACCGCCCTAAATGTAAATATCAACGGTACCAATCGGACATTTTACTTCTACAATTCGACCGCATCATCCAATAACAGAGCACCAAGCAATTCAACTTACAACTTCGACCTGTCTACAATAACAAACTATCCCGTCGGGCTGGCAAATACATTATCAATGTATATGAACTACGGAAGCGCAACATCCAAGCAGAATAGCGGCAACATCGATATCACCTTCAGCAATGTCGGCAACTACAATGTGACGCTATCAAACCCCAGTTTAACTCCGATATACAACAATCCCGCAAACCCACCGCTTCTATTAACGTCCCAGAAATACTTCTCGTTAGATGCCAAAGGCTTGGATTTAGACTTTACCGGTCTGTCTCTACCTACAGATTTACTGGGGCGCGGCTTTGCAGCAGTCGACAGCAACGGCAACAGCGTCTTGTACGAGTTTACCAACAGCATCACTCCACTAACCGGCAAAACCCCGATCAATGTATCCAGCGTAACCAGTTTAGCGGGCTTGGCCACATTGCTCCAGTCACGCATACCAAATACCACTGTCAAAGCCATTGCCCCGAAGATCGTAATAAACCCTCCCAATCCATTTTTAACCAGCAGCAACCTTATAATGAAGATCAACGAGGGCATATCCGATTTCGGCTCATTGTTCACAGGCCTTGGCAATACAAACCGATCAAGCTTTACGGGCGGTACGGATTTGGGAAAATCTACCGCTCCCTCGAGCGCATTGGACTTCAGCTGGGTTACCTCTACCGAGAAGGTTTTTGAGGCGATGTCATCTGGCGGTGGTTTCCGCGTTACCTGCGCAACCTGTCCGAACGAATGGATTAATTTCTATTTTGTGCCGGAGGATATACCGGACTCGGAACTGATGCCTGCCGTGTCCAACAATATTAATAACATCCCCGTCCGCATCAGCAATAGCATCAGCTCCGGTGAAGCCCTCGTAAATACGATCTTGAGCCAGTTATCCGGGAAGCTCGTGCATTTTACCGATATAAAAGCCGATCCGAACAACCCGGCCGCATTGATCGTCCAGGATAAACGGCCCGGCGATTTCCCGTCACCGCCCGCACCTGCAAAGGTATTAAGCGGTATCGATGCGTCATATAAATACAACATCATCTCCGGCGAGACCCGTTCTCCGTATGATCTAAATATCTATGTGGGCAGCGGACAAATGATCCCAATCAGGATACCGATAGTGAACGCTGAGGAGCTGTCATTAAAAACTGTTACTATCGACACGCAGCCTTCCGCTATAGCCGCAGTCGATCTGATCGCCTCAGCACTTAGGGATATCATCGATATCCGTACGGAATTCGGTGTAAAGAGCAATCGCCTAAGCCATGCTTTTGAAGCCACGGAAATCTCATATCTAAACTCCTCAGAGGCTTTGTCCCGCATAGAGGATCTGGATATGGCAAAGGCAATGATGCAACTAATCAAGCAACGGGTTTTGGATCAGGCTGCGACTTCTATGCTGGTACATTCCCGTTCAACCCATGAATCGGTTATGAAGCTACTGATGAAACAGAATTAAATTGCTCATGAGATAGTTGCAAATACTTGGGCTTGCTGTTAGAATAATTCAAGAAATTGGGATATTATACGCATGCGTCACATCGTGAACGCAATAATTCGAAGGGAGAAAGTTATGTTAAACAAAAAATCTGTAGATGACTTAAAGGTAGCGGGCAAGCGTGTGTTGGTTCGCTGTGACTTCAATGTACCGCTCAAGGACGGTGTTATCACCGATGAAAATCGTATCGTAGCGGCTCTGCCGACGATCAAGAAGCTGATGAACGACGGTGGCAAGGTTATACTTTGTTCGCACCTCGGTAAGCCAAAGGGTCCGGACGCTTCCGCAACACTGAAGCCCGTAGCAGAGAGACTGTCTCAGCATTTAGGCAAGACCGTAGTATTCGCTGCCGATGATACAGTAGTCGGTGAGAATGCAAAGAACGCCGTAGCAGCCATGAAGGACGGCGACGTCGTTTTACTTGAAAACACACGTTTCCGCAAGGAAGAGTCCAAGAACGAGGACAGCTTTTCTCAGGATCTGGCCAGCATCACGGATGTTTACGTAAATGACGCATTCGGCTCCGCTCACAGAGCACATTGCTCGACAGTCGGCGTTGCTAAGTTCGTTTCTGAATCCGCTGTCGGCTACCTGATGGAAAAGGAAATCCAGTTCCTCGGTAACGCCGTCAACAACCCGGTACGTCCGTTTGTAGCTATCTTGGGCGGCGCAAAAGTTTCGGACAAAATTAACGTCATCAACAACCTGCTCGAAAAGGTCGATACTTTGATCATCGGCGGTGGCATGGCTTATACCTTCATAAAGGCTCAGGGCAGCGGCGTAGGTAAATCCCTGCTCGAGGAAGACAAGGTTGAATACGCAAAGGAAATGATACAAAAGGCCAAGGATAAGGGCGTTAACTTCCTGTTGCCTGTAGACACCGTGGTCGTAAAGGAATTTAAGAACGACACAGAATTCAAGACCGTACCTTCAAACACCATTGAAGACGATTGGATGGGCGTTGACATCGGTGAAAAGACACGTACATTATTCTCCGACGCTCTTAAGGATGCAAAGACCGTTGTCTGGAACGGACCGATGGGCGTATTCGAGTTTGAGAATTTCGCAAAGGGTACCATCGCTGTGGCTGAAGCCCTCACTAAGGTAGAAGGCACGACCATCATCGGCGGCGGCGATTCGGCGGCGGCTGTAAATCTGCTTGGCTTTGGCGACAAGATGACACATATCTCCACAGGCGGCGGCGCTTCGCTTGAGTTCCTCGAGGGTATTGAGCTGCCGGGCATCACAGCAGTTCAAGATAAATAATCGGAGGACATATCATGCGTAAAAGGATAGTTGCGGGCAACTGGAAGATGAACAAGACGCCCGATGAAACCGTTGCATTTATTAACACAATAAAGGACAGAATAAATACGGACAGGCTCGATGTCGTACTCTGTGTCCCATTTGTGGATCTGATGATCGCGAAGGTGCTCGTTAAAGACACCAACATAGCGATCGGCGCACAGAATATGCATTTCGAGGAGAGCGGCGCATTCACGGGTGAGATCTCGGGCGTTATGCTCGCGGAAATGGGCGTGCCATATGTAATCATCGGACACTCGGAGCGCAGGCAGTATTTCGGCGAGACCGACACGACCGTAAACAAAAAGGTCCTGAAGGCCATCGAAAAGGGCCTGAAGCCGATCATTTGTGTAGGCGAGAGTATTTCTCAGCGCAATCAAGGCATCACGACCGACCTCGTACGTATGCAGACACGCATCGCGTTACAGGGTGTCGATGCCACGAAGGCATTGGATGTCGTTATCGCATACGAACCGATATGGGCTATCGGCACCGGTCAGACAGCGACCTCACTGCAGGCTCAGGAGGTTTGCGCATCGATCAGACAGGTACTATCCGAGATATATGACCGTTTCACGGCGGACGCGATACGCATTCAATACGGCGGCAGCGTAAACGCCTCAAACGCAGCCGAGCTGTTCTCGATGCCCGATATCGACGGTGCACTCGTAGGCGGCGCGAGCATAAAGGACGAATTCACCTCGATTGTAGGAGCGCTGTAAAGGCTTATCACTAAGCCACAATTCATAGAAAACGAGGTTTTGCAAGTGAAGGGTTTTATCGAAATCGTTGATGTTTATGCAAGAGAGGTATTGGATTCCCGCGGGAATCCCACCGTTGAGGTAGAGGTCGTAGTGGACGACAGCAACGGCAACCAGTCCGTAGGCCGCGCAGCCGTGCCCTCGGGCGCGTCGACAGGCGCGTTTGAGGCTGTAGAGCTTCGCGACGGCGGTGCGCGTTACTTAGGCACAGGCGTCGAAAAGGCCGTTGATAATGTAAACAATATCATAGCCGATGAGGTTTGCGGCATGAACGCACTCGACCAGGTCGCTGTAGACATGAAGATGATCGAGCTCGACGGCACACCGAATAAAGCTAAGCTCGGTGCCAATGCGATCCTCGGCGTTTCAATGGCTGTCGCAAAGGCCGCAGCCGAAGCATTAAACATGCCTCTGTATCAATACTTAGGCGGTTTTAACGCGAAGCAGCTGCCCGTCCCGATGATGAACATCTTAAACGGCGGCAAGCACGCGGATAACACCGTTGACATGCAGGAATTCATGATCATGCCCGCAGGCGCGTTATCGTTCAAGGAAGGCCTGAGGATGTGCGCGGAGGTCTATCACAACCTTAAGAAGGTATTAAAGGCGAAGGGCCTATCGACCGCTGTCGGCGACGAGGGCGGCTTTGCACCCGACCTGGCTACACCCGAGGATGTCATCGACCTGATACTCGAGGCCGTCACAAAGGCCGGTTACAAGCCCGGTATAGACATCTTCATCGCTATGGACTCGGCTGCCACAGAGCTCTACGATGA
Organism: uncultured Defluviitaleaceae bacterium; assembly: GCA_964446745.1. Taxonomy (GTDB): domain Bacteria; phylum Bacillota; class Clostridia; order Lachnospirales; family WQUN01; genus CAYURR01. The sequence goes on along the minus strand of CAYURR010000117.1, from coordinate 743 downwards.
AAAGGACGGCAAGTACCATTTCCCGGGCGAAAGCAAAATGAAGGGTACAGAGGTTGTACGCACGTCGGCTGAGATGGTCGACCTTTACGAGAATCTAGTTAATAAGTATCCGATCATTTCCCTTGAGGATAGCCTCTCTGAAGAGGACTGGGAGGGCTGGAAGCTTTTAACCGATCGCATCGGCAAACGCGTACAGCTCGTTGGTGACGACCTGTTTGTTACAAACACGACACGACTTCAAAAGGGTATTGACCTCGGCGTTGCGAATTCGATCCTTATCAAGGTCAACCAGATCGGTACGCTCACGGAGACCTTTAACGCGATTGCTCTGGCTAACCGCCACAACATGACCGCGGTCGTATCCCATCGCTCGGGCGAAACCGAGGATGCCACGATAGCAGACATCGTCGTAGCTGTTAACGCAGGTCAGATAAAGACCGGCGCACCGGCCCGTTCCGACCGAGTAGCCAAGTACAACCAACTGCTGCGCATCGAGGACGAACTCGGCGATGTATCCGAGTATCCGGGGCTTAAGGCATTCTTCTCGATTGAGAAGAAGTAAAAATCTGAAGTAATCCTTGATTTATTCTAAGATATTTGTTATTATATGGCATATGTGAGAAATCCCGTGCGATTTTCGCACGGGATTTCAAAAATAAATACGTGCATTTGTAGCTCAGAGGATAGAGCGACCGCCTCCTAAGCGGTAGGTCGTGGGTTCGAGTCCCGCCAAGTGCAAGACT
>CAYURR010000116.1:0-9611 GCA_964446745.1 uncultured Defluviitaleaceae bacterium | reverse complement strand
CGATCACGATAGACAACGAGGACGGTCGTATGCAGACGGAGTTCTCGGAGGTCAGCGTGACCAGGCGGCTCTACCGTTCGGGCGAAAGCGAATACCTGATAAACAAATCCTCTTGCCGTTTAAAGGATATACATAACCTGTTCATGGACACGGGTGTCGGCAAGGAGGGCTACTCGATCATCGGGCAGGGCCGGATCGATGAGATCCTGAGCACGCGCTCGGAGGACAGACGGCTGTTGTTTGACGAGGCGGCCGGTGTCATGAAATACAAAATCCGGCGAAACGAGGCGCTGTCGAAGCTCGAGAAGCAGGAGCAGAATTTGCTCCGTATAGACGACATCGTTACGGAGCTGGGCGCACAGGTCGAGCCGTTGCAGGTGCAGTCCGAAAAGGCAAAGGCCTATCTGGAGTATCGTGAGCGGCAAAAGGCCCTGGAGATATTGATATTTGTAAACGAGTGCCGTGATACGGAGGACAAGCTTAGGGGTCTTGACGAGGTGATGGAGACCTACGCTGAGCAGCTTAAAAACGAGGAAGAGAACCAACGTCTTGCGGATGAGGGTATAGGTGCGTTACGCAAGCGTTCGGCGGAGCTCGACGAGGCATTAAAGGAAGCAAACAGGGCTTCAATGGAGCTCCTTAAGGATATAGAAAAGACGGATGCGCAGGTCAGGGTTTCAGAGGAACGCCTGCTACGCATAAAATCCGATGTAGATAGGCTCACAGCCGAAAAAGACAAGCTCATAGACGACAGCAAACGCAATAGTACCGCGCTGGACGAGGAAACCGATGCGCACAAACGCTTCGAGAGCGAGCTTGAGGCGTTATACGATGAATTAAAGGATAACCAAGAGGCCTACGATGCGTATCTGCAAAGCTTAAGGGATCGCGAGGAAAAACTCAAAGCCCTTGAAGAAGCCTTACGCGAGGCTGTGGCTAAAGGCGCCGCGATCAAGGAGCGTATCGTCAGGGAGGAAACCCTGTACGAGCAGACCGAAACACAGAAGGAACAGCTCGCAGATGATATAGCAGAACAACGGGAGCAAATGCAACAGCTCACTGCCGAAAGGGACGCTGCCAAGCATAGTCTTGCGGAGTCCGAAGACGAGCTTTCGGGGGCGCTGAAACAGCTTGAAATGTTGCAGGCTCAGCAGGCCACGATGACCGAGCAGAGGGACAAGCTCCGTCAAGAGAGCGAAGCACTCGCGAAGCGTTTGAACGAGGGTCGTTCAAGGCTGAAGCTACTGACCGAGCTTGAGGCCGCGCACGAGGGATACAGCCGCAGCGTAAAGGCTGTGCTTACCGCGCGTGACAAGGAGGGCTTACGCTTTTCCGGCATCAGGGACACGGTGGGTTCGTTGATTTCGGTAGATAAGGCCTATGAGGTAGCGATCGAGACCGCGCTGGGTGGAGCGATACAGGATATCGTAACCGATGACGAGCAAGCCGCGTCCGAGGCTATAGAGTATCTAAAATCCATAAACGGAGGCCGCGCGACGTTTCTACCCAAGAGCTCCGTCAAACCACATGAACTCAACTCACAACAGCGTGCGGAGCTCGAGCGAAGCGGCGGTGTGTGCGGTGTTGCAAAGACATTGATAAAATACAAGCCCGAATTCGAATCGATATTCTCCCATCTGCTCGGTAATGTCATCGTAGCAAATGACATGGACGCGGGTATTAAACTTTCAAAGCAATTTAAGCAGAGCCTAAAGATCGTGACACTCGACGGCGAGCTGTTTTCGCCGGGCGGTGCGATAACGGGCGGTAGTAAGATGTCAAAATCCGCCGGGATATTCGGACGTCGCAGAGAGATCGCTGAGCTCGAGCAGAGTGTAGGCGAGGCAGATACCGCATATAAACGGATAACAGCGAACCTAACTTCGTTGCAAGAGCGCATAGAGGCAATACGTGCTAAGCGAGCGGAGACCGAGAAGGACATCGTTGATCTGCGTATAGATGTAAACGCGCAACGCAACACCGTCACACAGACTACGGAGGCCGTGAGCAAGGCCAACGCCCGCATCGAGGAGCTCGTGCGTACAGACGCGGAGATCATGGAGCGTATAGAGGAAGCGAACAAACGCATCCATCAACTCTATGACGAGGGTAGACATGCCGAGGAACAGGCTGAGGGCATCCGAAAGGAAACGGATACGTTTAGAACCGGGCTCGACGATGAGCGTGCGGAGCGCGATGACAAGGCCAAGGGCGTAACGGACATCCGTATACGCATCGGTCAGACGGACGAACGCATCAAGCACAGCAACGAGAACATCGAGCGGTTGAAAGCCGAACAGAATGGCATAATAAGCGGTATAGAGCAGATAGATCAGCGGCTCGCGGAAAATGAGCGCGAGCGCAGCGAGCGTGTCGCGGGTATAAACGGACTCGAAGCAGAGGCGGAGCGGATGCGGCATTCATTATCCGAAATGGGCGAGGGGATCGAGCGGATCGAGACCCAAAAGGCTGAGACGGGCGCGAGGACTGAAAATTTGATGGCCGAGGAGCGCGAGACATCGGAGCGGATCATGGGCTTGCGAAACGAGGTCACGCGTGTGCAGCTGCAACGCGAGCAGATCGTGGAGGGCAGTCGTAGGCTTTATGATGCGATGTGGGAGGATTACGGCATGACATACCAGCGCGCGTTGGAATATCATTCGGAATACACCACGGAATACACGACATCCAATATCCCATTGCCGCGTAAGCTCAAGGAAATCAAGAACGCGATAGCCGCTCTCGGAGACATCAATGTCGGAGCGATAGAGGAATACAAGCAGGTCAGGGAACGATTTGATTTGCTCACGCAGCAGCGCGAGGATATGATTGAGGCCAAACGTCAGATACTGAGTATCATAGAGGATATGACCCAAAAGACCGAAGAATTGTTCAGGGAACAGATCGTGGTCATATCGAAACACTTTGATGAGGTATTCAAGGAGATGTTCGGCGGCGGAGCGGCGAGCCTACGGCTCAATAATGAGGAAGACATCCTAAATACCGATGTCGAGATCGTTGCGCGCCCGCCCGGTAAGATATTGCAAAACATGATGTTGTTGTCCGGTGGTGAACGTGCATTGACCGCGATAGCGTTATTGTTTGGCATACTGCGCATAAAACCGTCACCGTTTTGCGTACTCGACGAAATCGAGGCCGCGCTAGATGATGCAAATGCTATGCGCTTTTCGCATTTTCTAAAGAACCTATCGTCACAGACGCAGTTTATCGTTATAACGCACAGAAAGCAGACCATGGAGGCCGCGGATACACTCTATGGAGTATCCATGCACGAGCAGGGCATATCAAAAATGGTTTCGGTTAGGATAGGAGGAGAGTAATGGACACAGTAAGCATCCAGGTGGATTTACCAAAGGATATCATGAGTGCTGCAAATATTTCCGAATCCAAGGCGCAGTCAACGATCAAGACATATTTGGCTATATATTTATTCAAGGAACGCATTCTGTCTTTTGGTAAAGCAGCCGAGCTCTCCGGAATGGATAAGACCGGTTTCTTTGAGCTCGTAGGTGATAAGCAAATCCCTTTGAATTACGATGTAGAGGACTACTTTGAAGACTGCGAGACGATAAAAGAGGTTAAGATATGATTGTAGTCTCGAATACAACACCTATCTTAAGTTTATACAAAATCGGTATGTTGCAATTGATTAAACAGCTATTTGCCGAAATCTCTGTGCCGAGGGCCGTGTACGAGGAGATATCTATTTACGGTAGGGGCATGGCAGGATGTGATGTGATAGATAAAACCAAGTATATAAGGGTTAAGGATGTCACGAATAAGTTGGCTGTCAATTTATTACGTTCGCAGCTCGACTACGGAGAGGCCGAAACGATCGTACTCGCTAACGAGATTAATGCAGATTTATTATTAATCGATGAAAAAAAGGCCCGCAGGATTGCTCAGGCCAACAATCAAAAGATAATAGGTACCATAGGGCTATTACAATTGGCAAAGGAAAAAGGGATCGTTAAAAATATGAAGCCGTTATTGGATATGCTTATTCATAATGGGATATGGATTAATGGGGCTTTGTACAATATGGTCTTACATAACAACAATGAAGCATAGCTAAGGGGTTGATGAGGTAATGGGCTTTTTCAAAAAGCTTCTGGACGGGCTGTCGAATACGCGAAAGAATATCGTTGAGAGCATAGAGAATGTGTTTACGGGTTATTCGACCGTGAGCGATGAGCTGTACGACGAGCTCGAAGAGGTTTTGATCATGGCGGATATCGGTGCGAATACCGCGTCCGATATCATCACGGCCTTAAAGGATAGGGTAAAAAAGGAGAAGGCTTCGGACACCGAGAAGGTGAAGGAGCTACTCGCTGACGAGATCTCAAAGATTTTGACCGCGGCGCAAGAGGGAAATGGAGCGGGATTCGGAAGCGTCCTCGCGGCACATGGCCCGACCGTTATCCTTGTGATCGGAGTAAACGGCGCGGGCAAGACCACGTCGATAGGCAAGCTCACAAAGATGTACAAGGATCAGGGTAAAAAGGTACTCGTGGGTGCGGCGGATACGTTCAGAGCGGCGGCTATCGACCAGCTGCAGGTCTGGTGCGAACGCAATGATGTAACGATGATACGGCACCAAGAGAATTCCGATCCGGCGGCGGTCATATACGATGCGGTGCAGGCCGCAAAGGCACGTAACGTGGATGTATTGATCTGCGATACGGCGGGTAGGCTCCAGAACAAGAAGAACCTGATGGAAGAACTGCGAAAGATCTACCGCATAGTAGATACACAGTTTACGGAGGCCAAGCAGGAGGTTCTGCTCGTAATTGACGCGAATGCGGGACAGAACGCGATGCAGCAAGCCAAGCTGTTTTCGGAGGTCGCGGATGTCACGGGCATCGTGCTCTCGAAGATGGACGGCACCGCAAAGGGCGGCATCGTGATCACGATCGGCAACGAACTAAAGATACCCGTGCGTTATATCTGCATGGGTGAGGGTATAGACGACATAGGTGAATTCAACGCAGAGGAATTTTCCAAGGCGTTATTCAATAAAGAATCTGAGGAGGAAACAGCATGATAAAGGTAATAGTGGTAGGTTACGGAAACATCGGTAAGTACGCGGTAGACGCGGTCAACGAAGCACCGGATATGGAGCTTGCGGGGATTTATCTGCGCAAAGGCGCAAAGAACAGGCCGGACGCATCGATCGGCGTAAAGGTATCGGAGAATATCGACGACTTCGCGGATGCGGACGTTGCGCTGTTGTGCACACCGACGCGACAGGTCGAGCAGACTGCGGCGGAATTTTTAGCGCGCGGTATCAACACGGTCGACAGCTTTGACATCCATACGGCGATCTGGGAATTGCGCAGCAACCTCGATGCAATCGGAAAGAAGCACAACGCGGTCTCGGTGATTTCTGCGGGCTGGGATCCGGGCAGTGACTCGGTTGTACGTACGCTGATGGAAGCCTGCGCACCTAAGGGTATCACATATACAAACTTCGGCCCCGGCATGAGCATGGGCCATTCGGTTGCGGTCAGGGCCGTCGAGGGTGTCGAGAATGCGATATCCATGACGATACCGCTCGGCACGGGCGTACACAGGCGTATGGTCTATGTACAGTTGGCTGACGGCGCAAACTTTGAAGAGGTCGAGAAAAAGATAAAGACCGATCCGTATTTCATCCATGACGAGACACATGTCATCAAGGTGGATAACGCGGACGGCCTTATCGATATGGGTCATGGTGTCTGCATGCAACGCAAGGGCGTGTCGGGCAAGACGCATAACCAGTTGTTTGAGTTCAATATGAAGATCAATAACCCCGCACTCACGGCACAGGTCATGGCAGCATGCGCGAGGGCTTCGTTGAAGCAACAACCCGGCGCATATACGATGATAGAGATCCCCGTGATCGATCTGCTACCGGGAGACAGAGAGGCTTTAATCAAGCATTTGGTATAAGCCTTTATACCTACATATACTTGGCCTTTTCAAACGCGGCTAACTGAGCGCGGTAATCGTCGGTTGTGACGCCCACGTGCTGCTTAAACACACTTTTGAAGTGTCGCACGTCGTCATAACCGACTTTTATTGCGACGATGTCGTCCGGGGTATCCTGCTCGCGGATTAAACGCTTGGCCTCGGTGAGCCGGTAATCCATCGTGTATTCAAACAGAGTACGGCGTTCTTTTGATGTGAATAGGTGGTTGATGAGTTCCGGTGTGGTCTTTACGTTGTATGCGATCTTCTGCAGCGAGAAGGATTCGAAGTAATGCTCTGAGATATATTTCTTCGCGTCGTTTAGGCGCTTCAGATCGACCTCTTCACGGTATGCGACCATGTATTCGCAAAACTGCCCGATGCTCTGCGTCAGAAACGCGTATGCCGCATCTATGTCCTTGAGCTCGAGCGCGGCCCTCGATGGGAATATCTCCGTGAATTTTGCGCTCAGCGTGATATTCTGCTCGCTCATGTAACGACTGATCGAGATGATGATGTTTGTTATAAGCTTCGAAATGAAAAACTCCGGCAGCTCGCCGCAGCGGCGCAGCGAATCGAATATTTCGTTTATCAAACGCTCGCAGAGCTCGTATTCGCCGATTGTGGCCGTATATGTGAGGATGTTTTCCTTTTCATAAGGATACACGTAGGTGATCACGTTATCGGGCTCCACAAAATGTATCGGTATCACAGAGTTGTAACCCATGTGGATACGGTAACGTAACGCACCTAAGGCCTGCCTGTAGGACACGCCTATCTCCGATATCCGGTCGGTGGTTTTGCCGATACCGATCGTGACGGGCATCTTTACACGCATCGTGATGTCATCCTTGATACCCTCGCAGAGGTTTATCAATCGCTCGAGGTTCATCTGATCCGGCGTGCCTGAGATTAATACATTTACCGAATTGAATGAAGATATAGCCGTATGGCACTTGTAGGAGGCGGATTTCTCGCTAGCTATGAGTGCCATTTTATATGAGAGCATCTGCTTTTCCTTTTCATCGGACGAGAGCGCGTATTCCCTGAAGTGGTCGACCCTTATGACAAGCACCCCTATAACCTCGCCGAGCGATATGCCGAAATGCGAAAGCGAGTAACCGATCTCGCGCTCGTTATCGATATTACCGAGCAGCAGGTTCGTCAGGAATATGTTGCGATATACATTTGTCATGTCCCTAAAGCCTGTTTCGATAGCCTCGGCCTCGCGTCTCTCGGTTTCCATACGGCGAAAATGCGTTATCGCGGCGTGCAGGCAGCGGCTCAGATCCGTGGGCTTTATCGGGCGATACATAAAATCCAGTACGCCGAAATCCCGTGCGAGGTTCATATAATCGCTGTCGGCATGGGAGCCATAGAGTATAAACCGCACATCCGGATAATAATCGTTTACATCCTTTATAACACCTATACCCGCCGGACCGAAGAAGCGTATGTCGGCGAGAACTAGGTCGGGCTTTGTGGTTGCGATGGCCTTTATAAAAGGCTTCGACATGTCGGATAATGCGCCCGAAACCTTTATATCAGCAAACGACCCCTTAATAAAATTGCGGATGTTATTCAAATTGTCGGTGTTTGCGTCGGCAAGCAAAATGTGTAGCATGTACATACCTCCGTTTTTCCGAAATCATCATAACATCCGCATAGTCTAAAATCAATGAAAGTTCATAAGAAAGTTACGGCCAATTAAATGAGTGTTGCGTTCTATCTCGGCATCATTATCTTTGGGACCTGGGTGTACTTTATGCCTGCGCCGATGAGCCTGTATGCTACAAGCGCTGCCTCCTCCATCGTCATCTGGGCATTCGGATGGAAGTTACCGTTATCGTCAGTATAGAGCACCTCGTGCTCGAGATATTTCGTTATCGCATAGTATTTCTCGCCGCCGAGCGTCTTCGAAACGTCCTTTGCGATATGGTTGTCAAAGTTTACGGTGTCCGGCAGATCGAACAATCTGTCTACATATATCGCAAACTCAGCCTTTGTGATCGGGGCGTTCGGATTGGCTCTGCCATTCTTGTCAGGCTTCAGGATGCCGTACGCGCCGGCCTTGTTGATGAGAGCTTCGCCGTCATGACCGTCGATGTCATTGAAATATACTGCGCCATCGTTCTTGTCCGGCAGCATGGTCGCCATGCGCATCAATAACTTGATGGCTGCGCCACGAGTGAGCGCACGCTCGCCGCTGTATTCCGAGGTCGTAAACCAACCCATCTCGATAACGTCCTCGACCATAGCGGCATTTGGCTTGCCCGTCGGCTTCTTTGTAGGCTTCGGCTTGGGTGTCCAGGTCGGGGCTTCGGTGGGAGCCTCGGTCGGAACCGGTGTTATGGTCGGTGCGGGTGTGGCTGTAGGTGCTGTGGTCGGTGCCGGTGTTACGGTTGGAGCCGGAGTCACAGTCGGCGCTGGTGTAGCCGTGGGTGCGGTGGTCGGTGTCGGTGTGGGTGTTGTAGCTGTAGTCTTATATTCCGCATATACTGACCATATGCCGCTCGTATCCTGACCCAATGCCCAGCTGCCCGAACCGTGCAGACCGTATTGGTCCACCATCTTCATTTTATAGCGGAACGCGGTAGTATCGTCATACCAGATATCGTAATTGCCCGGTGTCAGTACACGACCGCCCCAGAGCTTAGGCATGACCTCTCCGGATGTGAGCGTCAAGAACAGCTCTGCTGATTGCTTGTCGGCGTGATATTTGTAGGTGGTGTTGTAGTTTGCGATCAGGTTTTCAATATCCTGTATCGTGAGGCCGTAGCCGCCTACCGCCTCGCCTTCCTGCCAGTAGCGTCCAAAGAACGGCACGCCCAATACTAGCTTGTCGGGGTTTGTGTACTTCAGAGCATATTCAATGGTCTTTTGGGTAAATGTCGCGCTGGACATCGGGCCCGGCGAACCACCCATGTAATGCTCGTCGTAGCACATGATCATTAGGTAATCGCTGTACAACGCAAGCTGTGCATAGTCGTACGAGCCATGCCAGCCCAACGTCCATCCGTACGGATTTGCGGCTACCGAGACCGTGATCATCTTGTCCGGCAGCTTACGGCGCAACGTCCTGACGAATTCGGTATACGCGTCGCGGTGCGTATGCGAAACGTTTTCGATGTCGATGTTGATACCGTCCAGGTCGTATGCGTAGATGCATACGGCTATGCGGTCCGTGAGGGCTTCGGTGTTATCCAAGGCCTTAACGCCGAGCTCACGATCCCAGTGGTTACTGATAAAAGGTACGACCGCTATACCCTTCGCGTGCATGTTTGAAATGAATGTGGCATCGAGCTTGGTGCTGTTTAAAGAACCGTCCGGGTAGATGTCGAAATAGTCCGGTGAGACGGTGTTTAAGATACTGTCTGTTCTGCTGACGTGGTTGCTGTATTGCTTTTCTGTGCCGCCGTACAGGAACGACATTGCGTAGTCATGCGCGAATGCATGCTGCGGTATCATCGCCGACAATGCAAAGACACCCGCGAGCAAACCCGCAATCTTACTAACAAACTTCATTTTCAAAAAATTCACCTCTTTGTGATTTAATGGTTTGATTTCCATTTCTAATTTCTGCAAAAAATATAATTAAAATCCATGAAATAATTCCCTGTAATGTGTTAGAATACTTT
>CAYURR010000115.1:0-9864 GCA_964446745.1 uncultured Defluviitaleaceae bacterium | reverse complement strand
GCGATGAACAAAAAAAGCACACTGTATAGATTTATATTGGGCGTGATGGTATGCGCGGTGATGGGCTGCGTACCGGGATTTCGCGCGTATGCAGCGCAGGTCGGGCACACGGTGGATGTCTATGTCATCAGCTACGACAGGCTGCTCGCGAGCGATACGGTAAAGGCCTTTTATGTGCGCGAGGCCATTGAAGAGGTATTGTCTAAAAGCAATATCGAGATCGTTTTTAATCAAAACGGCAGAAATGATATATATTCGATAAATGGTATAAAGAAAAATGATGTCGCAAACGGCAACTGGTATCTATATATCGATAGAGACGGCGAAATCGTAAGCTACGAGACGCCGGGTTCGGAGGGCTTCCTCGAGGCCGCACTTGCAAATGGCGACAAGGTTTTCCTTTATTATGGCAACACCCGCACATACATACCCACGACATTTAGCTATTCGATAAAGGCCGAGACATTAAATATCAATATCTCGTCGCTACTGGCCTCTTGGGAGGAATCGAATTCTCAGTGGGTAGGAAAGAAGAACAATATACCGCTGTCGGGTATCGATGTGCATCTGGTATTCCCGGACGGAAAGCTGCGCATATTATCGACGGATGACGCGGGCAAATGTGAAACAAAGTTGTCAAAGATAGGATATTACACATTCCACGCTGAGGGCTTTCATGCGAACGCGTTGCCTTCTGTCGTGCGCACAGCCGAATACAAGGTGTTCTATGGTCTGCCTGCAGACAAACCGCTTAGCCGCGCACAGATAGCGGCCTATTTGACCGATACGTTCGATCTCGAAGTGAAAACCTCAGAGCTCCCTGATGGAACCAACCTGTTTACAGATATCTCGGAGGATCACCCGTATTACAAACAGATCATGGCCGCATATCAAAACAATGTCGTATCGGGTAATGGTGACGGTACGTTCAGACCGAACGATAATGTGAACTTTATGCAGTTTTCGGCGATGATATATAGATTATCACCGGACAAGATTGATGTGGTGCCGCAGAGGTTACAAACCTTGCCCGAGTGGGCGCAAAAGCCCGCGGTAGCCATTGAGCGCAGCAGCGGATTTGAGAGGCTGCCGGCTTGGAACAACGCGATATACCTATCGGATATAAAGGCTTTGGACGAATATGTACGCGATATCGCTCAAAGGTATAAGTCGAATAGATAAAATGATATAAAAAAAAGACCGGAGGTCGATATGCTGAACCCCGTATCTCAAAATGTGTTGAACATAAACCCGGACCGTTCTCAGGAAAAGTCCGGGCTTCCGTATAAGCAAGGCTCTGTGATCGAGGCCGTGCTGACGGGAATAAACAAGAACTCCGCAAGCGAACGGATCGCGACCTTGGTTACAAAGGACAACTATACCTTTACTGCCAATGCCGACGGACTGGTCGGTGAGGTAGGGGACACGCTGCGCTTTTCCGTTGAGAAAAACGGTAAGGACGGCCTGTCCCTTAAGCAATTGGTGGAGAGCCGTGAAAGGTTAGACGCTTCGGTCAAGCAAAACAAGAGCATTCTTGTTACGGAGCTGTTTCAGCTAAAGCCTGAGCAGGACGAGGCCCGTGAAAAGGCTGCAAAGGCCGTGTCACGCATCAGAAACCAGCTCATGTACACGTCAGGTAACGCAAACCAGAACGCAGTCAGGGAGCTGTTGGCAAATGGTGTGAGCTTAGAAAAGATCAGTCTAACCATGCTCAACTCAATGACCGGTGAGATGGAAAAGAAGCCGCCCGAGGAGCTGCCGGAAGAGGACGCAGCCGAGATGGCATCCGGGTCAAAGGCAAAGGAACTGTTCGGAGACGAGCGCGTAAACGGCAACAGAACCGCCTCGCGTGAAGCGTTAAGAACGAGCATCGTGAGATCGCTAAACGCTAATGACTTGCCGATAAATAAAAAGAATTGTACGGCGATGGAAAATGCGTGGGACAGATTGCCGAAGTCAATGTCGGCCGAGGAGATCACAGAAGCGATGAAGCCATCCGCGCGCGGATCAAGGCCCGTAACGATAGACGATCTATATAAGGCAAGGCATACGGGCGGCAGCGCAAACGAACAAGCAATGCCCGATGATCAGTACAGGGCTATAGAGCCGAGTGTGAAAAAGGTATTCTCGGAGGCCGGCGTGCGCTATGATCAGCAGCATGAACGCCTCGCCAAGCTGTTTATCGGAAACGAGATACCGCTCACAGCCGAAAACCTCGCGATTGCCGAGCAGCTCAGAGAGCCGTTACGCAATCTGTCGCGATCGTTTGTGACGGACATGATGGCCAAGCAGATACACATGGGGCAAAGCCCCGCCGACGCGCCGATTGCGGTCCCGACCGATACGGAATACATGAATACCGAACAAATGCTCGCAAAGGCTAAACGCCTATCGGAGGAGGTCAAGCGGATCGACCCCGAGCGTGTGGATATGCTCATATCACACGGTATGACTGTGAGCTTGGGCAATTTGATCGGGTCATTCGCAGACGGTAACGTCAGTGCCACGGGCGCTGTCGCCGGCGCAAATGTACCTGTTCAGCCTGATGATGCCTCGCAAAGCACATCGTATAAGGTAACGCTCGAGCAGGTGCGAGTAAAGCTCACGTATGAGGCCGCATATCGTCTGATCGGTAAGCATCTGCCGATTGAAACGATGGACTTGACCGATACGCTGTCGGCGTTAAAGGAGCTCGAGAGGGATTCCGCGGCCGCATTGTTAAAATCGGTTGGCGACAACACGATCAATGCAGAAGGACAGGATGTGGATAAGGTCGGCATGCTGGCCGACTTGCGTTCGCGTATGCCATCGTTGGCCGCACTCACATGCAATGTCTTTTCGCGTATGCTAAACGGCACGCGAGAGGATTTCACCGTTTCGAATATAGACGCGTCCGTAAACGAGGCGGCTGTGAATGCGGTGGCACGCGAGCGTATCATGGGCGAGCTCGATCAATACAGCGCAGTACCAGAGCGGCGTTTCGGCGACAGCTTCAATATGGTCAGGGATCAGTTTTCGCGATTGCTTGAGGGCATGGGTATCGAGCCCACGGATGAGAACTGCAGGGCGGCGGCTATTCTAAGCCGTGGTGGCGTGGACATTTCCGAGGAAAACCTCGTACGCACAAAGATGATCGATGCGAAGATCGAGAGGATATCGGACACGCTGCATCCCGTTATAGCCGCGAATATGATTAAAGAGGGCTTAAACCCGCTCGACATGCATGTCGATGAGGTTCAGGCATATATTGATAGATTTAACGATGTGCTCGGTGATGGGCTCAAGGACAAGGTGGCGGGCTTTATAGCTCGGATGGATCAGGAGGGGCAGATCGATCCGCAGACGCGTGACGGCATGATAGCGGTATATCGCATGCTAAACCAGATCCAACGAAACGGATCGGTCGCGATTGCTCTGTCGTTATCGGGCAGCCCGACCATGGGCAATCTGATGGAGCATGCTAAGAATTATACACAGCTAAGCCGTATAGGGGCCAATAATGCGTTGAACGATGTGAGGGTACACGACGCGACCACCGAGACGCGTACACTCGCAGGCGAAAACAATATCAGGCGCATATTGGAAAACGCGAGATCGAACGCTGTGCAAAACCTTTCTAACGAGCAATATGCAGATATTTCCGATAGGCTTCAGAGGCTGGATATGGCCGAGACAGCGGATAATATTTTGCAAATTGCAGAGAATGAAGATACAAGCGATATTGAATTAATGCGCGGGGTTTATAACGGATCAAGGCTTGACACGGCCACAGAACATTCGGATCCGGAGGCATTAAGGCGTGTTCTGACAGAGTATGCCGAGACAACAAATGATACCCCTATCGGCGCATTTGCTCAAATGACTATAGAGGAATTATCAGCCGCGTTACGCAACGCGGATATAGAACAAACTGACGAGGCTGTGGAGCGGCGTATGGATACAAACATGCGTGAGGCGATGAAACAGATAGAGGACATGGTACACGCATCACCGATGGCGGTCCGTTGGATGGAAAACCACGATATACCCGTTACGGTCGGAAACATCCTCGCGCTGCAGACGAACTTGCGTGACCCATTTATGCTCGGCAAGTCGATAGACAATTTGGTAAACACGCCGGAGGATGAGACCGGAGAAGATGGGGACGCAGACGCGATTTCATCGTTGATGGATGAGATACCGGACACGAGCCTCGAGGCTCTGCGCAACAAAGACCCGAAGGAGATCATCGCAGGGTTGGATCGAGCCATAACGGATGTCGCCGACAATACCTTTGACAATGAACGCCTAAAGCAAATTCGGCTCGTGCAGTCCGCGATAAAGGTGCAAAACTATACGGCGAGCCCCGAGCGTATGCAGTTGCCGATGAAGATGAACGGCAAGATCGCGAACCTGAATGTGTTTGTGTTAAACGAAAAGGCGTTACGTTCGGATGAGACGAGGGTGTTCATGTCGTTGAACACCGAGGGCTTGGGGGAGGTTTCGGCGTATTACACGATAAAGGGCGACACCGCGGAGATTAAACTCGGTTCCTCGAGCGAGGAAGGTCTGGCGCGCCTTAAAGAGAACGCCGATATGTTAAAGGCATATGTAGCGGATGCCGGGTTCGAGGTCACAAAGCTCAGCTTTACGACCGGGCAGCCCAGAAATATCGCCGCAGAGGAAGTAGAGGGCAGTAATCCGTTTGCGGGAGGTCCGTTCACGGAGCTTGTACAAAATGCGTGGCAGGTATAAACACCTGTGCGGAGGCAGACATGAAGGAACATATAGATATAGCATCGGCGATAGCAAGGTTTATTGAACGTACAGACAGTGCCAAAATTAAATGGGATGAGAAAGGGGATAATAATGAAAATAGGAACGAACGTACCCGCGCTGAACACGGTACTAACACTCAAAGGTACAAACAGGACATTGACCAACGAGATGAAAAAGCTCTCCTCGGGCTTAAGGATCAATAGCTCTAAGGATGATGCGGCGGGGTTGGCGATATCGGATAAGCTATCCATGCAGATACGCAGCCTAAACCGCGCGTCGATGAACACGATGGATGGCATTTCATTCGTACAAACGGCGGACGGCGCATTGGACTCTACCATGAATATGCTGCAGCGTATGAGGGAACTCGCTGTAAATGCCGCAAACGGACATATGACCCCTGAGGATCGCGATAAGATCCAGAAAGAAGTCAACTCCTTGACTGATGAGATCAACGCCAACGCTAAAAAGGTTGAGTTCAATAACATTAAAATATTTAACGGTGAGGTAACAACGATCTTCTCGAGCTCGAGCCCGAATGCGACGGTCAAATACCTGTCGGAGGATATAGCTCCGGGTACATTGTCGTTCACTGTAAACAACTTTGGCACACCCGCTGCGGCCAATATAGATATCACACAGGCGATCGCAAACGGAGCGAGCTTTAAGATAGGCGAGGTAGAGGTCGAGATACCGCAGGGTGCGACCGCTACGCAGGCGGTATCAATATTGAATAAGTCGGCGGAGCTCGCCGGGCTGAAGTTTACGCCTGATAGCTACGCTACACCGACCAGTGGTACGTTCACAACCAAAAAGGCCGGGGAATATCAGGAGATTTCCATAACAGAGAGCT
Source organism: uncultured Defluviitaleaceae bacterium (assembly GCA_964446745.1). Lineage (GTDB taxonomy): Bacteria > Bacillota > Clostridia > Lachnospirales > WQUN01 > CAYURR01. The sequence goes on along the minus strand of CAYURR010000115.1, from coordinate 4,253 downwards.
CCAATCCGGCAATTATAACAAACGGCGTAACCAAAGGGACGGATGCAAAGATATCCCCAAATATCACGCATTCCGGAGCGGGCGGATCATTTACAGCCACGCAGGCAGACGGCAATATGTTTACGATAGTGGGCAAAAACGGTCAGGAAATAGCGATCAATCTGAATACCTTTTCAGGTACGGTGCCAGAAAGGGTTGATGTAAAAATTGAGGACTACGGCCCGCTGCAATTGCAGATCGGCGGAAATTACAATCAACGCATGGCCATAAACATCCCGGCCATAAACGCCGAGACCTTGGGCTTTACACAATGGCGTAAGGAAGACGGCGTGATGACCGAGGTACGTTTATTGAATTACATGACGCACGAAGGTGCGAATGAGGCCCTCGAGGTATTAGATGATGCTATGTCGTTTGTGTCAAAGGTGCGCTCGACATTGGGTGCGTATCAAAATCGTCTTGAGCATACGAACAGGAACTTGGACGTGTCCTCGGAGAACATGGAGGCATCCAGAAGCCGCATACAGGATACGGATATGGCTGATACCATGTCACAGTACACGATGCTAAACGTAAAATACCAGGCGGGCATATCGATACTCGCACAGGCCAACCAACGCCCACAGATGATATTACAATTACTGCAGTAAAGGAAGATAGCATGGATACTACAACGAGGCAGGAATATGTTCAGCGCATAGCGTCCGCAAACCCTGTGCAGCTTTTGATAACCAATTATGATATTACGATGGACTTCATGAACGAGCGCAGCGAGCAGGGCTACAACAAGGCGCGCCTCGCGTTAAATCAACTGATGAACGCACTGGACTTTAAATACCCGATTGCCGCCGAGCTGTATAATCTATACATCTATGTGGGTGACTGTATAAACGCCGCGCAATTTAAAAACGAATCGGACCGCGTCGAGTCGGCTGTGCAAGTATTGAAGCGTCTGCGTGAGGCGTATGCGGATATCGCGAAGGATAATCCGCAGGCATCGCGCGTGATGGAGGGCTCGCAGCAGATTTTCGCGGGCCTCACATACGAAAACGGCGAGTTGAAGGAATATGTAGACGACGACGCGGACCGGGGATATCGTATATAAAGTTGGGGAGGACATATGAAAAGGTTAATAGTAACGGGGCTTGTCGCGGTCGCGTTGAGCGGGAGCATGCTGTTTACGATCAACGCGTCCTCATCCACGCCGGCATCGGCCGGAGATCCGCTCGTAACCAAGAGCTATGTGGACGCGAAGATTGCCGCGGAGAACTCACGGGACGACATCGTTACGGATGTGATGGCACAGATAGATTTTCTATATGGTGATAAACTAAACGGCGGATCAACGAGCTCAGGCAGCGAGGATATCGCGGTTTATACACGTTACACCCCGGTCTCGGCCAATAAGGGGCAGGTAATACTCGGAGGTGAGGGTACGGAGATCATTTTGCGCAGCGGCAAGGCCTCCGGATACATACCGGATACCAATGGGCTTGTGGATGTAACAGACGGCAAGGAGATCATGAACGACACCGCGCTCAGTATAAACCACCTCGTTGTCGTGCCACGCGATGACGGCAGGGGTGTAAAGATCACGGAAAACGCATGGTTTATCATAAAGGGGCCATATAGATTCAAATAAACAGGTCAAAATAGCAAACATGCAATTAAGGAGACATAAATGCACAGGGATAAAAGATTAAATACATATTTAAAGAAATCCGTAGCGGCATTGGGAGTATTGGCCATACTGATGGGTACGGCTGGCATATATCCGTTGCGCGTATATGCTGCGGATACACTGTTTGAATTAAAGAATGAGCAGATAATCACAAAGGGCGTCAAATACGAAAAAAGCCGTCGTATAACCAACGAGGGCTTTTTAGATATCCATGTATTGAAGATGCCGCTGTTTGATTCAAATATCTCCATAAGCTCCGCCACATCCACAAAGGAAAGCGGACTCAAAGAGGCGGTGACAAGTTTACTCGCGGAGCGGGAGGCGGTCGCGGGTGTAAACGGTGACTTCTTTACGATGCAGGGGGATTATTCATATCCGTTTGGCCCGGTGGTCAAGGATGGCAAGGTGATTTATCTTAGTGATGAATACAATCGCAAGGGTAACGAATACGCGATGCTATACATAGATCAGAACGGTGATCCGTTTATAGATTTTGTGAGTACGGAGATCACGTTTAGAAACAACGGAGAGCAGAATGTAAATGTCGAGGCTGTTAACAAGATATCGGACATGAAGGACGCGGTTATCGTCAATAACTTGGCTATGAAGGATACAAAATCCGTGGACAGCCGTTTTGACAAGATCATAAAGATCGTTGTAGCCGACGATAAAATTACATACATATCAAAGCCCGGCGAAAGTGTAAACATACCTGAGAACGGATATGCGGTACTCTTGGGCAAGGCTGATGCGGAGAAGGCTCAGTTGTTTGCAATAGGGCAAAGCGCGGAGTTCACGATATCATCTAAGGTCGACTACACCAGACTAAAGACGGCGTTCGGCGGATCGGGTAGCATCCTCGAAAACGGTAAGCCCGCGAAGGAGGGCATCGTAATCGACGGGCGCAATCCGCGAACAGCTGTGGGCATAAATCAGGACAAGACCCAGCTAATATTGATGGTCGTGGACGGACGCTCGCATTCGATCGGCGCGAACCACGATGAAATGATCAAGCTCATGAATGAATACGGTGCATATAATGCCATGCATATGGACGGCGGCGGTTCGTCGACGATGGCGTTCAAGGCGCCGGGCGCAACGGACTATACACTCGCGAATACGGTCTCGGGCGGCACGCAGCGCAAGGTCATATCGGCTGTGGGCATCTACAACGACGCACCGATCGGAAAGGTTAGCCGCATATCGATAAAGCCTGATGCGGATGTTGCATTTGTGGGCGCACCGATGAAGGTTCGTGCATTTGGCCTGGATGAGTATTACAGAAGCTTAGACGCAGACATAAAGGTAACGACGGATGATCCGGCAGGTATAAAGGATGGCGGCACGTTCATACCGTCCATAGAGGGCAAAACAAATATCAAGGCGACATACGGCGGCCTGTCCGAGTTGTATCAGATCAATGTAACAAAGCTCGCGCAGCTCGACGCGGCGGACAAATACATCAATATACTCGAGGGTCAGAGCTATGAGCTCAATGTAATCGGCACAGGCACAGACGGGAACTCCGGTGCGATCAAGACGGGTATAACCTATCAAGTCGTACCGTCCCAGATGGGCAGGATGTCGGGTAATACCTTCGAGGCGCAGGGCTCGGGTAACGGCTATATATTATTTAACTACGGCGGCATTAACGGTTGCGTACCCGTGAAGGTCGGAGGCAAAAACGAGAGCCTCGCGCTGGACGCAAAGACGATAGAAAAGGCGATAAACATCCCTGCAGACGCATATGCGATCAAGTTGAACGTAAACGGTGATGCATCGGGTTATGTGCTGAAAGGCTCAATCTCCGACGCTGACGGCAAAGCGTATACGATGACCTTTGCAAAGACGATAGACTGGGCTGGAGCAAAAGAAGTATCCGCGTTTATACCGGAGGCCGCCAAGAAGCCCGTTACACTCAAAAAGGTCTATTCGGATCCTGTGGACATACGCGGTGCGGAGCAAACGATCCCGACCGTATCGGCTGCATGGGCCGTGTATCCGTTTACGGACGAGGTAAAGCTGCCTACGGTGCCGAGGTTCACGGATAACCTGAATTTGAAAAATGGCGGGACGGCACCCGAGGATGCCGCGAATGTCGAGATGAATTTGGGACGCTTGATCACGACGTTCTCAAAGGAACGCAAGGAGAACCTGTTGGTGTTGAACGTACCGTCATACGCGGGCGGATTTTTAAATACCAAGACCGATACATGGTCGCGGTTATCGTCCGAGGTAAATACGGCCAAGGAAAAAAACATCGTGATAGTAACGGATGTCGACCTGTTCACATTCACACAGGCGCGTGAGTTCGGATTGTTCCACGAGATGCTTTCGGAGTTTCAAAAGCGCGGCAAGAATATCTTTGTGATATCGGTACGCACGAATGATCTGAAGAATGACAAGGCCGCGACGACGGACGTCAGAAACGGCATTCGCTATATAAACATGGGTAACAGCCGCATGTCCGACCGCAACAACAAGGTCGTACTGCAGGTCGGAAGCAAGAAGATGACCTATGATTTGAAATAAATATGCGAATTATTAGAATCTTTCTATTGCATGGTTCTAC
>CAYURR010000114.1:1999-9952 GCA_964446745.1 uncultured Defluviitaleaceae bacterium | reverse complement strand
TTTCCCCGGCCAATACACGTGCCGCACTGTCGAACAGTCCGACCGATGCCACCGTCGCTATTGCCGGCATTACGGCAGCAGATATGTAGTTGATAATCGTAACGATAGCCGAGTACGGAACCCATTCGAAAACGGAACGAAATATATTCAATATAATCTTGGAGCCGCTGATCTTAGCCATTCTGTTCACCGCCTTTATACCACTCGCTCTGTGCCGCCCACATCCTTGCATAACGCCCACCGGCATTTACGAGCCCGTCATGGGAACCGCTCTCCTTAACCACCCCGTCCGCAAGCACGATGATCCGGTCGCAGATGCGCGCACTGGCCAAACGGTGAGAGATAAGTATAGCCCCCTTGTTTTTCATGACCTCGGCAAAGCTGTGATAGACCTCGCTCTCGGCCACAGGATCCAGCGACGCGGTGGGCTCGTCGAGGATCACAAATGCGCTATCCGCTATACAGGCACGTGCGATCGCGATGCGTTGCCACTGCCCGCCGGACAGATCGACACCGTCCTCTGTTAGCTTGCCCAAATGCATATCGAGGTTGTCGCCGATACCAGAGGCCAAGCCCTGCTTCATGGCGGTCTTTATCGCGTTATCGTCATGCAGCTTGCCAATCGCGCCGAACGCAACATTTTCACGCAACATGAGATGATAACTGCCGAAGTCCTGAAACACCACGCTATATACATCTCGTAGCTGTGCCTGTGACAGCTCGGCGATATCGGTACCATTAATCAATATACGCCCGCTATCGGGGGTATACAGGCGGCACAGTAGCTTGATGATGGTTGATTTGCCCGCGCCGTTTTCACCCACGAGTGCGATACGCTCGCCCGGTTTGATCTCAAACGACACGCCATTCAATATGTGTTTGTCGGTCTTTGGATAGGTAAAGGTGACGTTTTCAAAAACGATATGAGGGCTTTGAATTTTTTTACCGCTCTGTATATCGGGGATTTCGGGCAAAGACATGAAGTTATCGAAGTGTTTTATCATCAAAATGCGCCGCATGACATTATCCAAGCTATGAGAGAGGCTCTCCGTGCTACTCAATACCGTGCCCGTGGATGCGATCAGCGCAGCAAATAGTCCGATCGAAACGTTACCGGATATGATCGCATAGACCAGGCTAAACACAATAAAAAAAGACCATGTCTTAAATAACACGGTACTGATAAGAAATTGCTTTTGTGCCTTGATCGTTGTTCTTAGGCGTTCATTGAGCACCGTTTTTGTAATCCCGCGCCATTTGTCGAGTATATATCCTGCCGAGCCAAACACGCGCAGCTCATACAGCGAGGCTTTATCGGAGAGCAGGTTGCCGTAGTAGTGCATGCGCCGTTCATCGGTCGATTGCTTATCAAACATCGCGTTCATCATATTTGCGCTTTTGAAATCGATCCAGACCATCGGCAGCAGCAGTACGAGAAAACCGACCATAAACCAGATACCAATCTGCGCAAAAACAACCGCCGAGCCTATTATGGTGATGAATATCGTCGCAACGCCGGTTACGTTTAAAAAGATGTTTAGGATATTGTCCTGAGGGGTGCCGGACATACGCTTGATCGTATCGTGCGTATCATTGTCCTCGAAGCAAGCGTAATCGAGGCGTCGGAACTTTCCCACGACTACAGGTGTAAGGTGCTGATTGAGGTTATGCTTTATTCGTATGAACAGCAGGCTGTCAAAAAATCCGCCGGTGGATACAAAGAACATCGAAACAAGCAGCAACCCGCCGTATAACAGCAGCGGTTCGATGGTTGTCCTACCGTTTATATAAGGCTCGATATTGTCTATGAGCCTCTGGGTAAAATAGATCGACAGTGGCGTGAGCAGTGCCGATGCCAAAAGCTGTATAAGTTTTATTATAGTGGTGAGGCGCGCATATTTGAGCATAATGCCTATCACGCGTACAGATTGTTTTAGCATAGAAAGCTAGGCCCTCCCAGACCTGTGCCTCGGATCATCGCTCGCTGCCGTAGTCCGGATCGGTTATGACACCCCTTGTCTGCTGTGGATAGTCGGTGACGATACCGTCCACATGCATACCGATCAAGGAGCGTATGAGCTTCGGATCGTTTACCGTCCATACATAGATGGGCTTTTTTAATATATGGCAGTTCTCGACGATGTCCTCGTTTATCATGGAGTCCTCAACGTTGAAGAAGTCGGCCGGGATATGTGATAGCACCTCTAAAGAAATGTCACCGACACCGCTGACGATCACAAAGCCCGAGACATTGTGCGGGTACTTGCGCTGTATCTCTTGTAAAAGCTCCGGCTCTGTAGTCTGAAATATGCATTCCTGTTCCATTTCGTTATCCCTGATAACCTGAACGACCCGGTCGACCACGCTCTGCGTATCGTTTTCATGGCTCTTGAGTTCTACTAACAGCTTGGCTTTACCCTTCACAGCCTTGCAGAAGGTATCGAGGGTAGTCATCTGGGCCTCGTGATCAAACTGCCTGAGCGTGAGCGATGACAGCTGCCTGGCTGTGAGATCATGCACGTTGTCTATTCGACCCGCGAGGCGAAAGAGATTGTAGTCGTGCATCACGACAGGCACGCCGTCCTTGCTGAGCATTGTGTCGATCTCTATGTAGTCCGCTTTTTGCTTGATGGCCGACAGTGCGGCGGGGATAGTATTCTCGACGGCATCGGCGCTGCCACGATGTCCTATGATCAAACACGGCGAGCCAAAGGTGTAATGGTTCCGCGAGTTTACATATACAGGGATCATGAACAATATCGCCATATACACCACCGGACGCTGCTTCACCGTATGCGGTATGCATCTATGCCATAGCAGCGCAATACCCCTCGATGTGAGCCGCGCTATGTATTCCACAAGGTTAATGAAGGCCTTAAGCGGCATCCGTATCTCAGAGGTCGAAGCATCGTGTAGACGGCTGTCTATCACGGCGGGGTCCGTCACCTGTGCGTGACTTGCATATATAGCAGCCAACAGCACCGGCGTACCGAACATCTGCAATAAGTCAATGATTGCACTGATCATCGGTCGTATCAGGGTAGACGCATTGATGGGCATGATATCCAGCAGGTACAACGGGATATACAGGCAACTGAACGCTATAAAGATAACGGCTGATGATCGCAGCGTATTACCCTTAATCCGCAACATGCTTTGTTTGAGACTGGTAATGAAATTTAAGCGTTCGAGCACCATGCCGGGCAGCACGAAAACCAACTTGATAAACACAAACAGCGGCACCCATTGGATCAGGTCTATCAGGATCCAGCCACCGGGATAACGTGCGATCTCACCGGTGATGAAGCGGGGGATGTTTATGCCCGGCATCAACGAGGCCTCGAAACTGATATCAAGTAGCGGTATGAGCACAAGCGCAAATATTGCAAAGCCTATAGAACTCGGATGCCAGAGGCTTTCCAAAGCCTTAGCACCCATCTTGAGCCCGTGATAAAGGCATACGTTCTTGTGTCTATAACCGGAGTGAAGGAAGAACAACAACACCGCGAATTCATAGTACACGAGCACCATCGCCAACACAGTCAGAAACAAGGACATCAGCACACCAGTAAAGCCCGTTAGAAACGCGCCTATCTGCGCATTCAACACGACCGAGTAACCGCCGGCATTTATAAACATCGAAACGGACCAGCGGATCAACGGCCTGAAGATCAACAGGGTGGCTATCTTAAAAAATAACTCGAATACACAGATATTTATAATGGAATACCGCAATGCCAGATACATTTGTTTGCATGCGTTACGGATATTTATCCTGTCAGACATTGGAAAAACCTCCAGTAGTATAAATATACGTTTCCCGGAGGTCAAAGTCTAATGAAAATGATGCAGATCAGTTGCTGTGGTCGTTGGATTGGTTATCTTGGACTGTGGGTGCTGCTGGTGCCAAAGGTGGAAGCGGAATGTCTGATACAATCTGCGCGTTCAGTTCGGATATAACCTGCTTTCTCGTCATGTGCATGCAGTATCTGCAAGTGGCGAGTGTGATCAAAAGGCCCACTGTGGGTATGTTATAAAGTACCGCTGTAATTATAAACACGGTGTTCTTTACAAACGATGCGTCAACGAACGGGCTTGCCGGTGAATATGATGTGACAGGAAGCGTTGATTCGAATATCGGTATAAGCAGAAACAAACAAAACATAAAAAATGCCAGACTAAGAACCGGCAATATCAAGCCGAACCAAAAATGCTTACGCGTCGACAGGAATATCTGCAGGCATGTAACGCCACCCACAAGTGCAACGAAAATCAGTATTAATGCAATAGCCACTCTCATGCATATCCTCTCCTTAAATCACATCGGGCTTGTTAGAAATCACCGCATTCACGCCGATCTCAAGTAGCCATTTCGCCATCTCCGGATCGTCCACGGTCCAGACATTGGCTTTGATATTCTTCTTTTCACATGATTCTACGATATCACGGTTAATCGCCGAAAAATGCGGGTGTATATAAGCGGCTCCGATCTTCTCGGCGTATTCCGCTATATCATCGATCGCTTTGTCATATAAAATACCCGTTGCTATATCCGCATCGTGCTTTTTTATGTCCACAAGTGCCTGATGATGAAAGCTCGAAACGATAATGCGGTTTTTGAAGTTGTAGCTGTTGATGATCTCGGCTGTCTTTTGTATCAGAGCGGGATTGTAACGCTCGGCACTGGATTTGATCTCGATGTTTAAGCACATGTTTGTGCCCGCTACAAAATCCATCAGCTCTGTAAGCTGTGGCACATAGTAACCGCCGAGGTCCAACGCACGCAGCTGCTCGTATGTGTAGTCGCGTATCTCACCGGTTGGCGCGTCATGTGTGTCCTTGCCCGTTTCCATTGCCATTCTCTTTGCTATTCGATCTATCTTGTCATCATGAAACACCACGACAACGCCGTCCGCTGTACACTGTACGTCGAGCTCTATGCCGTCGGCGTTCATCTCGTGCGCGAGCCTAAAGGCCTCCATTGTGTTTTCGAGCTTGTATGCGCTCGCGCCCCTATGTGCAAATATCATGTCTTTACCCCTTTACTAATCTTTAACATCCTGTCGAGTGCGTAGTCAAACAGCATCCTATATGCCTCGCAGAGTATATTCTTGCCGAGTTTGCCGTCCATTATGGGCTCCCTGTATCGCCTGCAGCCGCCATAGCAAATGCGATACCATTTACATTTCGGGCAATCCGCGTGGGTCTGGCGTGAGGTTTCTATAAAGCCGAGCTGCTTACGTTTTTGTTCAATATCCTCAAAGCTGTCTGTGGTAAAATCGCCGATGAGCATCTGATCCAAGGCGTAGAAGTCGCATGGGAACACGCTGCCGTCGGCCTCCACGAGATATTGTGTCGAGCATACCCCGAGCATGCCGCAGCTTTCGGGTGGGTGACCGCCTATCAGGTTAATGAGGTTGACGAACAACCGCTCATAAACAAACAGTCCCTCCATGTAATCCCGATACCAAATATCAAACAGATTGCAGAGGAAATCACCGTATTGCCTCGGCGTGCAGATATGCCCTGAGGGAATGTCCGCCGCGCTCGATTCATCCGAGGATGTACCGGGCAGTGGTGCTATACAGGGTATGTACTGTTGATACAGCAGATTGTTCTTTTTATAGAACCCATATATCTTCGAAATATGCCGTGCCACATCCGGCGTGACCACGGTCAGGATATTGAACTGCGTCTTGTGTGCGGTCAATATCGCAGCGGCTTTCATCACGGAGGTAAATGTCGGGTTGCCGGTTGCGTCGAGGCGATGACGATCGTGGATCTCCTTAGTGCCGTCCAACGAGAGCCCGACCAGAAAGCCGTGTTGCGTAAAGAACTCGGCCCATTCGTCGTCGATCAGCGTGCCGTTTGTCTGTATCGCGTATGAGACGCGCACACGCTTGTCGTTATACGCTTGAACATATGAAATAAGCCAACGATAGAAATCCTTGCCTGCAAGCAGCGGTTCGCCGCCCTGAAACGCAAAAACACATTCGCGGTTCGCGTTCGCAAGGGATTCCTTTTCGATGGCTTTTTTTACTATGATTTCAAGCGTCTCGCGGCTCATAAACCCGTAGGTACGGGTACTGCGATTATCCATTTCATCATGGTAAAAGCAGTACCCACATCTCAGGTTACAGCTGCCGGAGGCAGGTTTTATCAGTAGATGTAACATTTATTATGAGTTCTGAGCGAGCCTCTTGTAGGACGCAAGTCTGCGTGCGGCATCCTCGCCGGCAGCCTTGAACAGCTCATCGGCTACCTCCGGGAACGCGATCTTAAGCGATGAGTAACGTACCTCGTTCGCTATGAAATCCTGGAAGCTGCCTGTCGGCTCCTTCGAATCGAGCGAGAACGGATTCTTGCCCTCTTCCTCCAGAAGCGGGTTGTATCTGAATGTGTGCCAGTAACCAGCTTCTACGGCCTTCTTGGTCTCGAGCTGTGTGCAGCCCATACCGGCCTTGATACCGTGGTTGATACACGGAGCGTAAGCGATGATTATTGACGGTCCCGGATACTTCTCAGCCTCTACGAGTGCGTCGATGAATTGCTTCTGGTTGTAGCCCATAGCAACCTGAGCGACATATACATAACCGTAACTCATAGCGATCATGCCGAGGTCTTTTTTGCGAACCCTCTTACCCGAAGCCGCGAACTTAGCGATAGCGGCGGTAGGTGTGGATTTACTGGACTGACCACCTGTGTTCGAATACACTTCGGTATCGAATACAAGGATGTTTACGTCCTCGCCCGAAGCGATAACATGATCCAGACCGCCGAAGCCGATATCATATGCCCAGCCGTCGCCACCGAAGATCCAGACGGACTTCTTAACGAGCATATCGTCGTTATCGATAACAAACTTGTACAGTGCATCCGCTTCGCAGCCGCATGTGCCACAGTCGGCATATGCCTTCTTGACAGCGATCCTTACAGCCTCGGAGGCCTTCTTGGAACCCTCGCCGTCGTTCATGTTTGTAAGCCACTCGTCACAAGCTGCCTTCAGGCCCCATTCAGCCGGGGATTCCATATCGCGCAGCTGTGTGATGATCTCTGCGAGCTTGTTTCTGCGCTGCTTGACAGCCATCTGCATACCGAAGCCATACTCGGCATTGTCCTCGAACAGCGAGTTTGCCCATGTGGGGCCTTGACCCTTTTCGTTCGTGGTGTACGGTGTAGACGGTGCGCTGCCGCCCCAGATTGACGAACAACCTGTAGCGTTTGCGATATACATGCGATCGCCGAACAGCTGTGTAACGAGCTTTGCGTACGGTGTTTCGCCGCAACCTGAGCATGCGCCAGAGAACTCCAATAACGGCTGCTCGAACTGGCTGCCCTTTACGGTGTTCACGTTTGCGGGGTTCTCCTTCTTGGAGAGGTTCAATGCAAAGTCCCAGTTCTCCTGCTGATGGTACTGGCTCTCGATCGGCTTCATCACGAGCGCCTTTTCCTTTGCGGGGCAGACCTGAGCGCAGTTACCGCAACCGTAGCAGTCCATCGGATCTACCTGGATGCGATATTTATAATTCTCAAAGCCCTTACCGATCGCTTGCTTGGTTTCGTAAGCGGCCGGTGCGTTCTTGAGTTCGTCTTCTGTAGCAAGGAACGGACGTACCGTTGCATGCGGGCAGACATATGAGCATTGGTTACACTGTATGCAGTTTTCGATGATCCATTCCGGAACGTCTACGGCTATACCGCGCTTCTCGAATGCAGCGGAGCCCTGAGGGAATGTACCGTCCGCACGATCCTTGAATATGGAAACAGGCAGTGTATCGCCCTTTTGAGCGTTTACAGGGATCAAGATGTCCTTTATGAAGTCCGGCAGATTCTTGTTATCGCTCTTGCAGGCATCTGTAGCGTTTGCCCACTCGGCGGGAACCTTGACCACAACGATTTTCTCAACGCCTGCGTCGATAGCAGCGTAGTTCATGTTGACGATCTTTTCGCCCT
>CAYURR010000114.1:0-1899 GCA_964446745.1 uncultured Defluviitaleaceae bacterium | reverse complement strand
TTCTCAACGCCTGCGTCGATAGCAGCGTAGTTCATGTTGACGATCTTTTCGCCCTTCTTGCCATAGGAAGCCAGAGCGGCATCCTTCATGTACTTGATAGCATCCTCAATCGGGATAACGTTTGTAAGCTTGAAGAATGCGGACTGCAATATTGTATTGATACGGTTGCCCATGCCGATTTCCTTAGCGAGATCCGTACCGTTGATGATGTAGAATTTGATGTTATGTGTAGCCAGGTAGCGCTTCATTTCTGCGGGCAGCTTGTCGCCGAGTTCTTCCGGTGACCAGATGCAGTTCAGAAGGAATGTGCCGCCGTCCTTTAAGTCGGAGAGCATATCGTATTTGTCTACATACGACGGGTTGTGGCAAGCCACGAAGTCCGCGGTCTTTACGAGATAAGACGAGCGTATGGGCTTCTTTCCGAAGCGCAAGTGAGACTGTGTGATACCGCCGGATTTCTTGGAGTCGTATGAGAAATATGCCTGAGCATACATGTCTGTGTGGTCGCCGATGATCTTGATCGAGTTCTTGTTAGCGCCGACCGTACCGTCGGAACCAAGACCCCAGAATTTGCACGAGATTGTGCCCTCGGGTGTAACGTCGATTTCCTCGGAAACATCGAGTGAGAAATGAGTAACGTCGTCCACGATACCGATTGTAAAGTGGTTTCTGGGTTCATCCTGCTTGAGGTTTTCGTATACAGCCATGATCTGAGCCGGTGTAACGTCCTTGGAACCGAGACCGTAGCGGCCTGCAACGATGGTCGGAGCGGCAGTCTTCTTTTCGAAGAATGCGGTGCAAACGTCCAGGTACAGTGGCTCGCCCAATGCGCCTGGTTCCTTTGTACGATCCAAAACAGCGATCTTCTTTGCTGTGCCCGGGATAGCTGCCAAGAGGTGCTCTACCGAGAACGGACGATACAGATGTACATTTACGAGGCCGACCTTTTCGCCCTTAGCGTTGAGGTAGTCGATGGTCTCCTCTATAGCGTCGCAAGCGGAGCCCATCGCGATGATGATGCGGTCAGCGTCCGGCGCGCCGTAGTAGTTAAACAGCTTGTAGTTTCTGCCTGTGAGCTTGTTGATCTCGCCCATGTAGTACTCTACAACCTCAGGCAGCTCGAGATAGAACGGGTTGCATGCCTCGCGTGCCTGGAAGAAGATATCCGGGTTCTGAGCGGTGCCGCGCAGTACGGGATGCTCCGGGTTCAGCGCGTTGTCACGGAATGCCTTGATAGCGTCCCAGTCAACGATCTTTGCGAGGTCGTCATAGTTGAGGGTTTCGATCTTCTGGATTTCGTGTGAGGTGCGGAAGCCGTCAAAGAAATGCAAAAACGGTACGCGGGCCTTAATAGCGCACAGATGCGCTACAGCACCGAGATCCATGACCTGCTGCGGGTTGGCAGCAGCGAGCAGCGCAAAACCCGTCTGGCGGCAAGCCATAACGTCGGAGTGGTCGCCGAATATCGAGAGAGCATGGCTGGCAACGGCTCTTGCGGATACATGCAGAACGCCCGGTAACAATTCGCCGGCCATTTTGTACATATTCGGGATCATGAGCAGCAAGCCCTGCGAAGCGGTATAAGATGTGGTCAATGCGCCTGCGGCAAGCGAACCGTGCATGGTGCCTGCAGCGCCGGCCTCTGATTGCATCTCGGCAACCTTTACGGTCTGGCCGAAGATGTTTTTCTTGCCACCGGCAGCCCATTCGTCCACATACTCCGCCATAGTGGAGGAGGGTGTGATCGGATAGATACCGGCTACCTCCGTAAACGCATACGAAATGTAAGCGGCTGCGGCGTTACCGTCCATAGTTTTCATTACCTTGGACATAAATACAAAACTCCTTTCGAAACTTTCCTAACATATATGTTATGAATCCTTAACCTGAACGATTATA
>CAYURR010000113.1:0-9965 GCA_964446745.1 uncultured Defluviitaleaceae bacterium | reverse complement strand
CGCTGAGTTTACCATGGGGCTCAAGAATTGCATATTCGACATCTGATATAGAAAAAATATCCTTTTCCCGCAACAACATCGTCACATCATCCATATTCAGGTGTGTCTTCTTTATGGATGACGCAATAAGCCTACCGTCCTTGATGATGATTTCAGGCTCACCGTCAAAGAAGTTTCGTATAGCGTATGATTTTTGTGCTAAGAAACCTATCATAAACGCAAGCCCGCTCCAAGCCGCGAATGATATTAATCCACTTACTACGGATACATTATCCTCTATGGATATATTCGCGGCTATGGAGCCCAAGGTGATGCCCGTTATATAGTCGAAATAGGTGATTTGATTCATCTGCTTTTTACCCAGAAGCCTGGTCAAAAGCAGTAATACGAAAAATGACACAACGGATTTTACAAGTATTTTCACGACATCCAGCCTCTGCGCTTTTCATATATTGTGCCGAATGCTCGTGAATTTATACAGGTTTAGCAGACAACAGGAGGTGGATAAAGGCTGTTTAGCGAGTACCATGTATTCTTACCGACGATACCGTCCGGGGTCAGGCGATTTGCATCTTGAAACTTTTTAACAGCCACATAGGTATCAAAATCAAAGACACCGTTAATCGGTCCATCATAATAGAGTAGGGAGGACAGTATCCGCTGCAGACGTGTCACAGCCTCACCGGTCGCACCATATCGTATGGTCGGGTAGGTTACGGGCGTAGGTGGTTGCGGTACGGTTGGCGCTGTAAGTCTGAACAGCACAGTCCAAGTATTAAGACCCACGATACCGTCCGCAGTAAGCCCGTTTGCGCGTTGAAACGTTTTGACTGCATTAGTCGTCTCGGGCCCGAAGCTACCTGTGATGCTTCCGGGAAAGTAACCGAGAAGTTTCAGCTTCTCTTGCAAAATCGTAACCGCATTACCGGTCGAACCCTCCTTAATAACGCCTAGGCTTTCAGGCGTGGGTTCGGGTTGTGGCTTTTGAGCTTTGGCTAGTGCCTCCCATGTCCGCTGCCCCACAACCCCGTCCGGTGTAAGCCCATTATCGCTTTGGAACAGCTTGACAGCAGCCGTCGTTCCTGGCCCGAATATCCCGTCGACAGCTCCGACATTGTAACCCAATGACTTTAACTGCTCCTGCAACGCCTTTACAGCATCTCCTCTGCTACCTTCACGCAGCACGGGGAGCTGCTCTGTAGGTGGCTGCGGCGGCTTGTAATTGACTAACGCATTCCATGTAGCCGGACCTACAATACCATCCGCTGTGAGCCCGTTGTCGCGCTGAAACGCCTTTACAGCATTGGTTGTGGCAGGGCCAAATATCCCATCTGCATTACCTACGTTGTACCCAGCGTTATTCAATAGCTGTTGCAGTCGTACGACATCCTCGCCACGGCTACCCTCCCTGAGTATGGGATAGGTGCTCGTCGGAACAGGAGTGTTCCTTTGTGTTGGTTCGGATATGGGCACCGGAATATAATTTGGCATTGACATGCTGTTAGCCGGAACCTCGTTGGTCGAAGGCATCATATTGTTGTACATGGGGCCGGTTTCGGTAGTTTGCATGCTCGCAGGCGTCTGGAGAGGTGCTCCTGTCGGCATTCCCTGAGCAACACCATTTTCCGGATTCATAGCCGGATGCATAGCCCTTGAAATATACGGAGCCATAAATGCAGGATTGGGTATTGGTTCTGTATTTGAAAGCGGGATATAAATGACCTGAGGCTCCGGTATTACCCGCTGCGTAGCAACCGGTACAACCTCGGGCATCGGCGCTACTCCCGGGACAGGTACATATCCCGGTATAGGTTCTGCCTCTGGAACATATTCAGGGATATACTCCGGAATAGGCTCTACACGCCGCTCAGGGATGTATTCCGGGATCGGCTCGATGCGCCGCTCAGGGATGTATTCCGGGATCGGCTCGATGCGCCGCTCAGGAATATACTCAGGCACAGGCTCGATGCGCCGCTCGGGGACATACTCGCGTGCGGGTTCGTAGCGTGGCTCGTATCGCACCGGCGGATCAGCTTCCGGTGATGTGTCCGTATCCGTATTCATTTCAGGCTCGGGATTTGTCATTTGAGTAGGCATGGTCTCTGGGATCGGTGCGGCTTTAGGTATCGGTACTGTTTCGGGTATCGGTACCGCCTCAGGCATCTTGCCCATCGAGTATTTATTCAGCGCGGCTATGGTGTTTTTATCAAGGCTTCCGTTTACGGGCAGTCCATAATCATTTTGAAACGCATAAACCGCGTTCTGGGTTCTTTCGTCAAATACATCGGATTCGATGCTCGGATAGTTCAACGCTGTCATCATCTTTTTTAATTGGCGTATTTCCGGATTGATATCACCTAATATATACATGCGGAATTCCCCCTTAATAATTTATAGTATTAATGAGGGAAGGAATATGTGTAACATTATTTTTTTATCGCCATAAGATAGAAGTACAGCATACCGATATGGAGGTAGTTATGGGTAAAGGGAATCTGCTGATAAATACATTTGCCGATAATGTAGGGCAACCGGTTTCGGGCGCGCGTATATCGTTTACAAACGTCCAGATACCCGCGGTGGTTACCAACGCGGACGGGCAAGCGCTGATCGAGGGACTGGACTGTCCTGATGCAGCCGCTTCGCTTGTACCCGAATCAGATGTGTTGCCATACGGATTGTACAGCATCGTAGTAGAAAAAGAAGGGTTAATAACAACGGTAATTAATGACATAGAGATCTTTGACGGGATTACGAGCATACAAAATGTTATTTTATTATCGGATTCGGAATCAGGGTTGCTATTAACGGATATCGAGCTGCCACAGCATACCCTAGTTGGTGATTATGCGCCAAAGATCAAAGAAAACCCAGATGAACTGACGCAACCCCCGATATCGACTTTCGTACTACCACGCGTTGTCATACCGGAATTTGTGATTGTACACGACGGGTTACCCACAAACAGCGCAGCGCCAAACTATAACGTCCCGTTTACGGATTACATCAAGAACGTCGCATCGAGCGAGATATATGCGACATGGCCGGTCGAAACTATAAAGGCCAATGTATTTGCAATACTGTCGTTTACGCTAAACAGGATCTACACCGAATGGTATGTTGCAAAGGGTTATCCGTTTACAATCACGTCCTCGACGCAATATGACCAAAAGTTTATCTACGGCCGCACGATCTTCGACAGTATCTCCAAGGTTGTCGACAGCATTTTCTATTACTACATCACACGAGGCAATAATAACGTACCGTTCTTCTCTCAATACAACGATGGCATAAAGGTCAACAATCCGGGCTGGTTGAGTCAATGGGGTAGTAAGTATCTCGGTGATCAAGGCTATACCGCTATAAACATCCTTAAATATTACTACGGAAACGACGTTTCGCTATCCGCAGCGCAAAAGGTCAGTGGTATACCGTACTCGTTCCCGGGATATGTGTTGAAGGTCGGCATATGCGGCGAAGCCGTACAGAAGGTTCAAAATGAGCTCAACGTTATTACCTCCAGCTATCCGGGCATACCAAAAATATACCCCGCAAACGGTAAGTATGAGGCGAATACCAAGAATACCGTACAGGTATTCCAGCGGGTATTTAACCTACCGATTACGGGGGAAATAGATATTACTACATGGTATAAGATTTCGAGTATATATGTGGGTGTAAATAATATGCTAAAGAGCCGCTATGCGTTCATCACGCCACGCTCGGAGACATTTCCTGTAGGAGGGCAATAATCAACCGAGGCTGTTGCGATAGATGGCCTCGATATCCTCAAGTGTTATTGATGCGGGATGAACACCATGCTTGGCCTTGTTTTGGTAAAAGCGATCCGCGTAACCAAGTATCTCTTGCGAGGAAACTTCCAAATCATTCAATTTCACTACCTTTTTCATAAACGCTTCGAACGCGTCTATCGACGCGAAACCGAGTAGCTCTAATACGCGTGCGACCTTTTTTGCCTGCTCGGGGCAATGTGTATTCTTCAAACACAATCGCATATATTCGGTCAAAAGTATCCCCGTGGCATAGCCATGTGGGATATTTTTATTATAAGTGAGTGCGTAGCCAAGCTGATGCGGCAACGAGGTTTTGGCCTGTGTGATCACGATACCCGCGAGCGAAGAGAGCATCAGCAGCTTGTTCCGTACATCGAGTTCAAAGTTGCGTCGCTCCATTGCGTCCAAGCACTCGGCGAATTTCAAGAAGGCACCCTCGGCCATCGTATCGCTAAAGTAGTTAGACTTAGCGGATAGGTAACCTTCTACTAAGTGACATAGCGCATCAACGGCTGTGCTCAACGTAATATCGTTAGGCATATTTATCATGTATCTGCCGTTTAAAAACGCTTTTTCAAAAAATGCCCATGGCTTAATTGAGTTCTTTGTCTTCTGATCATGTAGCGTCAAAACAGAAAACGGCGTGGTCTCGGAACCTGTGCCGGCTGTTGTAGGTACCGCAAGCATCGGTAAGTGCGGTAGTTTGTCGGCGGTAAACAGATCCATACAGCATAACCCCGGATTGGCAGCAAGTAATGCTATACCCTTTGCGCAATCCATAGCGGAGCCGCCGCCGATCGCCACGATGAAATCGCAGCCCTCCGCACGGCATAAATCGGCTCCGGCATCCACATCCTCGACCGCCGGGTTTTCTGGAACGGGCGCGGTAAGCACATAGCCCCCACCAACGGCATTGAGACAAGCCTTTACATCGTCGAGTGATCCGTTTTTAGCCGACGAACGACCCGTCACAATCAATGCGCGCTTGCCATAACCTTTAAATTCGTTAACATGTTCGTTCATTTCACCCATTATAAGCTTAGTGGGCATATGGTATGAAAAGTTCATATAGACCTCCGCGTTAATTGAAATTCTGCACGGTATTTACAAACTTCGTGTATTTGTTCAGATATGCTAGCTCAACGGTACCCGTTGGGCCGTTACGATGTTTTGCAAGGATGACCTCTGCCATACCTTTTTTCTCTGTATCCGGATTATAGTATTCGTCACGGTATAAGAACATTACTACATCCGCATCCTGCTCGATGGCGCCTGATTCACGTAAATCGGAGAGGATAGGGCGGTGATCCGCACGCTGCTCGCAGGCACGCGAGAGCTGCGCGGCTGTAAACACCGGACACTCGAGGTCCTTTGCGAGTGCTTTCAATGAGCGAGAGATATCGGAAATCTCTTGCTGACGTGACTCATAACGTGAGCTCGAACCAGTCATGAGCTGTAGATAATCGATCAGCACAAGCCCGAGACCTTTTTCAATCTTTAGCCTGCGGCATTTCGAACGAAGCTGTGCAATAGATATCGCAGCCGTATCGTCAAAGTATAGCTTGCCGTCCTGTAACGTGCCGATTGCGTCAGCTATCTTAAGCCAATCAGCATCGTTCAAGTCGCCTGTACGTAGCTTTTGAGAGTCGATCGTACCCTCGGCACAGATTAAGCGCGACACCAACTGTTCCTTCGACATTTCGAGCGAAAAAAAAGCTGTCGGTATGTTATGTACCACAGCGGCGGAGTGAGCGATATTCAACATCAGCGCAGATTTACCCATTGAAGGGCGTGCGCCCAGCAGTATTAGTTCTGCGGGCTGAAGCCCGGCGGTTTTGTTGTCGAGATCGTAAAAGCCCGTGGGCACGCCTGTTATCTGCCCGGCATTTTTAGATAGCATCTCGATATGATCCACAGCCGTGTTCAATACCTCGGATAATGGTGTGAACTCCGAGATGTTACGGCCTTGGGCTATGTCAAATATGCCCTTCTCGGCGCGATCTATGATGTTGTCAACATCATCGGCGGCTTCAAAGCTCTCGTTTGTGATCTGCGTCGAAGCCCTTATGAGCCTGCGCAGTACCGAGCGGTCGGAAACGATCTTTGCGTAATGTCGAATATTCGCGGAGGTGTAAAACGCAGCTGCGATAGTAGCTATCGCATTTGTACCGCCCACGCTTTCGAGCATGGCATTCTCCGTGAGCTTGTTACAGAGTGTTACGACGTCTATCGGCACGTTCTTTAGAAACAAATCGATAAGCGCCTCATAGATAATCCGGTAATCGGGTCGGTAAAAGTCCTCGCCGCGTAGCATTTCATATGCGATGACGACGGATTCCCGGTCAAACAGCATACACGAGAGTACGGCTTCTTCGGCCTGTATATCATTCGGTGGTATGCGAGCGGTGGTATTCGCGTCCATGGTATCGTTCCTTTATTAAATACGTTTTCTGTACATATATATCGTTACAAGCATGATCCCAAGTCCTACTATAGTTATGATCAATGCCCAGATGTTTTCTATTGCGATGACTACAGCGAGTATCGCTGACACGGTGCTCAGCGCATATAGGATGAATACGGACTGACGTGTCGTAAAGCCCGAAGCCATGAGACGATAGTGGATATGCCCCTTAGCATCGTCAGCGTCGGTGATGCTATAACGCCTGATCATCCTGCGCAGAGTAGCGAACACGATATCAAATATCGGTAACGATAGCGCAAAAAATGCAGTCAGAACGGCCAACACAGCATATCCCTTAAACAATCCTATGATCGAGGTGACTGCGAGCACATATCCCAAAAATAATGCGCCCGTATCACCCATAATAACCTCAGCAGGGCTGAAGTTGCGTGGCAAGAAGCCCATGCAGCTGCCTGCGACCGCCGCTGACAGTACGACAGCGACTGGTGAGCCTGTGATAACGCAGAGCGCTGTCAAGCACAATGCGGCAATAGTAGATACACCGGCTGCAAGGCCGTCCAAGCCGTCGATATAGTTGACGGCATTGGTCATGCCCATAATCCAGAGCATAGTAAGGGGTATACTGAACGCGTTTATGTAACCGCTGATCGGGGGCATATGGATATTAAGACGCGTACCCGTGAGTACAACGACCAAGGATGCGATGAATTGTGTGATGAGCTTGTAGCGTGGTTTTAAGGAATAGATATCGTCGATCATACCAGAAGCAAGAATGATGATCGCGCCGAGTACCAAGCCTACGGCCTGTCTCGAGCGCAACTCGGACATAAATATAACAGCGATACCAAACGCGACAAGAAAGCCAAAGAATATCGCAACCCCGCCCATGCGCGGTATAGGTTCCTTATGCATACCACGCTTTCGCGGGTAATCGATCGCACCGACCTTTACGGATAACTTTTTAGCGTAAGGTGTTCCGACAAGCGATACGCCGAACGCACAAGCGAACACCGCAATATACAACAGCCAATTATGCTCCAAAAAAAAGACCTCCAGGGTATTGCGTTTTGATGTTACTTGGTACCGAACAATCTATCGCCCGCATCGCCCAATCCGGGTACTATGTATCCATGATCATTCAAGCGTTCGTCGTACTCAGATGTGTATATGTCCACATCCGGATGATCCTTATTGATGCGTGCAACACCCTCGGGTGCGGCCAAAAGGCACAACAGCTTTATGCGCTTTACGCCACGCTGCTTCAGATAGTCAATAGCGTATGATGCGGTGCCGCCTGTGGCAAGCATCGGATCGATCAAAAAGATATCGCGCTCGTTAGCATCGGTAGGTAACTTGCAGTAATATTCTACGGGCTTAAGTGTTTCTGGATCACGGTAGATACCTATATGTCCGACCTTAGCCGTGGGCATCAGGTTCAACATACCGCTGACCATACCTATACCCGCGCGTAGTATCGGTACGATACCGAATTTTTGCTCAATGATACGACCCTTTGTTACACATATCGGTGTTTCTATATCGACCTCCACGGTCGGTACATCCCTTGTCGCCTCGTAGCAGATCAATGTTGCGACTTCCTCGACGATCTCGCGAAACTCCTTGTTACCGGTTTCGATGCTCCTAAGCATGGAGATCTTGTTCTTGATAAGCGGATGGTCGATTACATGAAGCTTTGCCATTTGTTCTCCTCCTTGTGGTTGGTTTGGCAGCGCCTGCTGCAATTTTAAGGCTACTATACAATTATATATCTGTGTTGCGCATTTCTCGTAAACAGGTAAGTCCCCGCCAAACGGATCACAGATGTCCGTATCGGAAAGGGTCATGATCTTGAAAGAGTGGGCGGGTGACATCGAAATAAGCGCTTCTTTGTGATATGCGGTCATTGTGAAGATAGTATCGGCACTGTCCAAAAGCTCGACACTCACCTGCTTAGACATATGTGAGCTCAGATCGCCTCCGTATTTTTTTGCCGCACATACAGCATTTGTGCTCGCCTCCGAAGGGAAATAGACTGATATCCCTGCCGAATCAAAGTCGTGCGAGGGGTACATCGACGCGGCTATAGCCGCAGCCATGGGACTGCGGCAGGTGTTACCCGTGCACACAAAGAGTATTTTCATTTAACGCACCCATTCTAAATAAAGCATACATAATAAAGCCTACACATACTTAATACGTCCCGAGGCGGCCTTGGAAAGCCTGTTCATCACGGCCAGCCCCATTTCGTCGTTCTTAAACCCCTCTGCGTAGATTATATCCACATTTTTACTGTCAAAATCCCTGAGGCAGCCGAAAAGCTTGTGAGAAACTGTTGTTAAATCATTTCTGTCGCCTACAGACAGTATTACTACCCGGTTATCTTGTTGAAGATGACGAGTAAAGCATTGCATATTCTGCTCGGTTGTGAGTATGCCGACAGTTTTTCCGGGATGACGAGACAAGAAATTGTCAGTAGCGCTTATAATTGCGCTCACGACATCCTCCGGCGCACCCGAATATATGGTCATATCGGCGTCCGGAGCGTAGTGTTTGTATTTCATGCCTGGAGCTTTCGGCGCATCGCTTGTAAGCTTGTCCATCTTGACCCCGTCCACAAGTCCGAATACTTGTGTAAGCATCTCGGTGGTAACACCTCCCGGACGTAGCAATATCGGCGTCTCGGATACAGAGAGGTCTATGACTGTTGATTCCAAACCATAAACGGTGTCGCCGCCATCGATAATCATGTCTATCTCACCGTTTGGGTAATCAGCAGATACGTGCAACGCAGAGGTAGGACTTGGTTTACCCGATGGGTTAGCACTCGGTGCCGGTAATGGGATCCCTGTAGCCTTGATCAGCTTCAATGCAACCTCATTTGACGGGAAGCGTATGGCGACCGTGTTAAGCCCGCCCGTAACCCATAGCGGTACAGAAGGCTTTTTAGGCAATACGACAGTCAAGGGTCCAGGCCAGAAACGCTCGGCACATATTCTCGCGGTGCCATAGATGTCGTGCGCAAGCTCATACAGCTGAGAGAATTCATGTATATGCAGTATCAACGGATTATCTGTCGGACGTTTTTTTGTAATGTAGATGCGCTTTGTAGCAGCCTCGTCATACATATTTGCAGTGAGACCGTAGACCGTTTCAGTCGGAAACGCGACAAGACCTCCGGATCTTATGAGCCTTGCAGCACGTTCTATGATCTCATCGGGTAGAGCATGGCTCACGCTGTTTTGTTCTTCCCGCAGCATTGCTTGTACTTCCTGCCGCTGCCACAGGGGCAGGGGTCGTTTCGGCCTATCTTTGCTCCCTCACGTCTGAATGTACCGGCCTGCCTTTGATCCTTAAACATCCATGTGAGCTTGTCCTCATCAAAGACATTCTTCCACTCATCCATCGTGTACAACGTGTCGGCCTTATAGTCTACCATCTTCCTATACAGGTTTTCGAATGTGAAGTCCAAGACAACCTGCGACTCCTCGTTCAATTCGTTGATCTCGATTTGCTTATCCAATGCTTCGTTGATCCCGTCGATGAACGCGATGGTATACATCGGTGACAGTTTCAGTTTTTCACCGATTTCTTTAACCGTGCCCTCGATGTGGTTGACCTTTTCGGTCAGAATATACGAATATGCAGCCCGTTCATATGGCATGTACACGTCCCAGACCTTTTTATTGCTCACAGAGTGTGTCCCGGTGCTGTCGATCGTATATGCTTGCTTCATCCATTGCTCCTAA
>CAYURR010000112.1:0-9967 GCA_964446745.1 uncultured Defluviitaleaceae bacterium | reverse complement strand
CACGAATAAATAGTACAAGCAAGCTTTACAAGGAGGTCTGTATGAAAATAGTAGTAGATGCAATGGGCGGGGACAATGCCCCGCAGGAGATTGTCGCAGGGGCGATAAAGTCTCTGGAGGATCAGAGGGTAAGTATCATACTCTGTGGAAAGACGGACGCGATTAAAGCGGAACTGAACAAGCACGCCGGTTATGATACGCGCCGCGTGGAGATCGTGGATGCACCGGAGATAGTCATGATGGATGAGGCGCCGACACAGGCCGTCAAGCACAAGAAGAACAGCTCAATGATGAAAGGCCTCGCACTATTGAAGGATAAACAAGCCGATGCAATCGTTTCTGCTGGTAATACGGGAGCGCTTTTGGCGGGCGCGACGCTGATAGTCGGACGCATAAAGGGTGTTGAACGTCCGGTGCTTGCGACCGCGTTACCGCATCAAAAGGGGTTTTCGCTGCTCGTGGACAGCGGTGCAAATGTCGACGCGAAGCCGACATACCTGTTACAATACGGCAAGATCGCCTCGGTGTATGTGGAGAATATGTTCGGGATCGCAAAGCCAATGGTGGGGCTTCTGAACATAGGGTCTGAAAAGGAGAAGGGCAACGCGCTCACTAAAGAGGCCTATGAGCTACTGGAGCATTCGGGGCTGAACTTTATAGGAAACATCGAGGCGCGTGACGTACCGGCCGGTAAGGCCGATGTGGTCGTATGCGATGCGTTTGTGGGTAATGTGGTGCTCAAATACACAGAGGGTCTCGCGAAATCGCTGTTGTCGATCATCAAGGATGAGCTGATGTCATCGTTTGCATCCAAGGTAGGCGCAATGCTCGCGAAGGGAGCCTTCGCGAATGTCAAGAAGCGCTTTGACTACACTGAGGTCGGAGGTGCACCGTTTTTAGGCTTGAACGCTCTCGTTGTAAAGGCACACGGCTCGTCCAATGCAAAAGCTATTCACAGCGCGATAAGACAATGCGCGTCATTCTCAGAACATGAGATCACGCGAAAGCTGTCCGATTATCTGTCTTGATTACGATAGGCCAAACCCTAAACAGCTCGATGCCGCGTATATTTAATGCCCTAAAGGACAATGACGAACCATATATAATCGATATCATCAGGCATCAGTCCGAATGCGGCGCGTGCTATGTAGACATCAATACGGCGATGTTTGATGAGGATGAGCTTGAATATATGCTCCGGCTCGTGGATATGGTATCGGAATATAGCAGCTGCGGCATTATGTTGGATTCCCCGAAACCGGAGGTGTTGATCCAATGCATGGAAATGATGGCTGGCAGCAAGGGTCGCAAGATTATTTTGAACTCAGTCACGGAGGATGAGCGTTTCGATGTACTGATCCGCGCCGCGATAAAGCACGGAGCGGGGCTCGTTGTCTTACCGATGACATCGGGCCATATTCCGAGCTCCGCACACGAACGCTTAAATAGCTCGAAACGGATCGTAGAGAAAATCCTCGCCATGGGCTTTGTACCTACTGACATCTATATCGACATTATAGTCAAGTCGTTGATCTCAAACCCCAACGCCGCTATAGTGGCTATGGATACATTGGAGCTGATCAAAGGCAACATCCACGGTGTGAAAACGATTTGCGGGCTCTCCAATATCTCCTACGGATTACCCGAACGTGAAAGAATAAACGCCGCTTTTCTTGCCATGTGCATGAGCAAGGGTCTCGATAGCACTATCATGGATGTTACGAACGAACCTATAAAGCAAACGATCACATCGGCGAACGCCTTGCTTGGCAGTGATGAGCTCTGCCTTAACTATATAAACTCATGTAGAGACATCTAAGTAGCGATAAACATTTACCACGGATTTGCACGGATTGAAACGGATATACACGGATTTTAAAACATTTACTTTAAAATCCGTGTATATCCGTCTTTATCTGTACGAGTCCGTGGTTATCTTTTTTTTTGCCTGTTGGCATACATCGTATAGGCTTGTCATATATTCTGATAAAGAACTCTGTAGCATATCTTATCTATGGGGGAAACGTATGCAAAACACAAATGACAAGCCTATCTACATTATCGCGCGGTATTTGAGCGCACGGATACGCGAGGAGCTACTGGCTGGGTTAGATAATTCACAGCACATCGACACCTCGGACATCCAAGAGGTCAGGCTGCGTGTCGGCAAGCCGCTGACACTGCGCATAAGCGGAGCGGAGACGGACTTTGGCTCCGTTATCGTGAGCCAGAATGACATCGATCAGAGTGTTCAGCTATTGAGCGACTACTCGATGTACGCGTTCGCGGAGGAGATCGCCTGCGGATACATAACACTGCCCGGTGGGCATCGCGTAGGGCTCACGGGTAGGGTAGTCACGGACAAACGCTCCGTGGTCACTATCAGACAATTCAATTCTGTCAACTTTCGCATAGCTAGGCAGATCAAGGGCTGTGCGGACCAGCTGATTAAGTATATGTCGGGATTGCCGCCGAATACGATGATCATATCGCCGCCGGGCTGTGGTAAGACTACACTACTACGGGATATGGTGCGGATACTATCGGACAGGAAGGGCTTCACGGTCGGCGTAGTCGACGAACGTTCGGAGATTGCGGGCTGCTATAAAGGCATACCGCAATGCGACGTAGGTAAGCGCACAGATGTGTTGGACGGTTGCCCAAAGGATATCGGGATGCTGATGTTACTACGTTCGATGTCGCCGCAGATCATAGCGGTAGACGAGCTCGGTGGCGAACAGGACATAGAGGCAGTTGAGGATATCGTGAATGCCGGGGTCACACTGATATGCACGGTGCATGGCAAGAACATCGAGGACATTAGGCGTAGGCCCGCATTGAGCCGACTGCTCGATATGGGGATATTCGAACGATTTGCGGTGCTCACGGGTAGGGGAAATATTGCGGGGATATATGACGAAGGGTTTGAACGCTTATGCTGATAAAAATGTTTGCTATTGCGGTTATATGCGCTTCGGCTGCCGCGACGGGCTTCTGGTTTGCATATAGAGAGGGCTTTCGTGCGGAGGATCTGAATACACTTAAACAAGCGTTACTGGTCCTGCGCTCTGAGATAACATTCACGGCTTCACCGTTGAGTGTCGCCGCGGAAAATGTCGCTGAACGTTTGGGCAACAGCTTCGCGGCGAAATTATTTGAGACTCTATCGCAAACCCTGATGTCCGGGGATTATGCGGATGTGAATGCGTGCTGGGAGCATGCAGTCGCACAGAACAAGCCACGAGGCTTTCTAAATGATGAGGATTACACAAATCTGCATGCGTTCGGTCGAACGCTTGGATATTTGGATAGGGAAATGCAGTTAAATAGCATTGATATGACGGTTGGATATATAGATCAGGCACTTTCGGGCCTCGCCGAAACCCTCCCGAAGAACAGGAAGCTCTATAGAAGCCTCGGGGTATTGGGTGGGATTTTGGTAGCGGTGGCGCTTTTTTAAGAGGAATATCAGAAAGGTGGTATTGCGGTGGATGTAGCCATAATCTTTCAGATCGCAGCGGTAGGGATTTTGGTGTCGGTGGTGTATCAGGTACTCAAGAATTCTGGGCGTGAGGAACAGGCCTTGATGGTTTCCCTCGCAGGGCTGGTGGTTGTGCTGTTCCTAATCATCCAAAAGATCAGCGAATTGTTTACGACGGTCAAAAACACCTTCGGGTTATAGAGTTGCGGTTATGGACGAGATCATCAAGATAGCCGCGTTCGGGATCGTCGCGGCAGTGTTGGCTGTGGCCGTTGGGGGTTTCAACAAAGAGATTGCCCTAATCATTGGCATAGCGGCCGGTGCGATGATCTTTTTACAAGTGGTACCGTATCTGCGTGAAAATATCAGCTTCTTTGCGAAAATGGCAGAGGATATGGGCATGAGTGCATCACGATCCGGTTCGAACCATATCGTGACGCTAATGAAAATCATCGGCATAGCATATATTGCCCAATTTGCCGAGATGATCTGCGACGATGCCGGCCAAAAGGCCATCGGCTACAAGGTGGAGCTCGCGGGCAAGCTGATTATCCTTGTGGCTGCGCTGCCGATACTCACGGACTTGCTAGACATCATCAGGAAATTGGTCGGAAGTCTTTAAACGGTTGGGGGATTTTTACATATGAATACCGATGTACTAAAGGGCTTCGGCTTAGAGAATATGGGAGAAGGCTTTACGCGGACGGTGGAGGACATCATCGAGGGACACTTCAGCCTTTCGCCGCAGGATATCCTTAACGCAGGTATCCGGCTGTTGATCGGCGACGTGTTGGACAACCGTATGCTCATGGGCAGGCTCATCGCTATAGCGTTAGTTACAGCTCTGCTGACCGCACTGATGCAGTCGATGAAACCGGGCGGTGAGAAATCCGTCGGAGAGGTCGCGTTTTACGTCGGATACATATTACTGATCATGTTGCTGGTCGATTCATTTCGCGGCATCGTCGTAGCGATGAGCGCATTACTCAAAACGCTCACGAATATGATGCTAGCGGCAGCGCCGATCATGGTGGGCCTCCTTATATTTTCAGGCAAAACGGGCGCGGGTACGATGTTTCAGCCGTTGTTTATGTTCTTTACGGAGTTTATAGCGGTATTTATTACGCGGGTCTCAGTGCCGATGATCACAACTGCTGCCGTGATATCAGCGGTTAATTACATAGAGGAACGCGACGTTTTGACCAAACTGGCGGAGCTACTAAAAAAGCTCGTGAAGTGGTCGCTATCGATATCCGCGTTCCTGTTTGTATCGATATTATCGTTGAACCGTATTACCTCGCCGATATTGGACAACCTTGCGTTCAAGGCCGCAAAGGCTTCTGCGGGAGCGGTACCGGTGGTTGGCGGCATATTAGGCGGTGCGCTCGATATGACGATATTCTGGTCCCAGAGCATCAAGAGCGGTGTAATGGCCGCTCTCGCGATCGGTATAGCCGTAGCATGTGCTGTGCCCGTGCTCAAGATATTAGCGATAGTCGGCATTTATAAATTTACAGCCGCGATCATACAGCCTGTGGCCGACCCGCGTCTCGTAAAATGCATCGACGCGGTAGCATCGTTTATCGCGCTGCTGCTTTACTGCGTGATGACAGTCGCGCTGATGTTCATATCGGCTGTGATCACCGTGGCAACCTATTGATGGGGTGATACTTATGAGCCTATACATAAACGATGTACTGCTGTGTTTAATATTCGCGGCGTTTATAAAGCTGCTGATGCCATCCTCCAAGATGACGAAGCTATTGAACCTGTTCTTGGGGCTTGTGATGGTGGTCGTGCTCAGCCGCCCGGCGTTGGCATTTATGGATGACGGCTTACAAGGCCTGACGGGCCTTTTTGACAGCAAAGCGGGAATGATAGAGACCGACCCGGCATATTATGAAGAAATGCGATACGATATGCTCACAGGGTTATTCACGGATCAAGTGAGCAAACAGATCGCAGAGCTCGTAAAGCCTTACGGATATTTATTGAAAGATGCGCGAGTTACTTTAAACAGCGAGCAAAATGGCATCGGACAACTCAGTCTTACATTAGGAGACACAGAAGCAGTCACAGATACGGAAGAGCAACAGGCAAAGGCCGGGCTCATACGGATAGAGGAGGTAAAGGTCGGCCGCATAGACGAGATCATGGGACTGGGTGAAGCGGCGGTGGACACGGGCAGTAACGGCTCGGATGTACAGGCGATAAAAAAAGCGATATCGGACTTCTACGGCGTTGAGGAGCGTCATATACATATAACTGTGACTGCTACACGGCAGTCCGCGAATTGGAGGCACTAATGAAGGAGCTAAAGATATCGGAATGGATACAAAAGACGATTCGTGAAAAGGACAAGAGTGTGCTTGCAGTATTGCTGATGCTGCTGTTGGCGGGTGTCGGGATATTATTAAGCGGTAAGGGCCTATTTAACCTCGCGAATACTGAGAAAAAAGAAGCAGCCGTTCCATCCGGCGGTGTACGCAGCACAGCGGCGGTCACGGATACCATATCGGTGGCAGACGCGGAGACGCGATATGTGCATGAGCTGGAGAAGCGGCTTGCAGAGAGCTTTTCACAGATAGCGGGGGTAGGAGAAACGCAGGTAATGATTACGCTTTCAAACGGGAGGGAGATAGAATTAGCGCAGGATGTGACCACGAGCGCATCCGGCACAAACGAGACGGACGCGCAAGGGGGGAGGAGGGAACAGTGGACAAAGAATGAGGACCGAAAGGCCTTGGGCGGGCCTGTGGTGTTAAAGGAAACGGTACCAAAGATACAAGGCGTTATCATCATTGCTGAAGGGGGCGGTGACGTATTAGTGCAGGACGTGTTGATCCGAGCCGCGCAGGCGGTACTCGGGTTGGAGGCAAACAAGATTTGCGTATTCAAGAAGAAATCTTAGAAGGGGGAAAAAGGATGTTTTCATTAAAGAGGAATCAGATAATCATAACGGCGTTGGTGGTCATGATAGCGGTCGCGGGGTATTTAAACTATGTGGATCGCAAGGATAAGACGGCAACAGGCATCACATTGAACGACAAGGGCGAGATCAGCGCGCTGATACCGACGGAGATCATGACTGCGGACACCGAGGGTGAGATAGGCACGGCGCTCACGATCGATGACAACCCGATGATCGCAACACTATCTGATGCCGATCAAAACTCAACGTTGTATGTATCGGATACGACATCGGATCCGGGCACGGCGGTATTTGTGAACACAACGCAAGACAGCTCATACTTCGTACAGGCAAAGCTCAATAGGGAGCAAGCCCGCGCGAAGGAAAAGGAAATACTTACCGAGGTCATAAATAACACGAACATAGAGCAATTAAAGAAAGCAGAAGCAGCCGACTCGATCATGGAGATACAAAAGCGGATCGAGAAGGAGACGGCGGCTGAGGCTATGATAGAGTCCAAGGGCTTTGCTGAGGTTTATGTGCGCATCGACGACGAGAGCGTCGACGTAGTGGTAAATAAGGAAGCACTCACGGATGCAGAGATAGCCCAGATCGAGGACATAGTAAAGCGCAAGACCGGCATGCGTCCGGATCAGATACACATCAGCCCGATGAGGAAGTAAGATGTTCGGTTAGAAACGCATCGATGATCACGTTGGCCTCGTCAGGGCGCTCGGAGAGCAGGAAATGGCTAGCATGCGGTAGGATGTTCAGTATCGCGTTCGGTAGCAGCGCGGCGAGCTCTCTGGTATGATCCTCCTTGATCATATCGTTCTGACCGGCCATAACTAAGATGGGTATCTTGACCAAGCGAAGCAGATTTTCATTAAAGCCCTGTTCCTCAGTTACCAAAGACATCAGCATAGCTTTACGGCGGTACCGAGGAATAAAACCTAAGGCTCTAAACAACAGGTACAGCGCCCTGTAGGGCAATATTACGGAGGGCTTGAGGTTTTGGGTATACAGATTGGCTCCGACAACAATCATCGCAGAGAAACGCGTTGCATCCGGGAAGCCGGAGACAGACTTTTCAGCTAAACGCAGCGCAATATTTCCGCCGTCACTGAAACCAAGCAGTGCGGCTTTTTTTATGCCGAGTGTATTCATGACATCGAGTACATCATCTGCGAGCAGATCAATCGTGATTGGCAGATCGCCGAAGCCCGAACGCCCATGCCCACGGCTGTCGATTGTGATGACCTTGTATTTGGTTTTGAAAAATGCGACCTGTGCCTTGAAATACTCCGAACTCTCCATATTGCCGTGTAGCATAATCAGTGGGTGGCCGTCACCATGTATCTTATAGTGAATCATTGAGATATAATCCCTCGCATTGATCAAATGAATTGATAAAACACTCTCATAACGTGATATATTTTCAAATCTCGAATCAAATT
This sequence comes from uncultured Defluviitaleaceae bacterium, assembly GCA_964446745.1. GTDB lineage: Bacteria > Bacillota > Clostridia > Lachnospirales > WQUN01 > CAYURR01. Next base: position 2,118 of record CAYURR010000112.1, on the reverse strand, counting down.
AAGAGTATCAAAAGTAATTGTAAAAAGCAAATTAAGTTCACATGAATTATTCAATTAACTATTGTAAAGAGAATAAAAATCCTGTATATTGTTTGTAGCAGATGACAAGAAGGGGACTGACGCATGGAAAAGGGTAATGAAAACAACAAAGCATTCAACATGGAAATGGACAAGATAGCGGAAATAATCTCCGAACAAATGGGCATAGACAAAAATAAGATAACTGCTGATACGTCATTTGCCCGTGATCTCGGAGCGGACTCTCTGGATATCTTCCAGATTATTTCCGAGCTTGAAGAGGCTTTTGATATGGAGTTTTCGAACGAGGATGCCGAAAAGATTAAGACTGTGGGCGACGCAGCGGCATATATCGGGAGCAAAGCCTCTAAATGACCCTAACTATCGGCTATAGCTTCAAAAACCCCGCTTTGCTTGACATCGCACTGACCCATAGCTCCTACGCCAATGAAATAGGTGTTACGCATTCTGAGAATGTGAATAACGAACGCATGGAGTTTTTGGGTGATGCCGTATTGGAACTCGTGATCAGTCACCTGTTATATAGGACATATCCTAATATGAGCGAGGGACAGATGACGAAATTTCGCGCGTCTTTGGTGTGTGAGCAGAGCCTCGCTACTATCGCGAGGGATATCGGGCTTGGTTCCTGTCTGAAACTCGGAAGGGGAGAGGCCATGTCCGGAGGCAACGACAGGGCATCTATACTGTCGGATGCGTTAGAAGCTGTTTTCGGAGCGGTGTTTCTTGATGGCGGCCTTAACTGTGTACAAGCTGTCATTGAACGCCTGTTCAAAGACAAATTAGCCGAGCAAGCTGCCACGTTTGAGTTTCAGGACTATAAAACTTATTTACAGGAGGTCTTGCAAAGGGAGGGGAAGAACACGGTTCGCTATGTCATAACCGACGCATCAGGACCCGACCACCAAAAGGTTTTTACCGCGGCGGTAATGTCTGGGGATGAGGTGTTGGCCACGGGGACGGGCGCAACCAAAAAACAGGCTGAACAAATGGCAGCCTTTGCCACCATACGGTTGATTGAACCATCGGCAGTTAAATATACTAAAGATAAAATGATAAGATGAAACCAACAGTAGATCAATTGAAACCATAATTGTCAAACCGTAATAAATTATCATCAATAGATAACAAGCATTTAAGTAAAACATAATAGTAAATAAATTTTGAATAGATATCGTCCCTACTACATAAACTAAACTCATTTAATCGATAAATTTATTTACTCGATAAATTTACTCGCGATATTTCGCGAATATAAATTCATTGAATAAAAATAGTAGTAGGAGGTTACATTGATGGAAGTACTTAAAGTATCGGGTTCGTCAGTTCCAAAGTCAGTAGCAGGTGCTATAGCAGGTGTCGTTCGTAACGGTGAATCTGTTGAGGTTGTGGCTATAGGTGCCGCAGCTGTAAACCAAGCTACAAAGAGCATAGCTATTGCACGCGGGTATCTGGCACCGAACGGAATAGACTTAATCAGTATACCGTCTTTTGCGCAATCAGATGTTGAGGGAAGTATACGTACAGTAATGAAATTCGTCGTTGAAAAACGATAACTAAGATGAGCGACAGGCATGTTATCGTCGTAGGAGCCGGAGCATCCGGTATGATGGCAGCCGGAACGGCTGCGCGTTATGGTTGTGAGGTTACTCTGATCGAAAAGATGCACAAAGCCGGTCTGAAGCTCGGTATTACCGGAAAGGGACGCTGCAATATTACAAATACCGCATCCTTTTCCGACATGGATACAGCACGCATCACAAACAAATCCTTTTTGCATTCTGCTTTTAGCCGATTTGACAGCGGCAGTACGGTGGCTTTTTTTGAAGAAATGGGCGTAGCGGTAAAAGCCGAACGCGGAGGACGCATCTTTCCTGTCAGTGACAAGGCGTCTGACGTTGTTCGTGCGTTGTCCGGTTACGCTACCCAAAACCATGCGAGGGTTCTCTCAAGCTGCGAATGTAGTGAAATACTTATCAGTAATAATGATGATAAGCCGGTGGTACGCGGCATAAAAAGCCGGCAAAACACCGGCTTGTTTCATGTCCAAACCATCGAAGCCGACGCGGTGATACTCTG
>CAYURR010000111.1:0-9999 GCA_964446745.1 uncultured Defluviitaleaceae bacterium | reverse complement strand
AATTGTCGAGTTTGTGCGGTTTTACTCGAATACACATTTTAATTTACACGCCCTCCCTACCCGGTGGCAGATTTTTATATTTAATTATAAATCTGCCTCATAAGCCGCTCTATCGTGACCATGTCCACTTTTTCAGGCAGTGCGGTCATGCTTGCCGCATCTGTAAACCTCGCTTGATATTCATCAGCAAACCCAAAAATTTCATCAAATGAATATCTCCCATTTCTCAGATCCATTAAAAACTCGTGTTCTATTGTGCGTTTGGTAATGATACCCTTACCATTTAGTATATCTATGCCAGTGATAAGCAGCCTGATCAAATGCATTGCATGCTTATACAGATGAGGCTCGTCTTTCTTTCTGTTTCTGTGATTTAGCTTATTATAGGCTTTTACCACATTACTCATTTCGCCAAAGATGCCTACGAAATCCCTTAGAGGATAGCCATTTAGTTTAATGTCCATCGTCAGCTCTTTGGTCTCTTCACTTACTGCAAGTGTTATTGCGCCTCTGTCAAAATTAGTATAGGTTCGCTTAAAGTGATCCATCTGTGCGACCAGTGTGTTCATCAGGTGTTTTTCCTGCTCAGACTCTTTATATTGATCGTGACAGAGTGCATTCTGCAGCCTGCGTAGCTGAGCTGTTGCATAATTACCAAAGCTCTGTATTACCCTCTTTGACAAAAACAAATGCGCGTTATCTCGTAATAACCTTCCGCTCTCCGTCATAGTTACTATCGCCTCTTCTTCTGTCCCCAAGAGTTCCAGCGCGTTTGGGTTTGCTTCGACACAGAGTTTTATGAACTTTTTTAAGCCAAATATTACCGTATCTGTTTCAATATCTTCAAATTGCTCAAACGAACTAAGGCCAAATAAATACCTATCATCCTCAACTACAACACCACGTAGATCGATATCACTGTTTTCATGATTGGTTCCATATCCATACGAGCCACTTGAGGTTAAATATATAATGTTATTAAGATCACTATTAGTATTGAGAAATTCATATTTAGGGCTTTGAAATGTTTTTGGTAGTTCAATCATTTCACCACATCATTTCTATGATACTTTTAAATACAGTATCGACTTCTTCATAATCTTTGTTTTTCTCAACTTTATATTCATTTATCCTGTCTTTAAACAGCTCGATTTCTTCGTTAAAATAATCAATTAGTATATCGTTATTTTTAATGATAAAGCTTTCATTCGATGCCTGCTTTATCCTGCTGATGGTTTGAATCTCGTCATAGACAGCCTTATTAATATCAATCTCAGCGATGGTTTTGTCATATTCCATATATGGCATTTTGCCATGCTGATATATAAAATTTAAGTTTGCAATAGGCCTTAGAATATAAAAGTATTTTTTCAATCGCACTTCACTGTCAGATACTATTTCATTCAATTTATTTTGTGCAATACTCAAGTAATGGTAACTGACTGCTACAGGATTAAAGAAACGCGTTGCCAATTCATTTAATATAGATGCAACACGCCAATCTTTTATATATACCTCATTAGACGAAAGCCATTCAAAGATTACGGCATTTGATTTTATTATATGTTTAAGCACTTTCCTTATGTCCCATCCGTTAATGTCAAAAACCTTATCAGCCTGATATTCGATTATATCCTTCTTTTCAAAGACGCTTATATACCAATCCCTTTCATGTACATAAATAAATCTACAATCAGAATCGGGTGAGGCAAAGCCCCACCCTCGGCTACCCGATTCAATAGCAAGAGGAATACGCACATGATATTGTGTTTCCGTATCCTTAAGTTTTTGCATTATACATTGCTTGATATCCGTCAATGCCCCACCCCCTTTATAATCGTGGATCCACGGGCTCGCTTTCTAATGAGAGAATGCCAAACACGCATTCATGAACCCTATATAATGGTTCATTATTAATAAAGCGATCAATGGCTTCAAGTTCTCTTCATTGATCTTAATGTTTGAGCGTAGCTTGGTATACAGATATTTATTACCGAGAACATCGTCTATATTTAACATGTCATCGCGCTTGTCCGACGCGACACTCAACAGCTTTGCAGCACGATAATATTCCTCATGTGCCAAAACCTGAACAATCTCCCTTTCAGGATAGCGATAACACGTCAACTTCCCGCCAAAGACACAGCCTGTATCTATACACACCGTGTTATTTACACTTTGGACCTCACCCAACGGGGTATGACCATATACCACTGTTGCCCACCCCCTATATTCGTTTGCCCATGGCAAGCGAGCAGGTAAGCCGTATTCATCTATCTCCCCTGTGGTATCTCCAATACATTCAATATAAACCTATAGTCACATAATAATCTAACACACTCTTAAGCATCATTCAACAAATCGTTTTGCTATTTATACGCCGTATCATTTCATAAAACAGAAAGCACAAAACAAATGTAATAAACACTATAACTATATATTTAACACCGACATAAATATTTACAGGCAAAATAAAATAACCAACTACCGTATTGATTAACATATGTATTACATATACCGTGAATGATGCTTGCGATAAATATTTCAATACAGCAGAGTTAGTATTAATATAGCAATTTGCCAAGCCCAATAATGAAAATACCGGAGCAACGCGCGTTGCTTTATCCAGCAATCCATAAGCTACCCATTGTATTGACCAAAGCATATTATGACTAGAAATATTAAATTTTAAATACATCAGAACAATACTCAGTAAAAGATAAGTCCACTTATCTCTATTAAGTGTTCTTTGATAACGCTCGTTAGTAGCGAAAACATACCCCATTATAAACATAAACAAATATACCAAAGGGTTTCTGTCTCCTAAAATATTTGTTAATGATAATACACTAATTGGTACTGTGACGATTAAAAGCATCAATGGTTTCTCACAAAACGCAGCAAGGTTTATACTAAATTTTGCGTCTTTTTTATTATCAATCATCAAAAACATCGGCAGTGCTACAAGGGAAAAGACAAACAAAAAAATAATAAACCATAAATGTGCAGGGGTAAATGCACCATTTATACCTGTAAAATCACCCGGATTTTTTGAAAAGAACCCAATCAAATGCTCTATAAAACCTATGTTTTTGTGTTTTGAAATCATATATATGTAAGTCATAACCGGATTTAGTATAATGCACCCAAAGATAGCCGGGATTAATAATTTCCTCATTCGTTCTTTAATAAATTTTATCGTAGCACGAGTTTTTAATGCATAATATGCAGACATCCCCGCAAGCACAAATAACAACGGCATATGAAATCTGTCTATTATACTATCCACAATATTAAAAAAATGAACATTTACAGTATCTTTTATATACACTATCGATGATGGGTTCATGTTAAACATGATTAAAGTGTGAAAAGGTATTACCAGTAAAACACCTGTCGTTCTAAGCCAATCAATATCATATCTTCGTTCTGTTTTCATACTCCCGCTCCTTTAGCCATCCAATTCTTCTTGAATATAATTCATCAATATAATTCATTAAAACAAGAAGAATGATAGCATTGGAGCGCCACTGGAGTAATTGACCTATATCAATTGCATTTATTTCGTAATCGGCTTAATGTTTCAGGTGATATACCAAGATATGAAGCAATAAAGCGCAGCTTAATACGGTTTGCATATTTAGGAAAGTCATTTAAGAAAGTGTAATATCGCGTTTGAGCGTCGTTCAACAAAAATCCTAATTCGCGCTTGCTAATTCGTATGCAGTCCAACTCTGTTACCTTATGCAAAAGGTCTTTCACATTTACGTTTGTTTCCCAATACCTCATAAACGTTGTCCTTGAGATTGTATATACCTCCGAATCCTCTATGGCCTGTATGTATATCGGCCGTACTTGATTAAGAATGATAGCACCATAAGAGCTCATAAACATATTTTCCCCTGTAAAGGCAAGGGTTGCTTCATCGCCATCTTTATCAATCACGTATAACCTAAATAAGCCTTTAGCCACAAATGCTATTGATGTTGATGGTGTATTGGGTGTCGAAAATAAGTCATCTGTTTTGTAGGCAGATTTTGTTGCCAATCCCACCAACAAATCAATATCTTCATCAGGTATATCTGAAAGGCTTCTTATAAACTGTCTAAAATCTTTTAATATGTGGTCATCCATTTATTTACCTCAGCTTAATCCATATTCATTTACAAAGCATCTTATCATGTCTTTCCATAAGAAACGACAACGAATCGTTTACAATACCTCGCATTCGTGATAGTCTACACTCTGACACAAATTTACATTACAAAGGACGCGATAATAAAATGTCTAATATCCCTTACAAAACATATCTGCAAGAAAGCGAACTGCCAAAGGCTTGGCACAACATCAGGGCCGTGATGAAAGACAAGCCCGACGGCCTTCTAAACCCCGGCACGGGCAAGCCCTGCACGCGAGACGAGCTTCTGCCCGTTTTCTGCGAGGCGCTCGTGGACCAGGAGCTCAATGTTACGGACGAATACATCCCTATACCCGAAGACATACAAGCCTTTTACCGCATGTATCGCCCGGCGCCGCTTGTGCGAGCCTATTGCCTTGAGCAAGCCCTTGGTACCCCGGCGCAGATCTATTACAAATTTGAGGGCAATAACACCTCAGGATCACACAAATTAAATTCCGCAGCCGCGCAGGTATATTATGCAAAGCAGCAGGGCATCAAGCACCTCACGACCGAGACCGGTGCCGGTCAATGGGGCAGCGCGTTGTCGATGGCAACGGCGTATTTTGACATCGACCTAACCGTGTACATGGTCAAGGTCTCAGGCCTTCAAAAGCCCTACAGAAAGGTGCTCATGGAGACATACGGTGCGAATGTAATCCTGTCGCCGTCCAATACGACCGAGGCGGGCCGACGCATTCTGGCCGCAAATCCGGAGACCGGCGGTTCGTTGGGCTGCGCGATCTCCGAAGCTCTTGAAACCTCCATGTCCTCAGACGACTGCCGCTATGTGTTGGGCAGCGTGTTAAATCATGTGGTGCTCCACCAGTCCGTGATCGGCCTCGAGGCCAAAGCCGCATTTGACAAATATGGCGCCTCTCCGGATATTATCATCGGCTGTGCGGGCGGCGGTTCCAATCTCGGCGGCTTGATTTCACCATTCATGGCCGACAGGCTGCGCAAACGCAACAATATCGAATTTATTGCGGTCGAACCCGTGAGCTGTCCGAGCCTTACGCGCGGACGCTATGCGTTTGATTTCGGCGACATCGGACAGACCACACCGTTGATGAAGATGTACACATTGGGCCACGGCTTCCTGCCCTCGCCAAACCACGCGGGCGGCTTGCGCTACCATGGCATGAGCCCTGTCGTTTCCAAGCTCTATCACGACGGTTATATGAGAGCCGTTTCCTATAAGCAATCCGAAGTGTTCGAGGCCGCGACGATGTTTGCAAAATGCGAGGGCACGTTGCCCGCACCCGAGAGCGCACATGCGATCCGTTGTGCAATCGACGAAGCGCTCAAATGCAAAGAAACCCGCGACCCGAAAACAATATTGTTCGGCCTCACGGGCACAGGGTATTTCGATATGACCGCATACGCAAGCTTCAACACGGGCGAAATGTCCGATCATGTCCCTACCGATGCCGAGCTCGCAAAAGGCTTCGCTACATTGCCAAGTATAAACTTTTAAAGTGAGTAACTTACCTTGTATCTCTCGGATATGTTTGTACCCGATGGATACAAGGTTTTTAAAATGCTACCGCTGTTCTGATATATTCGGCAAGTTGATCGATATGAATATTTATTTGCTCCATGGTATCCCTGTCTCGCAATGTTACTACATTGCTATCGAGCGTGTTGTTGTCAATAGTAACAGCGAATGGGGTTCCTATCGCATCACCCCTTCGATACCTTTTCCCGATATTTCCGGCATCGTCATATGATGCCATGAAATGATTTTTAAGCATATTGTAGACTTCAATAGCTTTTGCAGTATGGAGTTTTTTTACAAGCGGCAAAACATTGACTTTTATCGGTGCTAAAAATGGCTTTACCCGGAGCACTTGACGCATATCACTGTCGTTTATAATTTCTTCGTCATAGGCTTCAAACATAACCGCAAGAAAAGTCCTACCCACTCCGTAAGTGGATTCAATAATATAGGGAATAAACCTTTCTTTTGTCTCTTCATCAAAGTACGTCAAATTTTTCCCCGAATACTCTTGATGTCTTTTTAAATCAAAATCCGTACGATTGTGAGTTCCGTTTATTTCCCCCCAACCAAATGGGAATAGATATTCAATATCACATGCCGCCTTAGCATAATGCGCCAATTTATCATGATCATGAAACCTTAAATGCTCGGCACTCAAGCCTAAGAATTTGAAAAACTCCGTACCGTAATCCTTGAAATATTGATAAAGCCCTTCATCATCACCCTTTTTGCAAAAGTTTTGATACTCCATTTGTTCAAATTCAATTGTTCGGAATATAAAGTTTCCGGGTGTTATTTCATTACGGAACACCTTTCCAATTTGACCGATGCGAAATGGCAGTTTAACCCGCATTGTACGAAGTACATTTAAAAAATTGACATACTCACCTTGTGCGTTTTCCGGACGCAAATATATCGTGGTTGAGCTGCTTTCCGTAACCCCTCGTTGTGTTGCAAACATCATATTAAACTGCCTGATTTCGGTAAAATTTGTTTTTCTGCAGTTTGGACAAGGTACATGTTTTTCTTTGATAAAAACATTCATTTCATCCTGTGTCATAACATCGGCATTTACCGTTTTATCAAATCCATTTATTAAATTATCCGCACGATGTCGAGTTTTACATTCTCTGCAATCCAATAATGGGTCTGTAAAGCTCTCTAAGTGACCACTGGCTTCCCATACTGTTGGATTCATCAAAATATCAGAATCCAACTCATAGCTATTATCCACCTTTTGGATAAAAAAGTATCTCCAAGCATCTTTGATATTGTTTTTCAACCGTGTTCCAAGCGGTCCGTAGTCCCAAGTATTTGCAAGCCCTCCGTAAATCTCGCTGCCCTGAAAGACAAACCCATACTGATTGCAAAAGTGCATCATAGTTTCCATGCTTAGTTGTTTCATTTCCTATTACCTCCATTTTTTTAGTAAATACAAAAACGCCCTAAGCTATTAGCTTAGGGCGAACTATTTAGTCCGTGGTACCACCTAAATTCAGAAGTATAACCTCTGCACTCAACGGCACAGTGTAAAATACAGTATGCCTTTTCCTTATCACGGTGGAATCTCCGTTGGCATCTACTCGGATAGCATCCTTATAATATCCTTTCAAACCACAGCTCGAAGGCGCCTTCTACATTGACGTCATAAAGATTCGCACCAACCATCTTCTCTCTGAAATCAGAAACAATGTATACTATTCCTCTTCATAGCCTTTAATATTAACTTTTAGCTATTATACCACATACGCGGAAAAGTGTAAGCACGAATTTCACTTCTCCTTCGCAATCCTCTGAAACAACACCGGCGTCTCGGATATCCTATACCCCGGCGCTATGCTGCGCGGCTGCCATTTGAGATCCATATCCAGCCAAGCGGCGACCTTCTCAGACGAAAACGGCAGAAACGGCGTGAGCATTGCGGCTAAATTTGCCACGAGATACACACAGTTATATATAGTCGTGTTGCATGATTTGATATCCGTATGCCGTGTCTCCCACGGCTTGTTCTCATCGAAGTATTTGTTTCCGTAGCGCACGAGCTCAAAGATACGATCCAGAGCATCGCGCAGATTGCCCTGCTCAATTAGCTCTCCCGCTTCTTTAAATGTTGCCTCCACACGGGTTTTAATCGTATCACCGCCTCCCTCTGCGTTCGCAGTATCATCTGTCGGTGCGGGCAGTACGCCGTCCAGATACTTAACCACAAACGCGAGATTGCGGTTCACGAAGTTGCCGTACGCGCCAAGTAGCTCCCCGTTGTGGCTATTGATATACTCCCGCCATGTAAAGTCCGCATCCCTACGCTCGGGGCCGTTTGCGATCATGAAATATCGCAGGGAATCCGCGTCATATGTGTCTATTACATCCTTTATCCATATCGCGTGGTTCTGACTCGTCGAGATCTTGCGACCCTCTATCGTCATATATTCACTGGATACGATCATATCTGGCAGATGCCACGGCTGAGCGCTAGCATCATACTCCGCCCTACCCCTCGCATTGTCATGTGCAAACAACAACGCTGGCAATATAATCGTATGGAACGGGATATTGTCCTTGCCATGCACATAGTAGTGCCGGGCGTTTTCGCCCCAAAGCTCGCCGAAATCCGTGTCGCGTGCCTCGCATACCTGTTTGCTCACTGACAAGTAACCGAGTACATTCTCGGCCCATATATAAATCCGCTTGTCCTCGTAGCCCTGTTTCGGCACCTCAATACCCCAGTCCAGATCCCTCGTAACCGCCCTATCCCGTAAGCCCTCATTGATATACCGATTTGTAAACGCTATCGCGTTTTTTCGCCAATACGGATTCGCGTCGACCAATGCACGCAGTTGTTCCTCCATCCGCGTTATCGCGATAAACAGATGCGTACTCTCCTTAAACACCGGTGTCTTGCCGCATACCGCACATTTGGGTTCTACCAGCGTCTCGGGTTCAAGCACGCTGCCGCAGGCCTCGCATTGATCACCACGCGCCTTTTCCCCGCAACGCGGACACAGACCGTTTACATATCGATCCGCCAAGAAGCTCTCGCAACCCTCGCAATACGCCTGAGGTACGGATTTCTCATATATATATTCGCTATCGTAGAGTGTCCGGTGAAAGTCTTTTACAAAATCCTTATGCGCGTCTGCAGTCGTCTTGCCATAACCGTCGTAGCTGAACCCGAGCTTTTTAAAGCACTCGCAGAACTCCTCGTGGTAGTGATCGCTGATCTCACTGGGTGATATGCCTTCCTGTTTTGCGCGTACGGCCACGGGCGTCCCGTAGCAGTCGCTGCCCGATACGAAGTATACATCATCCCCCTTGGCCCTGTGGTACCGTGCTATTACATCCCCGGACAAAAGCCCCGCTATATGCCCTATATGCAGTGAGCCGTTCGCATACGGCCACGCCCCGCCTATCAATATTTTCATAAAAACATCCTCCAATATTTAATCTTTTATTCTTACACACTGATAACGAAAATCAAAACAAAAAATGCTCCCCTCCCCGAAAATATATATTTTCAGGGACGAGAGCATACGCTTCGTGTTACCACCCTAAATTCGCACATATCTCACGATATGCACCTCATCTGCTGCGGGCACTCACGGATAAACCGCTTCGCTGCCGATAGCATGACACTGTAACGGGTGTACCCGTCGTAGCCTACAAGGGTTTGCATAGAAACCCTTAGTCGGTACGCAGCTCCGAGACCATGTTCAATATGTTCGGTTTACCCTCTTCTCAGCCCCGAGGGTTCTCTGTAAAAACCTACGATACCTACTCTTCTCTTCTTCGCCTTTTATTAATTGCAATATTTTATTTACCACGATCGGCCTTGAACTTCAACACCGCCATACCGAGCGGCGGCACCTTCAGGCCGATGCTGTACGGCCTGTTGTCCCACTCGATGGGCTCGGCTGTCAGCGGTTCTGTGTTTAGTATGCCGCTACCGCCGTATTTTATATCATCGCTGTTCATAATCTCTACATATGTGCCGTTTTTGGCGACACCCATACGGTAGTCCATGATCGGATTCGGGGTAAAGTTGCAAACAAAGTGCAGCATTTCTTCGTCATTCTCGCCGAAGCGTACAAACGTAAACAGACTGCGTTCGTTATCGTTGCAGTTGATCCATTCAAAGCCGCCGGGTGAGAAATCCTTGTACCATAATGCGTGCTCGTTTTTATACAGATGGTTCAGGTCGCGTACATAGTCCTGCATAGTCTTGTGATGCGGGTACTCGAGCAGGAACCAGTCGAGACTTCGGGCCTCGCTCCACTCGGAGAACTGCCCGAACTCATTGCCCATAAACAGCAGCTTCTTGCCC
>CAYURR010000110.1:0-10085 GCA_964446745.1 uncultured Defluviitaleaceae bacterium | reverse complement strand
GCTGTCGATCGTATATGCCTGCTTCATCCATTGCTCATAAAGTGTCATTCGTTTTTTTCCTTTCCGGATATCATTGGTATTCACTCAACAAATAAACCTATTGCTGTTCGCGTTGAATGATATGTAACGAGATGTGTGGTATTTCGTCTTGAAGACGTTTCGGTATGTACTGTGGCGGTATGAGTCCGTCTACTGCACTCGCACCCATAACGACGGTTGTGATCTTGTTCTTTTCAATGAAATCTATGATCGTCCTTGCAATGTCGTCTCCGCAGAGTCCGTGTATGGTGCCGCCGTATTCGCTGCCATAGTCGAACAGCTCTTGCAATAATAGCGACGACTCCTGCGTCATGAATATGTTCGTTCCCTTTTCCACGCAAACAATGTCCAACCGCCCGTTCTTTTCCTTTGCAATCTCGTAGCCCTTATCTATTAGGCGCTTGCTGTTTTGCTGGGGGGTGATGCATACCAAAACCTTTTCCATCATCGTTATCAGTCACCCTTATCTCTCTTTCGAGGAATTATTCTATCACAGATTCACATTACTTAGCAACATTTCCAAATCCTCGCCGTTTAATGTTTCCTTTTCGAGCAGGTTATCTGCAATTCGATTCAATTCTTCCCGGCGCGACGACAGTAATATCCTTGTTTTCGCATAGAGCTTATCTATCGCATTTCGGCATTCCAATATATAGCCTTCAGCTTCCTGCTTGCTTTCGCTTATACCCATGCCTGTGATGCTTAGTAGCCCCATATTTGGGCTCATGCCATATCTGCATACATAGTCCCGTATCATCTGTGTGGCCTTCTCAAGGTCGTTAGCCGCGCCGGTCGTGATCTCGTCCTCGCCAAACACGATCTCTTCTGATGCTCGCCCTGCTAAATAGACCATTATCTGAGCTTCTATATCTTTCTTACTTTGATAGAGACGATCCGGAGGGATGTTTACGCAAAACCCGCCTGCGCCCTTTGTACTCGGAATGATCGTGATACGCGACAGGGTGTTCTGCGGCTGCAGTATGTATGAAACCAATGCGTGGCCTGATTCATGATATGCCGTGAGTATACGTTCATGTTCCTTTATACCGCTGCGATCTGATTTTTCGCTTCCGGCGATCACTGTATAGTAGGCCTTGTCGATATCCGCAACCTCTATCTTCTCGGCTGTGCGCTTTGCTGCGTATATAGCGGCTTCGTTTAACAAGCTCTCGATCATAGCACCGCTAAAATATACCGTATCCCTTGCGAGGCTCTCGACATCCACTTCCTCGGAAACTGGTTTGCCCTTTAAGTGCAGAGAGAGTATGTCACGTCTTGCATTCAGATCGGGCAAACCGATCTCTATCTGCCTGTCGAAGCGTCCCGGTCGCAATAACGCCTCGTCGAGTGTGTCTATCCTGTTCGTCGCGGCGATCACGACGATGCCATCGGTGTCAGAAAAGCCGGACATTTCCGTCAGTAATGCGTTCAATGTCTGCTCGCGCTCGTCGTTTGCGCCGTGTATGCCTTGGCTGCGCTTCTTGCCTAACGCATCTATCTCGTCGACGAATATCACAGCTTTACCGGATTTACGCGCTTTTGCAAATAGCTCGCGTATACGGCTCGCCCCGACCCCTACATACATCTGCACAAAATCCGAGCCGCTCACCGCATAGAACGGAACACCTGTTTCGCCCGCGACCGCTCGTGCCATTAAGGTCTTACCTGTGCCCGGCGGGCCATAGAGGATAACGCCCCTCGGTATCCTTGCACCGTAAAAAGTATATTTCTCTGGATTTTTAATAAAGTCCACGATATCAGAGACACTCTCTTTTGCTTCAGTGTTGCCCGATATATCCCCAAAGGTAATGACCTTCGTGTCATTTTCGTTCGCGTCGGAAGGGTTCATGGCCATGGCCGAGCCCAATGGCGAACGCCTCGAACCCCTATATACCATGAACAGCATAGCGCCGAAGAACATTATGCCCAGAGCATTTTGCAACAGTGATCCGGCCGACATGTAGCTGCCCTCGCGAACAGCGATTCCCTTCATTAATAGCTCTTGCTTAAGCAGTGGGTTACGCGGATTGTCTGTGGTGTATGGTGCTTCCTCACCGTCTATGTAAAAGCGTAATTTCGCATCGTCAGTCAATATGACCTCACGAACCTTACCCTCATTCGAAAGCCGTGTAAATTCTATATATGGAGTTTCTGTAGTCTTGCTGTCACTTTTGTAATATGCTGCGGCTACTACCATTGTGGTCAAAAAAATAAGCGCGAATGCGCCGACCAAATTCCTATTTATGAGATTTTTCAACATGACTCACATCCTTTACAGGTTTGTTTACTATAGGCATTATAAACGCAAAGGACAGGCAAATTAAAATGTAATTGTTGGAACTCATGTATAGAGGTTGATAATTAAAAAAGTCGGGAAGGGTTCAATGATATATGATAGATTAATCTCAATTCCGGAAGATAATAAATGCATGGATGGGGTAGGTAGGTATGGGATATTCGATTGTGGTGCTGTCCGTTTGCAACTATATTGAAAGTCGTGTCAGATCCGAACTGGACATCACGGAGCTCGAGCGTGCGGTGGGGTATTCGTATCCGCATATAAGAAAGACATTTCGCGAAGTCATGCAGATACCGCTTGCGCGCTATATATTGCTACGTAGGCTCAGCTATGCGGCGTTTGATTTGATACATACCGAACGAAGCTTACTCGAGATATCGATCGACTACGGCTTTGAACAATACGATGCCTTTACGCGTGCGTTCAAGCGTGTTACGGGTATGACCCCGAGCGAGTTTCGCGTGAAGCGCTTACAAGCCGGCAGAAGAATGGTTGCATCGGGTGTATATGCACCGGCCATACTGGATATTCCATCCCAATTGAACAAACAGATGGAGGTTATTATGAAGCAAAACACAAGTGACAGTTGCATACTACTCGGTGTTCCGAAGGTCGAGTACAAGTATGAGGAGCTTACGCCGTTTCCGGCTTGCCTGAGGGCCTGTTTAAACTACATGGGGCAAGATATTAGCTATACCTACCTGATGGCGGCTTCAGGTGCTGCATTCCGTTTGCGTTGGAATAAAAAATTCTGGGATGGCGGCAATGTGGATATTTGCTACATCTATGATGATGAGACAGAGGCCTTCAAGCGTTCGTTCGAGGCGGCGGGACGGTCGTATCGCTTGCTCAAGCGTGCCGAAAGCGACAAGCAGGGCTTTATGGATTTTATCAAAGCCGAGATAGACGACGGCCGCCCTGTTATCGCACTGGGCATCATCGGACCGCAAGAGGCCTGCATTGTCACGGGGTATCAGGACAACGGTGAGACGTTGTTGGGTTGGAATTTCTTTCAGCATCGCCCGGAATTTAACACAGGAACGGAATTTCATGAATGCGGATACTACATAAGTAAAAACTGGTGGGAGAACCGCGATACTATCATGCTGATGTCGATAGGCGAGGAACAGCAGGCGCTTCCGAGTGAAAAGGAGATACTGCAAAACGCAATACAGGTGACGGATCGCGCGTCAGTGACCTGTAGTTCGCCGGAAAAAGATATTGCCTGTGGTCAGGAGGCTTATAAGACATGGGCTGAATGGGTCGAGGATGACAAGCAATTTGCCGAGTCGACAACGCTGCCGCTATTGTTTGAACGATTTATGTGTCAGACCGATGCGCAGACGATGGTCGGCGAGGGTAGGGCGTATGCGTCGGAGTATATGAAAGCAGTCGCTGCCCGACATCCGGAGATAAGCGCATTGTGTCTTGAAGCCGCTGGGTATTTTTGCCAGGCGCACAAGAACGCATCTGAGAAGATGTATGAGGTTTTAGGCGGTTACAATATGGACGAAAATGCAGCAAAATGTTATGCAAAGCCTGATACTCGGAGGAAACTTGCAGCGCTTATACGCGAGGCGGCTCAGCATGAGTCGAAAGCTATGGAGTTCATAAAACAGATCGTATCGGTATTATGAACGATTGACAGGGATATGCACCGATGCTATCATCTGTAAAATTTATAGCATAAGGGTGATGGCAGAATGCCGAATTTTATTGAAACTATCGCAAAGGTAACGCCCTCGGAAAGACAATATAACTGGCATAAGCTCGAGTTCTATTCGTTTTTACATTTCGGTATGAATACCTTTACTAACAGCGAGTGGGGTGACGGCACGGAGAATCCGCAGATATTCGATCCCGAGATGTTTGACGCAAAACAATGGGTTGCGACTCATGAGGCGGCAGGCATGAAAGGGATGATATTGACCTGCAAGCACCATGACGGCTTTTGCCTATGGCCATCCGCGTATACGGAACATTCGGTCAAGAGCAGTAAATGGAAGGACGGCAATGGCGATATCGTCAGGGAATTGTCCGATGCATGCCACGCCTCGGGTCTAAAATTCGGCATTTATCTGTCACCCTGGGATAGGCATGAAAAAACATATGGCTTTGGAGATGCATATAACGACTATTTTGTAAATCAGCTCACAGAGCTTTTAACAAAGTATGGCGACATTTTCTGTGTATGGTTTGACGGTGCGTGCGGCGAAGGTACCAATGGGAAAAAACAGGTTTATGACTGGCAAAGGTATTACTCATTGATACGTGAGCTGCAGCCGAACGCTGTAATAAACGTCTGCGGGCCTGATGTCAGATGGTGTGGTAACGAGGCCGGGCATTGCCGTCAAAGCGAATGGAGCGTTGTTCCGGAACGTTTAAGATCGGCAGAGCTAGTGCAGGAGCACTCGCAAACCTCTGATGACGAGAGCTTTAGAGAGCGCCCCCTCACAAGCACCGACGAAGATCTTGGGAGCCGTGAAAAACTCATCGGGCAAGAACCGTGCTGGTATCCGGCTGAAACGAATACCTCGATACGCCCGGGTTGGTTTTATCATGCAGAGGAGGACGATAAGGTCAAAAGCCTTGACAGTTTGGTAGACCTATATTTCAAAAGCGTCGGTGGCAACTCATCTTTGCTACTGAACATCCCTCCCGACTGCCGCGGGCTAATACATGAAAACGACTTTAAACGTCTGACTGAGCTAGGCAATGCGATAAAAGACATATACGCAAATGATTTGACAGATCAAATATCTAACTGTATCGCGTCCGCATCGGATGACCAGAACACAGTAAATAACACGCTCAACGATGATGACAGCCTATTATATAAGGCTCCTGACAACACCGAAGGCGTGTGGCTCGAATATGTGTTTAAACAACCTCAGACGATAGGCATGGTGATGCTCATGGAGCATATCTTGAGTGGTCAAAGGGTAGAGGCATTCGACATTCAAGCTTATTCAGAGGGCGCGTGGAAAACCGTATACGAGGGCACCGTGATCGGATATAAAAGACTAGCGCGTCTGGAGCCCATCGTTGCCGGAAGGGTTCGAATTAATATCACACAATCAAGACTTTGCCCTACATTGCAGAGGGTAGCGTTCTATAAATAGTAGGTGGTTTACAACCATATCGCGTCACTGATGATCCTCTCGGCTCTGATGTCCTCTACGCAGATCATCTGGGCGAGCATCCTAGCGCGCTCGTCCTCGGACATTGTGGCTAGTGGTCTGTTTTTGTGAGACGACTCGATATGTGTAATCATGTTATCAATTACATGCAGCTTGTACTGGGCGGCGGATATTACGTCGTTCCAGACTAGCTGCTTTTTTATTAGCATCGCGACCAGTTCTTTATCGGTAATGTTGCCAGCCAGGACATTCTTTATCTCATTAAGGCTGAAACCAATAGCCTGTAGTTCTAATAATGTACCGAGTTGTTGCACCTGATCAATCGAATAATAACGATATCCTGTCTCCTCGTCGATCTGGGTGGGCTTAATAATGCCCTTTTTTTCGTAGAGCCGCATTGCACGCACGAAACATTGTACATAGCAGCTATTTCACCTATCCTAAATAGGGTCATATTTACCTCCCATTATCTGAGCGTATAGATCCATCCCGAAGCTCGTTTTTAGCGGCTCTCCATGTTCTATCGTAAACGACCTGCCACCGCCCTCTGTACGCGCAGCCCTT
Organism: uncultured Defluviitaleaceae bacterium; assembly: GCA_964446745.1. GTDB lineage: Bacteria > Bacillota > Clostridia > Lachnospirales > WQUN01 > CAYURR01. The sequence goes on along the minus strand of CAYURR010000110.1, from coordinate 4,043 downwards.
AAAAATAACGCCTCATTTATATGTCCGTTCTTACTTTCACAATACAACATGTCCGCAAACTCATACAGATGTGTCACGAACAGCGTCTTTATTTTGCATTCGAATAGCGCCCGGATGATATCGCGTGCTATACGTGAGCCTTCACGCTCGGTTGTCGTTGCGAAGGTCTCGTTCATCAAGAGCAGCGAGTTTGAGTTGATCCGCTCCAAAATCCCACTGATACGTGTAAGCTCCTCCGCTAGCTTACCGCTGTTCATTTGCGCATCCTCCTCGCGTGTGAAGTGCGTAAATAAACTGTCGCTGAGATTGGCCGAAAAGAGTAGGGCGGGTGTAAACATCCCGCACTGCATCATCAACTGCGCAAGGCCTATGCTGCGCAGAAATGTAGATTTGCCGCCTTGATTTGCTCCTGTGATGATGTACAAGATTTTATCAGCAGATGAAAGGTCATTGGATACGGCAGGCTTCCGCTCGTTTAAGGTGATGCTAAGATCATACAGCCCTTCAAACGTCAAAACACGCTCTGTAACACCCAATGGTTCAGGGTAACAAACTGGAACGCCGATGCGTTTAAGTTCATCATAGAGGTTAATACAACCCACATAAAATCCGGCTTCCTCACGCAGCATCCTGAAAAATGTGAGGCATCGCTCAGAAAAGTGGTTTGTGATCTGCAAGATACTGATCATAGCAGCATCCTGTAGCGCACCCGCAGCAGTTATCAGTGAGATGTTATCGAGTTCTATCGTATTTGATGCTTTAGTGTTTGTGCCCGCGCGTTTTTTAAATATTCCGGTGGGTTTGCTTTCCACAGGTACTATCTTGGAAACGCTACGCAGTACATAGTTCTGACCCTTTGCACCCAAACCTATCTCAGCACCTAGTGAAATATGCTCGTTTAGAGACAGTCTTTTCAACTCTCCTATATATCCCTTTACCGCACTCATCGTCTGGTCATTCATGTAAGACTGGATCAACTCGCGCAGCCCGCATAGTCCCTTAGATAAAAAACCGTCTGAAATAGAAAGAGCGTTTCGTAAGTCCTCAAGCGCGGACACTGATATCTCCAATAAACCCACAGAACTAGAGACGCGGGACATAACGGGGACCACACGCGCGTAGTTGGGTTTCATACAGCCTTCGTAATAGACAGCATCCGACAGAGCTGTCGATGCTATGCCATATATGCTGCGAATACACGATGGATAATGTATGCAGTCCCTTAAGACCTCATGCCTGTAATGTATAGCCGCAATGTCATTCAGACCAGTAAGTATAATCTTTCGCGATACATCAGCGATATATCGATCTGACTGCGCCATTGCGTCTATCACGATATCTAAATTTAAATCCTGTATTAAATCGTTGGCATTAATAGGGGGCTTTGCATGACTATCGTAGCGCTCATATAGCAGAAATGGTTTCATAGCAGCCTCTCCTTCAATCGAGCATATGTGAGCCCGAGATTCTCAACTAGTCGGTTGGTGTATACCTCACCATCTGCGGGCTTCCTTACTATTCGGAATGTGCGACTGTGCCCAATTTCGTTGTTTACCTCCGCAACAATACTGACGACACGCCCGTCCATATCCGCAAGCTCATATATGTGTGTCACATACAGACATATGCATCCGATATCTAATATATTGTTCAAGATGCGTTTTCCTAACATGTAACCGTCATATGTGGTAGTTGATGCAAATAGTTCATTGAGGATGATCACACTGTTTGGTGTTATCTGCGACATTAACACGCTCATACGTTTTAATTCCTCACCCAATCGTCCCGAATGGGTATTAATGTCTTCTTCAACTGTAAAATGGGTATAGATATCATCGAAGATAAACAATGACGCGTGTTCGCATGGGGTAGGGCAGCCAAGCGTTGATAGATACATTATCTGCCCGAAGGTCCGCGCAAAGGTGGTCTTGCCGCCTTGATTCGGTCCGGTGCATATGAAAATGCGCTCTCGATCTGATAGATGAAAGCCATTGCAAACAACATTTGTATCATCGTGTGCGTGCTTGTAGGCCAGCGCGAGATCATATCCGGATGCTACATGGATGTTCTTTTGATCGGGGCGCGTGTCGCCGTTCATAACGGGATATGCAAACGGATGTCCTTTTGCTTTCAGAGGATTCATATATTCTATATATGATAGGTAAAACTGTATTTCTCTGTCGAATGCCATTATTGTATCGTTACAAAAATCCTTATGTTCTACACAGAAGGACTCGAGCATGGTAAATGTATCAGGATACATAGACCTAACGATGTCGAGGATACGTTTTTCAAGGATGTTCATTTCAATCTCCTTGAACACCTTGATCTCTGTATTAAATGAGATACCTAATAATCTCTCAAACGCGTATATTAGCGACTTTCCATAATCAGTCTCTATATCATCCGCACATACGGTTATTTTACCCTGGTCAAATCGTAGAGCGTATTTCACTTGATCGAACGCGTGCTGTAGCGATGAGATAGAGGCTTGAATGGTTGTAAACATTTCTGAGCTAATATAAATGCCCAGCCAATCAATAAACATCATAAAACCATTGGACCTCGGCTGCAGTGTCCGAAGATCGGCGTAAAGGTTGTTGATGGTATCACAATACAGTGATACAGCATCAAAGAACCATTTATCACATTGGGTTTTGGTATGCAACTCACGGCCAAATCTAAGATATTCACGCATTTTCTTCATTTTGAATGAAAAGATTTTGAGATTAGCGTAGAGATCCAAATTTTCCAAATCTCGAAAGATATCGTTACGGTACAGGATTGTGCGTTTATCCTTTATGCTTGTGTAATAAAATTCCTCAAGCCGGTATTCATCCTTGACATCCGTGATCGCGTTTACAATCTGATCAAGATTGAGATCGGTAAAGCATGCAGGCATATGCTGATTAAGTGCGCGTCGATCAATAGCTTGCTCATAGAGAATGCTGTAGTAATCCATATCAACCTCCAAGCATCATATTAATAGCTAGGAGTGTAAACTATGACCTCGGGAAAGAGTCAAGGGATATGATCCATATATTCAAGGTGGGGGATGAAAATATTACAATCTACAACTATTCGCAAAAGACAACTTTTAAGAATAGTTATAAACAATTAATATTATTATGTATACATATACAATGTCATTATAATTACATATATAAAATTAAAGCGTCATATACGCCGGATATGCTCCGTCATACATGACGCTTTTAAGTAGCGATGCGTAAATGATTACGCCTTTCTCGTGATAACTTCTTTGATCTTGGCAGCCTTACCGATACGATTGCGAAGGTAGAACAGCTTCGCGCGCCTTACAACGCCTCGTCTTACAACCTCGATGCGTTCGATACGCGGTGAATGCAACGGCCATGTCTTTTCAACGCCTACGCCATATGTTACACGTCTGACTGTAAACGTCTCTCTCAAACCGCCGTTCTGGCGCTTCATTACAACGCCTTCAAACACCTGCACGCGCTCCTTTGAACCCTCGACGATCTTCGCGTGTACACGTACTGTGTCACCCACGTTGAATGCATCTACTGTTTCTTTGAGCTGCTCTTTCTCAATCCCTCTGATGATATCGTTCATTCCGGCTCCTCCTTTCCTCCATAGATGTTCATTAACGGCTCGATACACACTTTGGTTTTACACCGTATATCGGCCTTTTTATGTGTGTGTTAAGCGGAACATCCGTAATTATAAGAATTATAACATAGCCCTATGAATCGTGCAAATAATTATTCGAGCTTCTATCAGCCTTCAGGTCCGTCTGTGCCCAAGCCTATCGCTCGTACCTATTGTTAGCAATCTCCCACCACCTATTTGAAGCATATATTCCCCCTCTTTCATCGCTTTAAGTTAATGTCTTCATTAGATAGATTTTAGCATATGATTAAGAAAGGTTCTAAATAATCTGATTGCGGTTTTTGACTAATCGCATTATACTAATATATGGAAAAAATCTATATGATCGTGAGTTACTTTTAAATACGGGGGGAAATTTTATGAAGAGGAACAAGTACGGGTTTACGTTGGTA
>CAYURR010000109.1:0-10122 GCA_964446745.1 uncultured Defluviitaleaceae bacterium | reverse complement strand
TAAACCAAATAGCTTTAATAACTTTTGCCAGAAACTGAGCTTGGGTTGCTCCGCAGCTACCAAAGTCGGTACCTCTGGCTTTTCTATTGTGTCCGTTTTCATAACGAATTGCACGGACGAAACATTCGTGTTTCGCGTGGATGTAAACGAGACGGGTACGAAATCCGCTTTCGAGAATTCGCTGATCTTATCATTTATTTGATTTGCTACATCTGTGTCGATCGTGCCGGTCTTATCCTTAAGCTCAAACGTGCCATCAGCCAATTCCTTTGTGCCGTCAGAGAGCCTCGTCGCACCGTCGAGTAGATCTGTACTGCCGTTATATAGCTCATCTACGCCCTCTGAAAGCTCCTCGCTGCCGTCGTACAGGGTCTTTTGCCCATCGTACAATGCTACCGATCCCTCATGCAGGTCTTTTGTGCCGTTAGCGAGATCAATTGCGCCCTCGTGCAACTCGGATACGCCGTCATACAGCCTTAACGCGCCGTCCTTTAAATCCCTTGCTCCGCTCCTAAATTCCGAGGTGTTATCGTATAACTTTTGCACACCGTTTCTAAGCTCTATTGCGCCGCTGTTTAGATCCCTCGTGCCGTTTGCCAGTTCGGACACGCCGTTATACAAATTTGTTGCACCTTCCGAGAGCTTGTTCACACCGGTACCGAGTTCACGGATGCCCGTATGCAGCTCGATGCTACCGCTATATAGTTCCATCGTGCCGCTATACAACGTGTCGATACCATTTTTCAGATTAGACGAGCCGCTTGATAGCTCACCGAGTGCGCTATAGATATTCGAGTAACCGTTCATGATTTTACTGAACCCGCTCGCGTACTCAGAAATCCCCGCATCAAGCTTGGTATATTGAGTCGACAGTGTATTGATACCCTCCGATAGCTGTGCAAAGCCTGTCATGGCACTGCTCAGTGTCGTCAGACCGTTATGGATCTGCGCATATCCACTCGAGAGTTGGTCGACTGCGCCCGCAGATTGTGTAACCCCACCTATAGCCATTTGATATCTGCTAAGCACCGCAGCGACATCCGGGTTCGTGGCCGCGATCGCAGTGAGTTCGCCCACCATCGCGGTCAATCCGGTGCTAGACTGCGTCAGTCCCGTTGACGCCGCGTTCAGATTGCTTGAAAAGCCATCCGAGGCCGCTACAAGCTCTTGAACGCTACCGGCACCGATGCCTCCAATCGAGGTCTTGATCTTTTCTATCGCAGCAAGCACCTCCTTGGAGCCGCTCGTGAGTGTGCCGGACTTGCTTGCGTATTCGTTTATACCCGTGTTCAATTCATATGCGCCGCTCATGACCTGCACCATTCCGTTATTGAGCTTCGTCACACCCTCTACGGATTTATAGCCGCCGTCCATGAGCTTTGATGTGCCGTCGACCAATTTCCATGCACCCGTATCGAGCTTACCCGCCGCCGTCTTTAGATCACTTGATCCGTTACGCAGCTCTGTGGTACCGTTCAATAGATTGTTCGCGCCGTCGCTGACCTTTCCGGTGCCGTCCGTGAGCTCGTCAACACCATCCCTGAGCTCTGTTACGCCGTCTGCTAATTTGACCGCGCCTTCATCGAGCTTGGTGGTGCCGTCCGTGAGCTCCGATGCGCCGTTTTTGAGCTCGGAGGTACCGTCCAGAAGTGCGCCGCTCCCGTCATTGAGCTTTGCCGCTCCGTCCGTCAATTCCCCCGCGCCGCTTAAAAGCTCGGACGCCCCGTCCCTGAAACGGCTTACTCCATCTGCGAGCCCCGTCACGCCGTCCTTCAGTTTAACCGTGCCGTCCGCCAACTGCGTTGCCCCATCCTTGAGCTCCAGAGCGCCCTCGTCGAGCCTCCTCGTGCCGTCCTTTAGCTCCTCAAACCTAGAGGCTATCTCATTGGTGTCGATGTCTATGTTCATGCCCAACGATATCCCGTTGATCGTGATCGGTTGCATCTCAAACGCGCTGACATCGGCCGCTATTACATATGTCGCGTCCTTGCCCGGCATTTTCATAAATGTGATGTTCTTCATATCACCTACATTCGCTATGTTGCCGCCCTCGACCTTAATGTTTTTACATTTTTGGGTATCCAACGTTGCGCCTACCTGCAGAGCGTAGTTATCGTAGAACACACTGTCCACACTGTTGTTCTGAGCGATAGAGATCACTATACGCAGTGCGCCGTCTCTGCTGCCCAGTTCTTCCGCTCTTATGCCCTCTCCGTTCAACATGTATTGGATACTGATATCCCATGGGATGTTGCTGTCGGACAGCTTGCCCTCATAGGCAACCTTACCCTCGGGCATTTCACCTTCTACCATCCCGTTTTGTATAGCCAAATTATCCTTTGATGTAATGTTTTTTACATATTCATAGCTGCCGAAATCGGTCAGCGCCCCACCAGAAAAACCTTCAAAACTATTGACCGCATATGCCTCCCTGGGGCTGCCATCTCGGTTTAGTAATACGTAGATGCTCTCTTCCTTTTGCGGTGCTTGCGCACCATAGGATGTAAACGTAGTGCTTATGCACATATACACCGCCAACGATAATGTTAAAAGTCTTTTCATAGCTACCTCCAATCTATGTTAAACCGACGTCTTTTTTTTTACCATACACCCATCTATCGGCTACCAGAAGCACCGTAGGCAGTAGGAATAATACAAGGAATGCCGATAGCAGAGTGCCGCGACCAATCAAACCGCCGAGCTGCGCCGTTACGGCGTTAGTGGATGTCACGCCCAATGCAAAGCCCGCTATGACCAAGATGCTCGCCGATGTAAACACCGATAACGCCGTATCGGCTACGGTTTGGATTGCGGCTTCGCGTTTGGCGAGTTTACCGCGATTTTCTATATAGCGACTCGTGAACAGTATCGCGTAGTCTACCGTCGCGCCGAGCTGTATCGAGCTGATGATGATATAGGCGATATACACAACGCTTTCGTTTGAGAAATACGGCACGGACAGGTTCATCCAGATCGCGGACTCGATCACGAGCACCAAGATCACGGGTATCGCAACGTTTCTGAATGTGATCATTATGATCAACCCTATGCCCAAGATACCGATGATCGTAACGAGCCTGTTGTCAACGATGATGGTTTCCTTCATGTCATATACATTTACACTACCGCCCGCGAGATAATAGTCCGAGCCGTAATATTTATTCCCGATCGCCCGTATGCGCTCTACCGCGTCAAACGCTTTCGCACTTTCCTGTTCAGTGGACACCGTGATCACGATACGGCTGTAGCTGTCGGACACGAGGTTCGAGAGCTTTTCCTTCGGCACAAAAGGCTGCGGTATCTTTTCGCCGATCGTCTCAGTATACGAAAGCAGGCTATTGACGAACTCCATACTGCGTAGTTCGTCGCATATGGCCTTTTCCTTCACGACATCGCCGCTCGGCACCAGCATGACCATGTTATTGGCCTTGCCAAAGAGCCGTTCGGTATCCGAGATCGCACTCGCATCCGCGCTCACCGCTGAGGCCCCGTAAGAGAAATCGTTACTCTGCTGTGCCAAAAAAGACGGCACGATGATCGTTGCGACGATCACGAGCACCGGTATACCGATCATGACTGATAACCTACCGAGTACATTGAGCGGCGGAATAAACGAACGGTGATGCGTTTTATCTATGACCTTATACGTGTACATCGTGAGTACGGGCAGCAGTAGCGACACACTCAGTAGGCTAAGTATAACGGCCTTTGTGAGTACGATGCCCATGTCCGCTCCGAGGCCGAAGCGCATCGGTATGAGCGCCGCAAAACCTATGATCGTAGTGATACCGCTCGCGAATATTGTCGGAAACGCGCTCTGCATCGCGAGCGGCATAGCGGTCTGAACATCGTGCCCCTCCTCGCGATATTCGCGGAAGCGGTGTAGCAAAAATATCGCATAGTCCATCGATACGGCGAGCTGCAGCACCGACGATGTGGTCCTTGTGACATACGAGATACTACCGAGTGCTATATTTGTGCCGTTATTGATCACGATCGCAAAGCCTATCGCGAGCAAAAACAATGCTGGTTCAAACCACGACGAGCTCGTGAGCATCAGTATGACCAAGATGGAGATCAGGATCGCTGCGAGTGCGCCTCTACTGAGACCGCCTGCTTCCTTTGCTGCGACCGAATCGACGATGTCGCCGGTAATCTCTCCCCTACCCTGAACGATCGACTTGATCTGGTTGACCGCCTCGATGGATTTCCCGTCGTCGATGACGATCGAAAACATCGCGTTGCCGTCCTTGTACCAGCTGTCGAGGGTCTTTTTATCAATCACCTCGACGGGCTGATAAATGCTAACCGCATCGTCTAGCCAGTTGATATCCGAGACACCGTCGACCTCTGCGATCCGTTTCTTATATTCCATGGCCTCGGGAATGTCCGTGTCCTTAATCAGCACACGCGCGTTGGGCGGCCGTTTGGAAAACTCCTCGTTCATCACATTCATCGAGACCGTAGATGCGGATGCCTTCGGTAGGTATTCAAGCAGGTCGTAGTTGATATATACCCCCTTGGACAGCAGAAAGCTAATGACTGCCGACACGATGAACAATATCAATATGAGCCTTTTATGTTTAATAATCTGATTTGAAAGCTTGCTAATCATAGAACGCCCCCCTGTGTGCCTGTTTTAGGGAAAAAACAGCTAACCTTAAACCCACGCGGTTCTATATTACCGGCTGCTATCCTTCCACCATGTTGCTCGATGATGTCTTTGCAGATCGAGAGCCCGAGGCCCGAGATCGCCTCGCGGTTCTCGGTCGTATAGAAAGGCTCGAATATATAAGCAAGGTTTTCCTCCGATACCCCTATGCCGTTGTCAGCGACCGAAAACTCATAAAATCCCTCTGCATAACTTAAGTTTATGTCTATTTGCAGATCTTCGCTGTATTTATTGTGCTTTAACGCATTGCCTATGAGATTTGTAAACACACGGCGCAGCTTCGATATGTCGATATTTATCTCGTCCTCCGGATCGCATTGATTGGTTACGTTTATCGTTACCCCATTGACCACGAACTCCTCATTGAGCATCTGTTCGATATAAGTAATTCTGTAATTTGAGCTGATGATGCGCGTGGCTAACTTGCCGGTTATATACTCGTCAAATTCCGATACGATGTTTTCGATATCCATTGCGGACCCATGAACGATCTGCAAATAATGCCGCTTACGTTCGTCGGACAGTTCCTTTTTTATCAGCTTTTCGGAGTAACCGAGCACGGATGTAAGCGGCGTCTTTATATCATGGGAAATGCTCGCGATCATACGATTCTGCGCCTGCTTTTCAGCCAGTAGGTTCTGCGCAAGCCTCGCGAATGCGTTCTGCAGCTGTCCGATCTCATCACGCCTATTCGTTTCCATAATCTGTGCGGTCATCTCGCTACCGTTTCCATATGCCGCCACCATGCCATGCAGCTGCATCATCGGCTTCGCATACAAGAAAAAGATAACCACACCTATCGCTATAAATATTAGCGTGAGCACCGCAAGCTCAAAGATCAAAAGCTCCTGCGTCGCGTCCGATGAGCTGATCTTTTGCACATCGATGTTTTTACCCGATATCACCGATATCCGCGTTGCGAGCTTTTCCAAGAAATAAAGCCTATTAAATATGAACAGGATGATCCCGTTTATCGATAGCATCAGCGCAACGATGGCCGGTATCTTTATCTTCAGGCTCATAGCTCGCTGCCCCCGCAGAGCTTGTAGCCTATGCCCCATACGGTTTTAATATATCTATTGTCGCGGTCGATCTTGTCGCGCAGGTTTTTGATCGTGACCGTTACACTACCGATGTCCGAGTAGTCCAATCCCCATACATTATCAAATATCTGCTCTCGCGTTAGCACAATGTTAAGGTTTTTATATAGATACATCAGTAATTGAAATTCCCTGATGCTCAGCTCAATCCTTTCGCCGTTTTTGGTCAACTCGTAGCTGTCCGGCGAAATCCGAAACTCCCCGAACTCGATGATGCCGGTGTCTTTCTCGGCGTTACGCTTGTCCCTGCGTATATGTGCCTTTACCTTTGCAACGAGCTCGTCGACGATAAATGGCTTTGATATATAGTCATCCGCTCCGAGCTCGAGCCCGAGCACGGTATCTATCGTTCGGCCTTTGGCAGAAACGAATATAATCGGACACTTGATCGTTTCGCGTATACGCTTTATAACCTCATAACCGTCCATATTCGGCATCATGATATCCAGCATGATCAATGAGAAGCTTTGCTGCTTTACCCTCTCCAACGCCTGCGCGCCGTCATGCGCGACTACCACCTCAAAGCCCTCGTCCACCAAACTGTCCGCTATCAGCATCGCGATATTCCTGTCGTCATCCGCGACCAATATTTTATCCAAAACATCCACATCCTTTGTCAACATCTATTATGAATCTAACATAGAAAAATTAAAAAGTAACGGGCTAAAAATTATCAAATATTAAGAGACCGATGCTTTTTACATTTCAGGTCGAAATGTTTACATTTCACGCAGAACATTACACAGGAAATGAAAAGTATGCGATACTGAAACCCATGAGGGGGGCGATATTTATGGAGGCAAAAAGAGCAAAACCGAGCTACAGCTTAGCAAGCAATTTGAAATTTATATTCACGAGCATGTGGGCAATCAATAAACGACAGTCTATATTTGCATTTCTGCGCACGCCTTTTGTTGTGGCCACGCCTTTTTTGGGGATATATCTATCAAAACTCGTGGTCGCGGCAGTGACGGACAGCAAATCGATTAAAGATCTATTGATCGTCATAGCGTCGATGTCCGCCGTGATTATGCTGTCGATGCTCTTAGAGAATTATCTGTCCGCACAGCTGGAGTGCTTTATGATCGAGAATGACGGAAGATATCAGACCATGATATTTACAAAGCTCCTCCGCAGCGATTATGAACAAGTCGAGTCTCCTTCAGGCCTGACACGACTCAGCAAGGCACTCGACAATGTAGGATCAGATAATCGTGGAGCGCGCCTGATCGTAAACCTACTCTCGTCCGTTACAGCCAATATCATCGGCGTGATCTCATATGCGACTATATTGCTCGCGCTGAGCCCATGGATATTAGCGGTGCTGATGCTTACGACGGTCGCGGGCTTTTTCGTGCTACGTTTGACGACCGCATGGTGGTTTAAACATCAGGATAATTGGAAGGTTCTTGATCGCAAATTAGGTTATCTACAGAATAACGCCGGGGATTTTAGCCGCGCGAAGGACATGCGCCTCTATCATATGGTGGATTGGTTTCGCGACGTGTTCTTCAGCACGGTATCGGATCGGATGGAATGGAATAAAAAGGAGCATATATTTGGATTTAAAGTGGATGCAGGCGGAGCACTGTTATCGCTTGTGCGCGAGGGTTTTTCTTATTGCTTCCTCGTTTACCTGCTGTATGCCAAAGGGCTCAGCGTATCGGACTTCGTGCTGTATTTCGGCTTGATAACGGGCTTTTCGACCTGGCTTAGTGGTATAGCTAGCGACTGTGACCGTATCTACAACTTCCAGCTGGGCTTCTGTGATGTACGTACCTATTTGGATTTTCCAGACAAAAGCAATAACGGTGCGGGGAAGCCCGTACCCACCGAAACGTTTTCCATAGAGTTTCGAAACGTAAGCTATCAATATGAAGGTAGCGATCGCAAGGTCATCGACAGCCTGAGCTTTTATATACCAAAGGGCGAAAAGCTCGCGATCGTGGGCAATAACGGTGCCGGTAAGACCACGCTCGTAAAACTTTTGTGCGGCCTGTATCACCCTACAGAGGGACAGATCCTGATCGACGGCTTGCCCATCGGCGTGTATAACCGTGACGAATACTTTAACCTGTTTGCGGCTGTGTTCCAGGATATATTTATGACACCGATGTCCATAGCCGAGAACATCGCAACATCGGGCGATATAGAAAAACAGAGGATTGAATATGTGCTCAGCCTCGCAGGACTTGGAGATAAGATAAAGACGTTACCGCAGGGCATAGACACACGCCTGATAAAGAGCGTTTATGACGACGCGGTCGACCTGTCGGGCGGCGAAATGCAAAAGCTTGCACTCGCGCGTGCACTGTACAAGGATGCAAAAGCGCTCGTGCTCGACGAACCCACGGCTGCGCTCGATCCTATTGCCGAAAGCAACATTTACACACAATACAATCAAATGTCCGCCGGGCGCACATCGGTATTTATCTCGCACCGCTTGGCGAGCACGCGCTTCTGCTACCGCATCTTTTTCATTGAAAATGGTGCGATTGTCGAAAGTGGCAGCCATGACGAGCTGATGGCCATGGGATTTAAGTACTATAAAATGTTTGAGATACAGAGCCATTATTATCGCGAGGGGGTAGGCGAAAATGACTAACACCGAACGGATCCGTATCATCGTACGCGGTTTAAAGGCATTTGATAAACTCGCACCGGGTTATCTGTTAGCGACCGGCATACGCTCGGTATTTAACGCACTCAAGCCATTTATCAATATCTTCATGTCTGCGCGCATCATCACCGCTCTCGCAAACCGCGCGGATATAAAAACGGTGATGACCCTTGCGGGCATCACCGTTGTATTAAACCTTGTAAGCACGTTAATTGCGTCAGGCATGCAGCGCGCCTCGTATTATTGCAGTAGCCGATTATGGTTAGCTGTCGACTGGCCTGTGGATGAGAAGATACAGCACATGGACTACGAGCATGTGGAGAACCCCGAGATCCATCAAATGAGGGGGAAAATCCAAACCATGCGCAGCTCCACGGGCCTGGGGCTCACGAGGTTTACATGGTGCTTTACGGGGTTGATACAAGGGTTGTTTACTGTGATATTCTCGGTATCAATCGTATCAAGCGCTTTTACCGCAAACGCTGGTAGCGTAAACGCTTTTAGCGCTAACGCGTTTCGCATTGGGGCATTTGCGTTTATATTCTCACCTTGGTTTACCGTTCTCATCATCGCTGCGATACTGATAAATGTCGTGCTCGATATGCGGCGCGGTGCGATCAAAACACGCAAGCAGCAGCAGGGATTCGATGGTTTTATGCAATTCAATCGCATCGGTCAATTTTACTACAACTTAGTAAAGGAATATAAATACGGTAAGGATATACGCCTATACGGGATAAACAAAACAATTATCCGTCAAATGAATAAAACAATAGCCGGACTGAACAATGTCGTAGGCCGGGTGTTGAAAATGAGCGCAAGATACGATGCGATCGGTATCATTACCTCTAACCTCATGAGCTTTGTGATCTATGTATATGTCGCGATAAAGGCCGTATTCGGTGCGTTTGGTGTGGGCAGTATCGTACAATATGTGGGCGGTATCACGCAATTCAATAAAGGATTGTCTGAACTGATGTTTAACATCACAATGATATGGGTCAACGCGGACGCGCTTGAATACCTCTTCGGCTTTATCGATATGCCGGATAAAAAATACCACGGCACACTCACAGTGGAGAAGCGCTGCGACAGCGAATACGAGATTGAATTTCACAACGTGTCGTTCAAATATCCGGGCAGTGATGCGTACGCGCTCAAAAATCTGAACCTCAAGCTGCATATCGGGCAAAAGTTGGCGGTGGTCGGACAAAACGGCAGCGGCAAGACGACGATGATCAAGCTACTGTGCCGGCTATACGACCCGACCGAGGGCGAGATTACATTGAACGGCATCGACATCCGTAAATACGACTACAGCGAATATATGAATATATTCTCGGTCGTGTTTCAGGATTTCAAGCTGTTTTCTTTCCCGCTCGGGCAAAACGTCGCGGCAAGTGTGGATTACGACAGGGATATGGCGATGGACTGCCTGAGAAAGGCGGGTTTTGGGGAGCGGCTTTCAAAGATGCCTAATGCTCTGGATACGCCCTTGTACAAGGATTTTGAGGAGGATGGCGTGGAGATATCGGGTGGCGAGGCACAAAAGATCGCGCTCGCACGCGCGCTATACAAAAACGCCCCGTTTATCGTATTGGACGAACCCACGGCGGCGTTGGATCCCATATCGGAGTTTGAGATATATTCTACGTTTAACCAGATAGTCGGTGATAAGACCGCCGTATATATCTCACATCGGCTCTCGTCCTGCCGTTTCTGCGACGATA
>CAYURR010000108.1:0-10153 GCA_964446745.1 uncultured Defluviitaleaceae bacterium | reverse complement strand
AAGGTCTATGGAAGCGGCCACGCAATATTCTACTCTGCTCTTTTTTTCTTTATCTACCATACCAACATCACGGCCTTTGAACCCCATACTTTTATTATAGGGATTGCCTTGGCCTACGTTATGCTGCGCACAAACAATATCATATACCCAATACTCGTTCACTCTATGGTCAATTTATTTTCCGCATGGATGTTTCGTATTGCGCCCGGTTTGCCCGTTCCGCTATTACTGATAAATAGTCTGGTATCACTTATGATACCTATCTCCTTCATTGTTGTGATGCTTAAAAATCGCCGATCCATGATATCCACTATAAAAAAATTGTTTGGTAATCAAGAGATCGAGCCATTACATAAAGCAGGTTGATAACGAAAAGGGCTGTTGTAAAACAAAAATGTACCACGGTTTTGTTATTCAACAGCCCTTTTATACAGCTCGTAGAAATTCCGACGACGATCAATCAATTCATCAAACCCGCCGCTCTCCACTATACATCCGTCTTGAAATACGAGGATGTCATCGAACGATTTAATGGAATCAAGCCGATGTGCGATAGCAATCACAGTCTTTTTCGACAGCAAATCCATGACATTTTTCATTACGGCTTCTTCGGTCAAATTATCTATTGCCGATGTGGCTTCATCAAATATCACAAGGTTCGCATTTGAAAACCAAAGACGAGCCAGCGATAGCTGTTGGCGTTCCCCTCCGGACAAGCTAACCCCTCTTTCGCCGAGCGGGGTGTCTAAGCCCTTTTCAAGCTTGGCATACAAGTTTTCGAGCCCTGTCTTTCTGATAGCTTCAATCAAGTCTCTGTCGTCCACATCTTCGTCAAAGACGAGGTTTTCGCGTAAGGTTCCGTTAAATATCGAGGGTTCCTGCGGGAGATAGGCGATATGATTGTAGTAGCTATTCAAATTAATGCGGTTTATATCATAGCCATCCACCGAAATCTCCCCGGTTTCCGAGCGCAGCAATCCAACCAGCAACTTAACAACAGTCGATTTACCCGATCCGCTCTCACCTACAAAGGCTATCTTCTTTCCGCTTCGGATATCAAGATTGAAATCGCTGAGTATTTCTCGGCTATCATAATTAAACCCGACCTTTGAAAAGGATATATTTCCTTTGATCTCGGATACAACCTCACCCTCCGTTAGGCGAGTTTCGTCTTTTGCATCCAAAAACTCCGTATACCTATCAAAAGCTACCTTGTCCAGTTTGTATTGGACATACGATACATTGATGATCGCGATAGGCTGATACGCATATTCCACGAGTGCGATCAGCGCAACGATCTGGCCTATCGACAATGTTTTGAATGTCCAGCCATATGCGATAACCCCCACCTTGATAACAGCAACCAACGCCGCGAAAATGGTAAAAAACGCCTCATGGGTCATCATCATTTTGACTTCCGAGGAGACGATCTCGCCCGATGCCGTCTCGGCCTTTTGCATCTCCCTTTTAAACCGCCGGTTGACACGAAACACAACCATTTCCATAAACCCACGCAATAAAAAATGATTGAAGCGTTCCTCATTAACGAGTATGCGTTCCTTAACCCTGTACAGCGCCTTTAGCAAAAGATTTGTGATGATGAACACCACAACATAACCAATCATTATAGCGATTGTCACCGTACGGCTGATCGCGAAAACGAAAATGATGCTGAACAGCATCGCTGGGATTAATTCGCTGGCAAGGCGTATATAAAAACCTAATAAAATACTCGAACCTGCTGTCGATCCATTTTCAATGCGTTGAATCAATGCACCTGTGCCCAGTTTTGTATATGAAAGATAATCGATGACCGATACCTTCCGAAGAGCGCTGATTTTTAAATCAAGTACTGTTCCCGGTTCCAACTTGCGCCACGGGTATATATTCAGATAATTTACAACGATCAGCACAAACAGCGCCACGCCATATATTGCTATGTTTAAAGGTGTTAGAGTGTTGTCTGTAAAATTATCGACAACTTTTTGAAAGTAACTTGCACTGAAGCTTTGCAGAAATGTTCCTGTCAGCCCCAAAATAACACAAACAGCGATCAACAACTTGAATCGCTTTGCGGTAGCATATAAATGTTTCATAACCGTACTCCCTCATGATTTATATTTTATATAAGTAAATGAGTACGGTTGAGACTGTCCGCTTTAACTATTTATACTCAGTATGATTTGCGGCAGATTTCTCAACCATACTGAGCAGCTACCTCGCTGATGCCTCTTCATGAGTTCACCATCTTTCCAATGTCTTTCGCTTTCCATAACAGTTTAACATTGTTATTGCGAATATTTCAACACAAAAATAAAGAAACGGTTCATACGTCTTGCTCATCTTCATCCAACTGCTTTTGTATCTTTGCTTGTTTTCTATTGTTCATATGATTAGCGCAGGACAGTAAGACAAACGCCAATACAGTCGCGCTCATAAAAGTGACTACCAATGTTGCGATAAAAAAGCCTATGCCATCCGCCCTATAATGTTCCGCGTATCGTGTGTAATTAATAATGCCGTTAAGTGTCGTTACTATACTTCCGGCTAATATACTAATCACCAAAGAAACGTTTTTTGCCTGTTTTCCTTCGCCGTTTATGTTAAGCCCGAGCATTATATATCGCACTACCATGTAAATAGACATTCCAAAAAAGCAAATGAACTCAGCTGCATATTGTTTAAATGGAGCATTGAATAAAAACTGTTGCACAAGTATTGATACGAGAAGTAGTATCATTAGAATGCCATATGCTTCACTATTTACTTTACGGCGCTGTGCCGAGACCCTTTCGTCTTGCATGCTTTGTCTTTTCATACTGTTTCCTCCCAAAATAGATCATTTAATGTTTTGCCCAACGCTTTACATATTGCAATGCATAGATTTAGCGTTGGATTATAATCTCCAGCCTCAATCAAACCTATCGTCTGCCTTGTAACGCCAACCGCCTTTGCCAAATCCTCTTGCTTCATATCGCATTCCATACGAGCTATCTTCATTCGTTTGTTTTTCATATCTCCCCTCCTCACATTGCATAATATACTATATATCCGCCCTAATGTCAATTATACATTGCATCTGTGTATAATGGAGGCAAACAAAAACACCGCAGCCTTTACGCATACGGTGTATGTTCAATAAATTCTTGTGTAGAAGTACTAAAACAACGCAGGCT
Organism: uncultured Defluviitaleaceae bacterium; assembly: GCA_964446745.1. GTDB lineage: Bacteria > Bacillota > Clostridia > Lachnospirales > WQUN01 > CAYURR01. The sequence goes on along the minus strand of CAYURR010000108.1, from coordinate 6,977 downwards.
GTAAAAGCCATTGATCGATGTCAATCGCACTTTGTATTTCAACCAATCTGTATATATAACGATATACCTTTCTAATAGGATTTAGGTCAGGTAACGGCAATATAGTTTTATAACCCTCTGATATGAGATTTGCCGAACGTTCATCCAGCACATATTCTAACGCAATGAAGTCAAACTCCCTCGGTGCTATAACATAGGCTTCGGTATCTACCAAGCCTGTTATAGCACCATTATCGACTAGAAATTGCGTGGGATCAATGTCCGGAAGCACGAATGACGAATATTCCGGAGGCGGCAGCTCATTTAATATACGTTGCATTTCAAGCAGATAATCGACTATTTTTTGTTCATTCAAATAAAACTTATCTACAATCTCGCTTATAGAACGTATTAAATGTTTATTTACCTCACTCAAATCAATTTTGAATGTGCCAATCGGATTACCACAATAGTCCCGTCTATGGCTATGTATTTTCGCCAGATTGATTCCAAACCGTCTTAATTCACTCTCAGACAGTCCATTAAAAGAATGAAGAGTAGTACCTTGCAATAATTCAACGACTACATATTCCCTATCCATTTTGTGTTTATCAAGTATTCTAGGAAAAACAAACGCTTCAAAGCCTGACAATGTATTGTTTATTGTATCCATGGCAAAAACATTAGTCGGGTCGACACCGAATAATATATTAAGGCTATTAAAAAAGGCTCCAGCGTCATTCATGTCTTGGATTCCCGATGCTCGGACAATAACCTCTCGCCTATCTGTTTTGACATACCATACATCGCTTGCATGATCATCATACCCAGGCGATAGTTCTTTTATACCAGCTATCGTCTCGCCTTGGAAGATTCTATGAAAATCAACCATGCAATCACAAATACCTATCTATTAAATCATCCAAATTTGCTATTAGCTTGCGTAGAATAGGCATTGTTTTATCATTCCCATTTGCAATAAACAAACTATGTAAATCCGTCTCGAAATCCACCGGCAGCCATTCGCACATTTCGGTCGCAAATTCAATTAAACGCTTTTCGCCCGGATGGAATTTCCTGTTCAATGCAAATAAAATATCAAAAAAGCTTTTTATAAACGCAGCCAAGCGGTGGTTTACACTAACCACATCATTCCGCTTGACTGCTTTTTCTATTTGATTGAAATACGAAGGGTTCATGCCATTTAAAAGCTCTCTGTTGTCAGATACAATGTTCCTCCGCAGCTGTTCAGGATACGGCATTGTAAATCGATTGATCATATCACTGTATAGCCCTTTTGGATCGTACAGCACTTTGGAATTGAAAATAACATAGCAAACGCAAGTCGTATACCCATCCCACGCAATGTGTTTTTCCAAGGTATTACTGAGACCTTGCCGGGTATCGTTTATGTTCTCGTAGGTAACCTCGATAGGTATGCCATTATTAAGGATGCATTCGTCCCAATCCGATCCCCAGCATGTCTTCCCTATCCCCATGTAATTACAGGTTTGACTTAAAACACTTTTTCGTTTTTCTAAGCTTAGAGTGCTATTCAGATATACATACACATCATAATCTGAACTGGTGTCGTACTTCCCGGATGCTCTGGATCCACCAAGTACAATGGCATCAACCTCTTCAAATTGTTGAAAGAGATATATTGTTTGGTTGAAAAGCTGATCGTTCATGGACGTACCTACCTTTCTTAATAATGGAGTGTAGCTAAGTAAGCATACAATATCATAGAATTAATTTCATTTAAATCTTTTTTAATACATTCATCGCATTAATGGCTGTTGGGAATCCTGCATACGGCACGGTCTGGATGATGATTTCCTCAATTTCCTGTTTTGTAAGACCAACATTTAGACCGGCATGGATATGAACGTCCAGTTGCGGCTCACGCCCTCCTAAGCAAGTCAGCATTGCGATGGTAGCGATCTCCCTCTCTCTTAGAGAAAGCCCCTCCCTACTGTAAATATCACCAAATGCAAATTCTACAATGTATCGACCCAAATCACCTAAGCTATCGGTGATCTCTACACCGGTGTTTCCATCGACCTCATATAATTTCTTTAACCCCTGTTCAAAGCGACTGTTATCACTCACGGTTTTGTTCCTCCATTTTCTTATACACTTCAATTTTGTCCTCCAATAGGCGTACATCTTCAATAAGCCTATCAATTTTTTTAAACAGCAATTGTTTATGCAACTCCAAGAGCTGCGCTCTGTCCTTAATAGTACAATCTCCGTCCGCTCTTAACTGAGCATAATGCTTCATTTGTGCAATCGGCATTTCCATATCTTTTAGCTTCCCTAAAAATTGTATCCATTCAATTTCCTTCTGACTAAACCGCCTATTACCGTGGGCATCTCGTTCAACACCTCTAATCAGACCCTCGCTTTCGTAGTAACGGATATTGGATGCGGATAGTCCGGTAAGTTCGGACACCTGTTTAATTGTAAAATTCTTGTCCATAAATATAGCATACCACCTTAAAGTTGCTTTAAGTCAATTGTTTTCCAAAAAAATAAAGCGGAAATATTATCCGCTTTATACATTACATACGCTTTCCTAAGTATCTATACACAGTTGTCGAATATGTTATATATTGCTCGCCAAACGTATCCCTCAGGTATTTTTCCTCTTGTAAAATCTGTAGGTGTAGCATCAAGATCGCAAACATCGTGAAAACGGCTCATCCATGAGCAGTATTATCGGTTCTGCGGCATAAGTACCAATAAAAAAGTAAGATATCTCATCATTGCCCTATTTTACCCAGTGGAATTTTGCTTTCATCACCACGGCGAATGTATTTAAACCCACACTCCAATAACATCTTACGGCAGTCTGCCATATCCATTCCGCGATTTTTTGAAGTATCAGATGTATTATCCCTAGGATTCGCTCCCGTTTCAGCGGTAATAATATTTGCACCCGATATATAAGCAATCTCATTTGGTTCATGCACACCGCAATAAGTCATCGAAGGTGTTGTAAATGACGCAAGCGCCACAACCGCTACGATCTGCCCCAACCTTAATTCACTGATTTGACCGTATTTTGCAAGCGGTGCTCCGGGTACAGCTACACGCCGCATAGCTGCGTGTTGGGTGCAACCAAGCTCTATTCCGATAAACATATTATCAACAATAATATCTATGGTATGTTCCGGGCCGATAGGCTCACAGCAGGTATATAGCTTTAAACCTGCATCTAAAGCATTCTGCATGGTTTTGATTCTATCTTCGGGTTTTAGATTGGTATCTGTTCCCTCGCCGATACGGCAAACATGATACACACCCTCAACCCCCGCTTTTTTCATTTCCTTAAATGCATCGATATCAGAATCCCCTACATTTGCCCATATTTTCGTTGTTGGATGTATGATTGATTTGGCCATCGCTACAGAATTTAGCAGCACATTCAAATCATAATCGTGCATCATCATCAGAAATAGGCCATATAAGTCGTCTTCATCGCAAAAATCATTGATTTTGCTATGTAACTCTTCATCCGTCAGTCGCTTTGGAACAAACTTTGTATGCCCCTCTCCAAAAGTGCAGAATTTACATCCACCCTTACATTCCGATACATCTACACCTACTTGTCCTAAGATGATTGCCGAATTATCACTTTTCTTTCGCATAACCTCATCCGCAACAGACCGTATCATAGCCGCTTCAAGTCCGGCTTCTTCAAAGGACAAGAGATATTTACATTCGTCTTTACTAGGTGCCTCATTATGCAAAGCTTTCTCTAAGATACCCATGAGTTTGTTATTTGTTATTAGCATGTTATTTAACCTCCGTTGATTTCTATACTTCTAGAAACAGCCTTTGCCAGTCGATCAATGTTTTCTTTGTAAGAAAATAAAGTCTTCTGCCAATGCTTTAAACACTCTTTTCCATCTGCTGTTATTCTATAAACCCTTTTGGCTTGTGCAATATTCTCAATATCCCATTCAGATATCAATATCCCTGCGTCCTCCATTTTTTTCAGCGTACGGTAAAGGCCGGTGGGGTCTATCCCGGAATAGTCTACAATATCGCTGTCGATCAGCTTTTTATAAATAGAAAATCCGTGGAGAGGTTCGTTATTGAGCAACATAAGAATAGCCGGTTGCACAAACCGCTCCAGAAATGAGCCTCTGCATGCGCACTTTTTCATGCCATGACCTCCTCGTATATTAGACTTTGTCTAATAAGATAGCATGTCCAATTCATTAGAAATAGCAAAATATTTTGTTTTTTATTAAAATTTAAAGGGGCTGCTGCAGAAAACGATACTCTGCAACAACCCCTTTTTTTTCTACCATTATTGATTCCCGCTACAGCGTAAAAAGAAGCGCTGCGCCGCATGCGGCTTCCTCTTGCTGTTCCGGTGTATGTAGCTCCATCGAAAACAATCCCTCAAATACCTGCCGTAAAACCGGATTCAGACGTATGCCGTTACCCGATCCGATCAGCCTATCCGGCGCGCTATCCAAATGCACCGATATCTCCTTATACAGATCATGCAATTCCCCGGCGATACCTTGCAGTACGCCGAGCGTCAGATGCTCCGGCGTAAAGTTTTGTGGACTGACGTTTGCGATATAACCCCTGAGCTTCGGGTTGCTGCGCGTACCGCAAAACTTCGTGGAAACCTCCAAGCCTCCGGTCATCTCTATATTGCCTATATCCTCAATGGCCCTCGCCGCCATCTCATTCATCAGGCAGTACAGGTTCCTCACATCCGACCCCAAGCATTCCGTAAGCCTTTTGTAAAAGCCATGCAAAATCGCATATGCATGCCCCCCACACAGACTCGAACCCACAACCAAATAATTGTTCTTCAAGTACGGGCGCGTCTCACAATTTTCTGTTTTGATTATATTCCGGGACAAAACGGAGATCTGGCCACCCGTGCCGATGTTTACCAATATACTGTTTTGACCGTCCCTGACCGAGTTCAAAAAGGCCGCCTGATTATCGCCTATGGGTACCTTTACGTGTATGTCACCCAAGGTGCCTATGGCTATGGCCTCCGATGTAACCTCAGGTAGCATCTTTACATCAATACCGAGCTTCGCCAAAGCCTCCGCATCAAAGCCGCCCTCAGTAAGATCATATGCCCCGAGGCTATGCGCAAAGCTCGCGTGCATGATCGGTGCTTGCCGTTTGGTCAGGCACATCGCAATATAGTCTGCGATGCTTACGATATAGACTGCATTTTCAGGCACGAGATTATTAACTACGTTGTAGTAATGGGTTACTAGGCCGTAACCCGTCGCAGCCGGATACCCCGTCAGCTCCGAAAAGCGTTCCGCGTAGGTCTTTGTTTCATGCAATCTGTCACCGCGCCCGTCCAGCCAGGTATAAAGAGGGCTAAGCGCCCTACCCCCTTCATCTATATACAGTATGCCGTGCATTTGCCCGGTCACGCCTATGCCCGATATATCCCTTTCTTTCAATATGCCTTCAATCACCGACAGGATTTTATCCCGTATCAGCTCGGCGTTTTGCATATGCGCCCACGCCTCGCCGCTACATACAACGCTGTCGTTTGGTATATTTTTAGCCTCAACCACAGCCCCCGTGTCGGTGTCCAGCACAACAAAGGATATGCTCGTTGTGCCTATGTCAATGCCTAAAGTATACATACTAACTCCATTCGACGTTTAATGTCTTTCAAAGGTAGATGGAACTCATCGTGTATGTTGTTACACCCGCTGATGTTTCACTAGCCGCACCGTCAGCGGTCATGATGAGGGGCAACCCATGGGTATCCATCGCATAGGTCGCCGAAAGCTCCTTATTGATGAATAATTCCACAGTTGTGTTATCGATGAGTATTCTAATGGAAAGACTATCGGATGGCAACAGTTTATCGTTTATGAATTCCCCTTGCTTTTTGGAGGGCAAGCAAATCGCACCATTTTCGTCGATTGAGATATTTACCATACCTATCTTCATGTTAAGTTTTGTTCCGGATTTCATTTCTAAAGTTGTATCGCTATGCTGCGGCAGGTTTAACGATGTTTCCCCCGCTATGTTTATTGCCTTTTGTAAGTATAAACCCTTTCTGAGCTTGTCGAGCTGATGCACCGGATAGCGTGTCAAACGATATGCACCGTCTGTCTTTTTCAATCCGAGGGTACACGGTACGGTCATGCACTGTGAAAACGGCATCTTTTCATAACCCATATTACCTTCCCACTGCATGTTGTTCCCCATGCCGATGACCCATGCGATATGATAATGTTCTTCGCCTGTGTTTGACCAAACCTGACCCGCATAGGTGTTTGCACCGTAGTCGAGCGGATGCTTTACGCCCTTTTTATGGAAGTTCCCGTCAAAATCCCCGAAGCGTACCATCCCATCGGCTCCAAACAGCACCCATACCTCTTCATCCGATCCCTCAGGCATCATCTTAATGAGGTTCGGACATTCGTAGAGGTTGTCGGCCCTCGAAATCCTCTTAAAGCTCTTAAAGTCTACTGTTTCATAAAAGGTAACGCAATTGTTGTCGTTGTATGTTTCGTAGACGGCGACGGCATATTTCTCCCACATGTCCACGATAAACGGATCCCTCCACGACGCGCCGTTCTCGGTTGGGATCAATGCTGAATCGGACAGCAATGTAAAGTCCATACCGCCGTTTGTGCTGTACGCGAAATACTGCCCGCGCGACGGATAAACACCTACGGGATTTTCTCTAAAGTTCAACGAGCCCAAGCATGTAAAGGCCCCGATGATCGTATCCGTTCCAAATCCAAGCGTATTACGCGTATCCATGATGGCGTTGCCGGAAGCTATACTGGTGACACAATCCCACGGCGCTATCGCGTCATCGAGCTCTGTGAAGTGCACCAGATCATCACTGACCGCATGACCCCAATGTATATTGGTCGTGCCATGGGATGTACCGAATGGGTTGTGCTGATAGTACATATGGAAGGTTTTACCGTCATATACAAGTCCGTTCGGATCGTTTATCCAGCCGCGTTTAG
>CAYURR010000107.1:0-10200 GCA_964446745.1 uncultured Defluviitaleaceae bacterium | reverse complement strand
CAGTCCGTGCAGATCGGGCTACCCTCGTATATCCATTCATCCAGCACATCATGTATAAACGGCAACAGCCGCGTATTCGTACTCGAAAACAGTAAATGCATACTAATCCCCCGTGTGCGATTATGTTTATATACTATATGCTACGCCGAAGCTGTTGGGTGCATGACTACAAATTTGACGATTACAAATACAGTTGACTTATTCATGGAAATATTGTACATTAGTTGAGTAAAAGTAAATTAACAAAGCAACATGCGGGTGTGGTTCAATGGTAGAACACCGGCTTCCCAAGCCGGTAGCGTGGGTTCGATTCCCATCACCCGCTTTTTTTGTTACATTATTGCCGAACATAGGTTTGTGGTATGTAGCTAATAAACTAAAAAGAAAGAAGGGGTATGGATGGCAGAAGTCATCGAAACTTACACACAGGAGGTTCCGGCATTGCGCTTCATCGGACTGAAGTATTCAGATGAGGATAGGCAAGGCGGGGGTTTCGGGCATTGTTGGGGCGAGTGGTTTGAAAAGAATAGGTTTGCGACGCTAGAAGCACTGGTGGACGGCAACACAAGCAAGACATGCGAAGACGGCGCAGCTTATATTGGGTACATGCGTTGTAACGACGGCGAGCCGTTCGAGTACCATATCGGCATGTTCATGCCCGAGGGCACGGAGGTACCGGAGGGCTTTGTGCACATCGATGTACCTAAGAGCACATTGGGTGTCGGCTGGTTATATGGCCCCGAGAGCGATTTATATGCACAGGAACACAAGTGCTCCGAAAAGCTTGAAGAGCAGGGTTATAAGATAAAAACCGACGAGAAAGGCGCAACGTGGTTTATGGAGCGCTATGTATGCCCTCGTTTTACAACGCCGGATGAAAAGGGCAATGTAATTTTGGATATTTGCTTTTACATTTAAAACAGATCTACACGGATTAAACATTTATTGTTTGATCCGTGTAGAACCGTAAAAAAGCTTATTTCCTTGTTACGAAGATCTGCGTCCAGTATGGTGTGCCGCCGTCGGTTACACAACCGATACCGATCTCAGTGAAACGTGAGTTCAATATATTAGCCTTGTGGCCTGACGAATTCATCCATGCGTTCATTACGCTTGCAGCAGTCTTTTGACCCTTAGCAATATTTTCGCCTGCAGTCGAGTACGAAATATTGAATGATTTGAGCATATCAAATGGGCTTCCGTACTTAGGTGAGTTGTGAGAGAAATAGTTACTGTTGCGCATATCCTCACACTTGACGCGTGCTACATTGCTAACGTCTGTAGCGAGCTTGAGAGGTGCGGCACCAACCTTGGCACGTTCTTTATTTACGAGTGCGAGAACCTCTTGCTCCATTGGATTCGAAGGAGACTGAGGCTTTACATTTGCGTTGCTACCTTCGGGAACAGCCGGGTTGCAATTCTGCTTTCTGCTGCCGTCATCTGTGTGAGCTGCACCGATGTCCGTCTTGTTCTTGTCCTCGAGCGGGACTTTAATCATGTCATTAGGATATATCTCGTCCGGATCCTCTACTTGTGGGTTCGCGTCTATAACCGCATCAATCCTGACCTTATATTTCTGAGAGATCTCCCAGAGCGTATCGCCGATCCTGACCCTGTATACATCTACGCCGGCGGGGCCTTGCTCGCCAGGCATCAGCATGTTCTTTTCATTCAAATCATTCAGGTCACGAATTGTATCATTGGGCATCAGGCTGTTCTTATCATCGGTATTATGCATATTGAGAGGTGCAACTGAGCCACCGGCATTGTTTGTGGTGCCTGTACCCGTGCCGTTTGTGTCCTGCGTGGTTGTACCGGAACCTGTGCCTGTTGCGGGTGTGTTGGTCATTGTGCCAGTGCCAGTGTTACTATTTGTGCCTGTTCCTGCTCCATTGCCTGCGCCTGTACCAGTACCTGTGTCTGTACCAGTACCATTGCCTGCACCAGTTCCTGTATCGTTACCAGTGCCTGTATTGGTTCCGTTAGTTCCGTTTGTGGTAGTATCTGTACCGGTACCCGCACCTGTTGTGTTTTGCGTACCTGCTGCATCACTTGCTATAACCGCCTGAGGCATGCAATAAGATAAAGCGAGTGAGCCGATAGCTGCCCATACAATAAGCTTCTTATTTCTCTTCATATTTTCCTCCGTGTATTAACGGCCTGTGTTGTGGCCATTGTTTGTCAGATTGTTCTTTTCGTTGACATTATTCATAGGTGAGACATTCGAACCGTTATTGGCCGGTGTCGATGTTGATCTCGGGTTGGTGCTTGTACCGTTGGTACCATTGGTCCCGTTAGTACCATTTGTGCCTGGTGTAGCTGTGCCTGTACCTGTACCATTACCTGTGTTTGTATTTGTGTTGCCTGTAGATGCCGGCGTGTTAGTTGTACCGTTCGTGTTCGTGCCCGGTGTGGTGGTGGTGCCTGTAGTCGGTGTACCTGTAGTGGTCGTACCGGGAGCATCTGTTGTACCCGGTGTAGTTACTGAGTTTGCCATTGCGATCTTAGGAAATCCACTGGCTAATGCAATGGCAGCGATTGCTGACCATGCGATAACTGTATTTCTCTTCATAAAATTAACCTCCGAAAATATTTGTTCACTCGTTTGAAAGAGCTTTGCGCTCATAGTTTGGGTAACTTTCGATTGAAATATTCATTGAAAGGGTCTATAATAGAACAACGAAACGGTCGCGGTTATTCGCGAATTAGACGCGAACGAAAATGGAGGAGATACTTATGGTTAAGTTCATAGCTGGCGGAAAAGGCGAAGGAAAGACCAAGAAACTCATTGATTTGGCTAATGAGGCGCAGAAGACGACGGAAGGACATATAGTATTTATTGATGATGACAGCAGGCATATCTACGACCTGCATCATAATATCCGGTTTGTAGACACACGTAGTTTCCCTTTGTCCAATTACCGTGAGTTTGTGGGCTTTGTATACGGTATTATTTCACAGGACAATGATATAAAAAATATTTATGTGGATGGTATTGGTAATATATTAAAGACGTTTGACAACGAAGATATGGTAAAGCTCATAAACAAGCTGGAAAATACCTCCAAACTCTTTGAAATGGATTTTATCCTGAGTGTTAATTCCAAATCCGAAGAGCTGCCCGCCGAAGCAAAAGAGAGACTGTTATAATCAAATATGTCGCTGAAAAAAACCATACCACGGATGCGCGTTAATGCGTAAATCCGTGGTTTTGTTATGGAGATGTCAAAATGGACATAATAAATTGGGATCGGTTTTTGTTTCCTTACGAGCAGGCCGTGAACGAGTTATGTATAAAGTTCAAGGCATACGACAAACAATGCAGGCTCTTGGGCATACATTCGCCGATAGAGTATGTCGAGGGCCGCGTTAAGCAGAAGGGCAGTATATTAGACAAGGCGAACAGGAAGAATATCCCCTATGACCTGATCCCCGATAAGATCGAGGATATTGCGGGCATACGTATAATATGCAGATTTGTAGAGGATATCGAACGGGTCATGGAATTTATCAGGCGACGACAGGGCTTTGATCTGAGCATCGTGACCGAGCGCGACTATGTAAACAAACAAAAACCCAGCGGCTACCGTAGCTACCATGTGCATATTCGCTACACGGTAGCACTCATGGGCGAGTTAAAAGAGGTATTTGCGGAGATACAGATACGCACGATGGCGATGAATTTTTGGGCTACGATTGAACATTCGTTAAAATATAAATACAACGGGAATCTCCCCGAGGATCTGCACAAGCGTTTGGTTTCCTCTGCCGAGGCGGCGTTTATGTTGGATCGAGAGATGGGTACGATACGTGAAGAGATGCTCGAGGCGCAGCGCATCGTCGAGCGCAAGAATGACTTGGTCGATTCGATATTAAAGAGTATACAAAACCTGTATTACATCGCTAAGCTTGACAAGATGGACGAAATAAATATTCAATTTTTGCGACTGTATGAAGAAGGCAATATCGAAAAGCTCAGCGACTTTAACAAACAATTAAATGTAATGACGCAGATGTACAGGGTTGATAAAGATTGATTCGGAGGTAGATATGCCAGGCTTGGATAAATACGAGCAAGAAATGCTGAAATACGAGATCGCGGAGGAGCTGGGCCTGATGGACAAAATCCGTGAGGGCGGATTAAAGAGCTTGACCGCGAAGGAGAGCGGGCGTATCGGCGGGATCATGTATAAGCGCATGAAACAGATAGAAAAGAAGAACGAACTTTGAACGGCGCACAATATGAGGGCTTTGCATATGTTTATGACAAGCTCATGCGGGACATGCCCTATGAGGCGTGGATTAACAATGTTCACGTGATTTGGAAAGAAGCCGGTCTGGATTTTAAAGCCGGTGAAGGGCTTGTATTGGAGCTTGGCTGCGGTACGGGCAATCTGACGGTACCGCTCGCTCGACTCGGGGTTGAGTTGGGCTTTGAGATGATAGGCATAGACAAGTCACCGGACATGCTATCTGTCGCAAAGCGAAAGGCCTCGCAAGAAAATTTACCAGAGATCATGTTTCTTCAAGGCGATATGCGTTCGTTTGAGTTGTATGGAACCGTCGACAGTATAGTATGCATCTGTGATGGGATGAACTACATCATTAGGGAGCATGACATGCTCTGTGTGTTTGCACTGGTAAAGAATTATCTGAACCCCGGCGGAGCGTTTATATTCGATCTAAATACATCCATGAAGTTTAAAAAATATTACGGCAAGCGTACGTTTTCATATACTGATGAGGATATGGCTTATATCTGGCAAAATAATTTTAATGAAAAACGCGCACTTAACACGTATTACATAGATTTCTTTGTAAAAACGGAAAGTGGGCTTTACAACCGATTTGAGGAAAGGCACAGGCAGCGCGCATATGAACCCGATCAGATCAAGGCAATGCTTACAAGCTCCGGGCTCAAATGTCAAAACATCTGGCAGGTAAACGAGCAAAGCGGAAATATGGAGGCTTTGACCGAGGATGCGGTGCGTCTGTTGATATGGGCAAGTAAATAAGGGGAGACAACAAATGAAGGACTATATAGCACGTGGCAGCATAGGGGAATACATTAGGATATTTGCGGCGGTGACGACAGAGACGGTTCAGCGTGCGCGTAGTATACACGACACATCTCCGGTGGTTTCAGCGGCGTTCGGGCGAACACTAACGATGTCAGCAATCATGGGTGCAATGCTTAAAAATGAATCGGATCTGCTGACTGTAACGATCAAATCGGACGGCCCGATAAAGGGGATGGTGACGACTGCGGATTATAGGGGTCGTGTTAAGGGATATGTACATGAGCCGATGGTCGACATCCCGCCGAAGTATGCCGGCAAGCTCGATGTGGGTACGGCGGTCGGAAACGGATTCTTGACAGTCGCGAAGGACACGGGTGAAAAGGAACCATATTCAAGTACAATTGAGTTGGTATCGGGCGAGATAGCAGAGGATTTTACACAGTATTTCGCTGTTTCAGAGCAGGTACCTTCGTCTGCAGCACTCGGTGTACTCGTAGATAGGGACTGGTCGATCATAAACTCGGGTGGATTTTTATTGCAGCTCATGCCAGGCGCATCAGCAGTAGACGGATTGATCGATAGTCTGGAACGTGACATCATGAGCTTGCCACCGGTAACAGCAATGCTTTCGGAGGGCAAAAGCCCCGAGGATATCATCGCATTGATCGCAAACGGGCAACCTTATAAAATCACGGACAGAATCAGCGTTTCATATCATTGCAACTGCAGTACGGAACGCGTATCAAGGGCGCTAGCGTCGATGGAGCCCGCCGAGATCGAGCGTATCTTCAAAGAGGACGGGCACATCAACGTACACTGCCATTTCTGCAACAGCGATTATATGTTTGAGAGTATCTCAGACCTTTAAATCCAATACAATTTTATCCTTTGATAGGGTTTCTCTTGACGGGTCATGGACTTGCCCGTCTGTAGAATTTGGTGTGCCTGACGTAATAGAAAAGCGTTCACCGATATCGGCGAAGTTATAATGCCCGAGGGTGTAACCATATTCACCGAGTAGATTCTCGAGCTGATCAATATGCGCGCGAACGCGCTTTTCTGTTGGGGGGGTGTCTAATGCAAAGCGTAAATCCACGCTCTTGCCATTTTTCTGGACAAATACCTCCAAACGCCCCAAATTTAATGTATCTAACGCAATCAGCGCCGTGCTTGCACCGGCGCCTTTTTTTTGCTTATGGCGCTTGTCTTTAAATACGAACAAATCGCTGTTCATCGATCTATTTTCCGATGCAATAGGTATCTGCAGGTACATATCATGCTTGAGTTGCGCGACGAACTCAGTCTGGTTCAGTAGATTGTTCACGGACGAGGAGAGTCGCTGAAGCTGTGAGGACTGCTCGGCAGACTGTTGAATGGAGCCCGATGTAGCTGCAGTGACATTCGCGGATATGTTACTGGCTGTTGGATTATTGTTTGCGGGGCTGTCGGATATTCGGTTGTTCGCAGCCTGCGCATGTTTCTCTATTACTGTTGAGGCTTCCTTCAATACGGCTCGCAGATTGTTATATATATCCTCTACCTCTTTAAGCGTGTTTTGCTTGGGGTCAACGAAGAAACGGGAAAGTATATCCCTTGCTGACACGGGGGCAGGACCACGCAATTCGTCGGAGATAACAGGTGTTATATCAGGCCGCGGTACTTGGGCTGTGTTAGAAGAGGAGGGGGTAGAGGTAAGCTGCTGCGGATTAGGAGCCTGAGATGACTGAGTGGTGGAGGTAATTGGACCGGATGCTTGCGTATTGGAAAGCTGAGCACCATTTGCGTTAGCTTGAGCCGGCTGGGTAGCCTGAGCTGAATTTCCAGGCTGCGAGCTGGGCAGGATAGCGGACTGTGTAGGAACCTCCTGTGACTGTGACATGGATTGAGTTAGGAGGGTGGTCTGCGGCCTGGTTTGAGGTACTGTCGTACCCAGTGGTTGCGTGACTGGCAGTGGCTGAGTTACATCCTGTGGCTGCGCGCCGGATTGTAACGGAGTGCTTTGCGGCTGTATGCTATTCTGTTGCTGTGCGTTGTTTTGCGTTTGCGCACTAATCTGGCGTGTCGCGCTATCGAGTAATTCCAAAAGCTTCTGCTTCAAAGGCGAATCGGGTAATGCGTCGATCATTTCAGCTAGTTCTGTGAGTCGGTTGGCCAGATTCACATTCCCTTGGGCGAACTCTTTTAACACTGTGGCGTTTGTTGTGTTCAAACGAATCTCTGCGTCGAGCATATATAAAGCGAGCTTTTCGTCGTTGCCAGCGAGCAACAGCGCGCGTGACAGCTTCGTAAAGCTCTCCTTGTCTAACGGATATGAATGCTCAAACAGTAGCTCCAGCACATGCATGTTTTCCTCAGTGACCTTCATTCCGTACGACGACAGCAGCTCGGACAGTGCGGCGTTTGCTGACACCGAGGCTTGAACCTGTTGTGTGTCCTGTGGAAGCGTAGGTGCTTGTTGAGCACCTTGCGCTTGTTGAGTGCCTTGAGCTTGCTGTGATCCTTGAGTTTGTTGAGAGCTCTGCATTTGTTGTGCATTTACCTGTGTTACTGTGCTGTTGTAGCTCGTAGATATATCCATGGGAACCCCCTAAGTCAGACGATAAGCATACATATCAAAAAAACAGCCGTGGTCGCAATAGCAATGTAGTCCCGCTGTTCAAGCCTCATAATCTTCATACGCGTGCGGTTGACATCACCCCTGTAGCAACGGGATTCCATGGCTATCGCGAGCTCATCGGCACGCCTAAACGATGAAATAAACAGCGGCACGAGTATAGGCACGAGGCTTTTAGCCTTCTTTACGAGCCCACCCGTATCAAAATCCGCTCCGCGTGCGGACTGAGCTTTCATAATCTTTTCCATTTCCTCAAGTAGCGTAGGGATAAACCTCAAAGCGATCGTCATCATCATCGCTATCTCATGTGCCGGTACCTTGATGACCTTTAATGGGTGCAGCAGAAACTCGATCGCGTCCGTGAGCTCAATAGGTGAGGTCGTTAAAGTGAGCACCGATGACACACACACAAGAAGTATCAGTCTCAGTGCCATCTTGACGGCTGTTACGAGGCCCTCGGATGTGACATGGACGATCCCATATTCAAATATTACTCGTTCGCCCGGCGAGAAAAATACATTTAACGTCACCGTAAATAGGATCAAAAAGACCATTGCCCTTAAACCCTTTATGATCATCATCGGCGGTACCTGTGAGAGATATATGGTCACTGCCAAAAACAATGAAAATAATCCGTAGCCGTAGAAGTCCTTGATTAAAAATAGTGCAACGATCGCGGAAATAGTTCCTACGAGCTTCATACGCGGATCCAGGCGGTGAATGACAGAATCGGCCGGATAATACTGTCCTATAGTTATATTCTTAATCATGGTCGCCTCCCAGCAGAGCAAGCAGTGTGTTGTACGCATGGTCTACGGTAAACACATCCTGCGGCAGATCCCAACCTAAGGCCTTAAGCCCGCTCATTAGATACACGACGGTAGGGGACGCAAGCCCCATGGCCTCGAGTCTGTCAGCATGAACAAAGACCTCTGCGGGTGTGCCGTCAAGTGCGACATGACTGTCATGCATCACGATCACGCGCTGCACATAACGCGCTACATCCTCCATGCTGTGAGAAACCAAAATGACGGTAATACCGAGACGTTTATGCAGATCAGAAATTCGGTCGAGGATTTCGTCGCGACCCTTTGGGTCGAGCCCGGCTGTGGGTTCGTCCAATATCAGCACCTTTGGCTGCATGGCCAATACCCCTGCTATAGCTACCCTTCGCTTCTGACCGCCAGAGAGTTCAAACGGCGAGGTCTCGTACATCGAGGGGTCGATACCGACGATCTCGAGTGCGTGCGCGACGCGCCTGTTTATCTCGTCCTGCGGCAGTCCCATATTGGTGGGACCGAAGCTCACATCCTTGAATATCGTCATCTCGAATAATTGATGCTCAGGATATTGAAACACAAGCCCGACCTGTTGGCGAACGGCTTTGAGCTTGTTCTTATCCGCGTTGATATCCTCGCCGTCAAGCATTACTGTGCCCGAAAAGGGCTTCAATAGCCCATTCATATGTTGTATCAAAGTAGATTTACCAGAGCCGGTATGCCCTATAAGCCCAACAAATTCGCCGTCATTTATTCTCAGGTTTATATCATCGAGGGCTTTTTTTTCGTATACCGTGCCCGGGCTGTAGATATGTGTCAGATTCGTTATCTCTAATGGCATTTGTTCAGCCCTTCTGTTTGCATCGGTTTTATAGACTGTTTTTATATCTGTTCAATGCGTCTAACATCTCGTCGACGGTCAGGATACCATTACCGATATCCAAACCGCTTTGCTTGAGCATGTGCGCGAGCTCAGTCATCTGCGGCACATCCAAACCCACGGATTTAAGCTGCGTTATGTTGTCAAAACAAAATATCTCACGCGGCGTACCGCTCATTATGACAGAACCGTCCGACATCACGACAACGCGGTCGGACTTTACGGCCTCTTCCATGAAATGCGTTATCAGTACAACCGTTATGTTGTAGTCCTTATTTAACCTCAGTATCGCATCCATGACCTCACGCCTGCCGACAGGGTCGAGCATCGCGGTAGGTTCGTCGAAGACGATGCATTCAGGACGCATAGCGAGTATGCCTGCAATGGCGATACGCTGCTTCTGTCCACCGGATAGGTTGTGCGGTGACCGTTTTTTGTAGCCGCTCATTGAAACAGCATCGAGAGCTTCGTCCACCCTCACGCGTATCTCGGGCGATGGGACAGACAAGTTTTCTGGGCCGAATGCGATGTCTTCCTCGACGATTGATGCGATGATCTGGTTATCTGGGTTTTGAAACACCATGCCGACAGAGCTGCGTATGTCCCATAGGTGGCTTTCGTCGGCTGTACTCATGGACTTTACCCATACCGTGCCGCCCGTAGGCAGCAGCAGTGCGTTGAAATGCTTCGCGAGTGTGGACTTGCCGGAACCATTGTGCCCAAGGATCGCAACGAATTCGCCTTTATTGATCTCAAGGTCAATACCAGAGAGTGCGACGGACTTCTCCTCGTTGTCATCGGGGCTGTATCGAACGTAATGAAATTCCAAACCCTCGACCTTTATCATACGATGATCCCTCCGAACGCGATAAAATCCCCGTGATAAAAAACAGCCGCCTGTCCGGG
>CAYURR010000106.1:0-10209 GCA_964446745.1 uncultured Defluviitaleaceae bacterium | reverse complement strand
TCGGCGTGCGTTCTCCCCAGTTCTTCCCTATCGGGTTATATACAAGCGCGATCTTTCCGTCTCTCATCGTGACCGCGTCAATACCGCTGTTGTTGTTCGGCAGTTCCGTCTTATACGGGTCGCACCATGTATATCCGCCATCCTCCGAATCCGCGCGGAATATACATCCCTCAGACGAACGCAGCAGCATGTGGATATGGTCAGGCTGTGATTCCCAAAGCGTCGGCTGTATGATACCCTGCTTCGTCTCACTCTCGACCTTTAGGATATTGCTCATCGTAAAGGTTTTCCCTTGATCCTCAGACACATCTACAAACGCGTCAAAGGTTTCCGTGGTCTCGATGCTTGCGGGAGCCAGCCATCGTCCCTTCGAGGTCACGATTATCTTGTTCTTTACGGGTCCGCGTCCGAAGTTATCATCCGCTACGAGCTTTGCAGATTCGCTCCATGTACGCGCGTTGTCTTTGGATACCATAAGCATGGTCCACCATATGCGCGGGTTCGGCCCGACCTTGTAGTAGAGATAGATCGTACCGTTTTCGGCGGCATGCAGCACGGGATTCCAGCATGGATAGTTCTCGTCCTTTGCTACGCATACGGGCTCTGACCAGAAATCGTTTGTTCTGATCGACAGCCAGATACCCACGTCTACATGGGATTCATATGATCCCGCAAACCAGGCCGCTACCGCTTCGCCGTGTCGAAGCGGTAGTATTGTGGAGGCATGGCACTCGTTAAAATACTTATCTGTTTCAAAGATATGCTGCTTTGTAATAATAAGGCTCTGCATGGTAACCTCCGTTATTTGAAATCTTCAAGCCTTGCATTTTATTTCTTATATGCGTCGTTTACCATCTTGATCGCATCGTCAATGCCCGAATCCTTGAACTGTGCGACTACGTTATCCCATTCCGAGATGGGCTTCGCGCCTGTGATGAAGTTATGAACCTCGCTGTCATAGATGGTATTGCACTTTGTGATGATATCCGCATATATCGCTTGATCAGCCTCTGACAGGATCGGCAGCAGGACCGGTTCACGCATGCTTGTATCCGCGATCCAAAGATCATACCATGTCTTTACGGTAGGATCCATAAACTGCCACTGATTACGTTCGTCCATGTATGCGCAGAAGCCCAACAGACCCAAGCCATACTGACCCATAAATCCGCGCCACGGGTCGGTATCGTTTGCCTTGTGGTTGTCTACTATCTCTTGTGCGATCTGATACTCCTCACCGTTCTTTGTATAGGTGACGCCCTCTACACCAAAGTTCAACAGGTCTGCACCCTCTTCGCTGTACATCCAATCAACGAATTTAGCAATAGCCTCAGGGTTCTTTACGTTTGAGCTCACGACATCCGCCTCGAGCCAGTGCTTCGGATAGAAATAGTTTCTCTGCTGCCCCTTGAAGTTCTTAAGCGTGGGCATCGGCGCAAGTGTAAAGTTCGCATCGAGCTGCTTTAAGGATTTGTCAAAGTTAATAGCAAACGACGGGTTGTCGAAGTAGAACAGACCGTTTCCTGTGCTCATCTTCTCAGACCATTGCTGCGGGTTTACCGTTGCGTAGTCCGGATCCAACAAGCCTTCTGTATACAGCTTGTTTACAAATGTCAGTACGTCCTTGAACTCCTCGGTAGCTTGTCCGTACAGGAATGTGCCACCGTCTACATCGCCGTCAAAGTACATACCATAACCCGAACCCATCGGGAACGAGATGTTATTGATTATGTTATTGTTACGTATTACCCATGGGTTAGCATCCGGATTTTTTTCCTTGAACACCTTAAGTACATTTAAGAGTTCCTCGAACGAGGTCGGTGTGCTGAGCCCGTACGCCTTTACGAGGTCCTCGCGGATCATCGGTACCAGACCCATGCGGTTCAGATAACGTGCCATGGTCGGGAACGCATACAAATCACCATCTACAAGCAGGGAGTTGATAGCCGGTGTCTCGTCATAGATCTTCTTGAAGTTCGGCATTACATCAAAGTAGTCGCTGAGCTTTAAAAACAAACCTTCACGAGCGAATTTTGCGTAGTCGGGCACCTTTAACATCATGTCCGGCATGTTGTCGGTTGCCATGAGTGTCGTAGCCTTTGCTTGCCAGTCCGCGCCCGGGAACGCTTCTAACTTTACTTTGACATTCGTGCGCTCCTCGATCCACTTAAATACCTCCGAATCGGACCTGAACGGTTGGTTCGGATGCTCGCTTGCCATTACGGTCAGCTCGAGCTTTTCAGCTGATGCTGTCTCGCTTGTGGCTTCGGTCTGTGTCTCGGTGCTTGCCTCTGCCTGTGTTTCCGTATTTTGCTCAGTTGTGGTTGTTTGCTCTGACGTTGTGTTTGGTTGTTGGATTTTACCAGATGAGCATCCGGCCTGCATAAGCATTGCCGCTGTCAATAAGATTGCAACAAATCTTTTCAATTCATTTCCCTCCTGAAAATATTAGCCTTTGATGGAGCCTATCATAACGCCTTTGACAAAATATTTTTGTACAAAGGGATAGATCAATAAAATGGGTAGTGTCGTGATCATGATTACCGAGTACTTGAACGTCGTGGCTATCGATACAAAGTCGCTGGACTCACCGAGGCTCGCATTCTGGTTTGCCATATCGCCAGCTATTACGATGTTTCGCAATATGATCTGAACAGGCAGCTTGCTCTTTGTGTTTATGTACAAAATCGACGCAAAGAAGCTGTTCCAATGTCCGACCGCGTAAAACAGGGTCATCGTCGCGATGATAGGCATCGACAACGGTATGATGATGTGCGTAAAGACCGTGATGTCGTTAGCGCCGTCGATATAGGCCGACTCACCCAGCGAATCGGGTATACCCGAAAAGAACGTGCGCATTATGATCATGTTGTAGGTGCTGATAGCACCGGGCAGTGTCAGTGCCCATATCGTATCCATCATCTTAAGCCTGTTTATGACCAAGTAGGTCGGGATCATACCACCGCTAAAGAACATCGTGATAACGATAAATATCGTAAACAGGTTTCGACCATAGAAGCCCTTACGCGACAGAGGATACGCGCAGAGCATCGTCATCACCACGTTTATAGCGGTACCGACAACGGTATATTTGATTGTGTTGCCATAAGCCGTAAATATGTGCGGATCCTTAAAAATAAGCTTATATGAATCCAGATTGAAACCAATAGGGAAGTATTTTACTTTGCCTTGCATAACGGCCATACCGTTGCTCACGGATGTTATCGCTATATGATAGAACGGATATAGAGTGGCAAATACCAACCCGAGCATAATAAGTACATTAACGACATCAAAGATGCGTGAGCCAAGGCTTTGTTTAATCTTCATACGTTTTCCTCCAATTAATTACCAAAGACTTGTTTCACTAACCTTTTTAGAGATGGTATTGGCCGATATCAGAAATACTACACCGATGAGCGACTGGAACAAGCCTACAGCCGTACCATAGCTGAAGTCGCTGGCCAAAAGACCACGGCGGTAGACATATGTTGCGATAACGTCAGCGGTTTCATACACCGCTCCGTTATAGAGCAGTAAAATCTTTTCAAACCCAACACTCATGATCCTGCCAAGCTGTAGGATCAGCATGATGATGATCGTAGGTGCTATACCGGGCAGCGTTACATTCAAAAGCTGCTTGAAGCGTCCCGCTCCGTCTACGATAGCGGCCTCATATATCTCCTGATCAACCCCGGCCAACGCGGCCAAGTATATAATGCTACCCCAGCCTACTTCTTGCCAGATACCCGAGGTTATATAGATGGTTCTGAACCATTCGGGAGCGATTAGAAATTGTACTGAGCCAAAGCCGAGCTTTTTCATCAGTTCATTAAGCATACCGCCGCTTGAGAGGAAGGTGACTATCATACCGCAGACCACCACAGTAGATATAAAATGCGGCAAGTAACTGACCGTCTGTACAAATTTCTTGAACCTGACATTCTTTAGCTCGTTTATCAACAGTGCCAAAATAATGGGCGCCGGGAAACCGTATACTAGGTTGTAAATATTAAGAAGCAGTGTGTTCCTAACAAGCTTCCAGAAATACGGGTCAACGAGAAATTTTTCGAAATGCTTGAACCCGGCCCACGGGCTGCCCATTATACCCGCTCGTATCTTGAAATCCTTGAACGCAATCGTAACGCCGTACATCGGCCAGTAACAAAAAATAAGATAAAACGCGACTGGCAGCAGGAACATCAGATACAGGTAACGATTGCTATAAATCCGATGCATGACCACATTCACTTTGACATTCTTTATTTCCAACTCCCCCTTTCGGCATTCTCACAGCGTATTCTTGCTTATGAATCATTCCCCTCCTAAGACGTAATATTACAGACTATATATTTTGTCAGCAATGTAGATACTGGACATTATTTTATCTTTTTAGGCACGTCTAAATGAGTGGTGCGGAAAAAAATGTATAAAATGGTAGAGAGGAAAAGAGGCTGCTGCAAAATAGAACCTTTACCACGGATTCGCACGGATAAAAACGGATTCGCACAGATAAACCTTATTAATGGTTAAATCTGTTAGAATCCGTATAAATCTGTGTAACTCCGTGGTGAGGTTTTACTTTCTGCAACAGCCTCTTTGTAAGCTGACTATTGTACATCACTACTTACCTTACATATTCCCCGATCAAGCCCCATATCCCCTTCGACTCGAGCCCGATCTTCCATCCAGCTACACCAGCAATATCATGCTTTTTAAACACCTCGAGCTTTTCCTTGATCGAGCGTTCGTCCTCGAGCCATGTGCGATATTTGACCTTCCTGCCGTCCTCTACGGCCTCGTATTCGCCGTAAAAGCAGCCGTAGCCCGCGTCATAGACCCACGAGGCGTTCTGCTCGTCAAACTGCCGCTTTGCGGCATCCATACCGAGGTTTCGTATCGTGTTCTTTATTTCCCCGCCTACGTTTTCCTCTCTCCAGATGCGCACATAGAACGGCATGCCCATGATGACCTTTTCCTTCGGGACCTCCGATAGCGTCAAGCTAAGTCCGTTACTCACAAAGGGTAGCGATGCGACAGGGCCGCTCTCCGTGCCGAAGGTGTGCTCGTCATAGGCCATCACGCACAGGTAATCACACAGCGCGCCTATTTCCTCTCGGTTGTAATACCGCGACCAGTAGTTATCGGGCATCGGGTTATACATATCCACAGACAGCGTAATCCCACGCTGCTTACACAGTGGTGCGAGCTCCCTGAAGAACTGCTTGTAAAATTCGGCATCTGCTATCTGTATATATTCAAAGTCAATGTTTATGCCGTCGAGTTGGTATTCGTCCGCATAATTTAGCAGCTGCTTGATCACATGCTCGCGTCTCGAGGTCTTTGAGAGGATCGTCGCGGAGAGGTCCATATGCTTACTCCTGCTCGTATCAGACGAAAAATCCGATATCAACGCCCATACCTGATATCCCAAGTTATGCGCCCATTGTACATAAGTCTTATCGGCCTTACTCACAATATCCCCGTTCATGCGATCGATATCAAAGGTAAACCAAGTCGGCGCGATTACGTTCAACCCCTCGACGGATTCCATCCTGAAATCCTGATCCCATGCCATCACGATCTTGCCATTGGCCGGTAATACGGGCCGGTCGGCCCTCACCATACCCGTTACGGTCTCCACGGGCTTCGGTTCTTTCTCTATTGTTTCAGTTATCTCGATTTCCGATGTCTTTATGTAACCCAATAATCCCTCGGCTGTCCTCACGCGTATGAAATCCCCATCGGTATCATAGACAATCAGAAGCGTTGATTGCTCGAGCTGGAGCTCTATATCTGATTTTTTGTCGGGCTTATATCTCAGTGCGGCCTTCTTAGTTTTTACTATGGCCTTACGACGTTCCACATCCCTGTAATCCACCCAAGCGACATTAAACGTCTCGTTATAACCCAGCGTTACATGGTACATCCGCTCGATAAAATCCGACGGGATCAATACCCTATCCGCATTTTCCTCGTAGCGTATCGGTGTCTTTATCGTCTCGGGTTGCATATTGACCGTGATTGCGACCTCGTCGGGTTTTAATCGCATGACCGTACCTAACGTGGTCACGGTCAATATCCGCTCGTCGCTGTCCCAGAAGATATTCCTGTCCAGCCGCTTTACGAATTCGAAGTCGAAGTAGGTCGTACCCGCTATGCGCACCGGGTTTCTTACTGCGTCAGCTACGCTGTTCGTCAGACGCTTGTCCTCGACGACGAGTGTCACGTCGTTCTTGCTTATGTCAAAGTAGGTATGGAAATCCACCTGTTTAAAGCTCGGCAGGAAAAAATATGCGGCTATGGATAAGCCGCATATAACAACGCCGATGATAAATATGAGCGCGAGCCATATTGTTTGTCTGTTTTTTTTCTTCATTCGTTTCCCTCGTTATGGATTGGATCGGCTTTACGTGGGTCAGATGATTATAGGCTTAAGCGTCCAGACCTCGTCCGCATATTGTCTTATCGTGCGGTCCGAAGAAAACTTGCCGCTCGTAGCGGTATTCATAATAGCCATCTTTGCCCATCTTGTCTGATCCTTGTATGCCTTGTCAACGCGCAGCTGCGCTTCCTTATAGCTGTCAAAATCCTGAAGTACGAAGTATTCGTCCGGTCTCGATCCGCCGTAACCGTTCAGCATTGCCTCATAAAGCTCGCGGAAAAGCTCGTGGTTATCCGGCGAAACGGTGCCGTTTATGAGCTCCGTGAGCACGAGTCTCACGCTGTGGTTCAGGTTGTAGATGTTCCATGGTGCGTAATCGTTACGCGCGTGCATGCTGATAACCTCGTCCGCGCTCATGCCGAATATAAAGATGTTCTCGGGTCCTACCTCTTCGAATATCTCGATATTCGCGCCGTCCATCGTACCGATCGTGACCGCACCGTTTAACATGAACTTCATGTTACCGGTCCCCGAGGCTTCTTTACTCGCGGTTGAGATCTGTTCGCTGACATCCGCCGCTGGCATCAGTTTCTCGGCCAGCGATACGCTGTAGTTTTCGAGGAACAATACCTTGATGCGTCCGTCAATGGACTTGTCGTTGTTCACGAGATCCGCTACGGAGTTGATCAGCTTGATGATCAATTTTGCGCGGCGATAACTTGCCGCAGCCTTCGCACCGAATATGAACGTCCTCGGAGCTATATCTATATTTGGGTTCATCTTGATGATGTTGTACAGGTCCATGATATGGAACACGTTCAACAGCTGACGCTTGTATTCATGCAGTCGCTTGACCTGTATATCAAATATCGAATCGGGATCGACCGTAACACCCTTGGTCTTCTGTATGAAGTTTGCAAGGTCGACCTTGTTCTTACGCTTGATGTCCATGCACTTCTCACGGAACGCCGCATCCTCCTTATGAGGTACGAGCTTTTTGAGCTCGTCAAGGTCCGTTACCCATTTATCGCCGATTGTCTCATTTATCAGTGACGAGAGCCTCGGGTTACAGTGCGCGAGCCAACGCCTCTGTGTGATGCCGTTGGTCTTGTTGTTAAACTTTTCGGGATATATCTCATAAAAATCCTTAAGCAGATGGTTCTTTAATATCTCGGTATGGATCGCCGCAACGCCGTTTACCGAGTGGCTGCCCACGATCGCGAGATATGCCATGCGAATTTGACCGTCTGCGACGATAGCCATGTTACGGATCTTCTCCGGATTATTGCCAAAGCGTTCGATCAGCTGCGCACAGAAACGGCGGTTGATCTCCTCGATGATCATGTATATACGCGGCAGCAGTCGCGAGAACAACTCTATCGGCCATTTCTCGAGTGCCTCGACCATGATCGTATGGTTTGTATATGCGCAGGTCTTACGCGTGATATCCCATGCTTCGTCCCACTCCGCACCAAAATCATCGACGAGTATCCTCATCATCTCGGCCACAGCGATAGACGGATGGGTGTCGTTCATCTGGAACTGTATATAATTCGGTATCAATGACAGATCATCATGCAACTCTTTGAAACGCCCCAGCACACGTTGCAGCGTCGCCGAGATAAAGAAGTATTGCTGCTTTAGGCGCAGCTCCTTACCCTCTACGAAATCGTCTGCCGGATACAGTACCTCGGAGAGTACACGCGCGAGGTTTTGTTCCTCTACCGCGCGACGATAGTCGCCCTGGTTGAAGCTCTGCAGATCAAACCTTGTTATCGCCTCGGCATCCCAGAGACGCAGGCTGTTTACGGTCCTGTTGCCGTAGCCCGGTATCGGATAGTCGTAGGGTATAGCCATAACGGAATGGTGGTTTTGCAACTCAAACGCGTATGAGCCGTCATCCTTCTTTACGGTTACGACATTGCCGCCGAACTTGATCTCCTGTGCGTATTCCGCGCGCTTTACGCCCCACGGATCGCCATTTTCGAGCCAGTTGTCGGGTTCCTCACGCTGGAAACCGTTTTCGATACGCTGCTCAAAGATACCATAGTGATAACGTATACCGCAGCCATAGGCCGGGTACGACATCGTCGACAGAGAATCCAAGAAGCACGCCGCAAGACGCCCCAAACCGCCGTTACCCAGGCCCGGATCCCTTTCGGATTCCTCGACCTCATTGAAGTTAACACCGAGCTCCTCAATAGCCTCGCGTACATTGTCATACTGCATGAGGTTCACGAGCGCGTTACCCAAAAACCGCCCCATCAAAAACTCCATGGACAGGTAATAAACGACCTTTACATCCTTTTCGTTATACGCATCGTGCGTGAGTATCCAGTTGTCCGTGATCAAATCCTTGATGACATACGCGAGTGCCGCGTATATTTGTTTGCTGTTGGCTGTAGCTACGGTCTTTCGATACATCGTCTTGACTAAATCGGCTACCTTTTCCTTTAACGTCTCTTTGTTGATAGCAGCGATCTGATCCATTCACATTCCTCCCGAATAGCTATTTATTTACCTTCTTTACCTAATGGTTATATACCTGACTATCTCATTGTAGAGCCCGACTGTACCCTCGGCGTTCAAGTGCGCTGAAAACTCCTCATACGAGCCGAACGGCTGTATCTCCCTGTAGTGCACGATCCCGTTTGCGATATCCGCCGTCATACGCGGCGAAAGGCTCATGAGCTCACGCACGCTTGCCTTGTTTATATTTGTAAATAGTGAAATCTTATCCTTGACCGAGCTTAGGTCTATCGGGAAATCCTTGCCGCTCTTCATCAGAGCACCATAGGTCTTTGTCCTGCCTGCCATAAACTCTTGAATCTGCTTCTCTGTAAGCCCGAGCTCCGACAGGTCGCTATGCGACGCGGAGTTTACATTTATATAGGTCGCATTGGCGTCATAGGTGGTATAGAGGTTATCCGCGAGCGCGTTTAGATTTATCGCGTTAAGGTTTAATAGCGCACCGATCTCACCCAAATGTTTGAAACCGTAATATGTCCTTGCGGATATCAACGCGTCGGCTTGTTTTTCTGTCAGGCTCGCATCCACGAGCTCCTGTTTCTTGGACGTATTAATATCGGCCCTAAACGCCGGTATGCTCAGCCCATTACCCTCTCCGCCCAACACAAGCGACGAGCCCGATACGGTCATGTAGTTCAGGTTTTGCTTATACGCGGGCTCAGGCATCAAACGCTTCTGTACCAGCTCATTCAAATCCGAAAACGGCGCTTGCTTGCGCTGGGCTATAATCGCCTGCGCTATCGGTGGCGTGACAGACAGCAACGACAGCAGCTCAGACACCGGCGCGTTGTTGATCTGTGTACGCATATGCAGCAGATCCTTGTTATCGTCAAACATCTGCTTTGTAAAGCCCGGTACGAATTTAATATCCGTCGGGCGGTTAAACGGATTGAATTGCCTGTATGTGATGATGTTCATGGCGGTGACGGTATTCATACCTTTTAGCCGCTCCATCAGGATATTCATCGGCGCGGTATTGATGTTTATGCCCTCTGAAACGGTCGCATGTATGTCCGTATTCGGCTTCATGCCGGTATCGGCCCATACACCGAGCTTGTTTCCACGGCCCGTCGCCTCGGCCTGTACGAGCTTGCCGTTCGTGGATTTCGCAAGGCCACGCTTTATAATTTCCTCATTTACAAATATATTCCCCATGTAGACGTTTAAATAATTCCAACGATCCTCTAACACCGGGCCGTCGTCGATACGCAGGTCGACGGTCTTCCCGAGCAGCAGCTTATTCAAATACGAATAGGCCGCGTCGTTGCCCTCGGCACTGACACCGAGCAAGCGAA
>CAYURR010000105.1:0-10684 GCA_964446745.1 uncultured Defluviitaleaceae bacterium | reverse complement strand
AAGCCACTAAGAGGAACGCCCTTAGTGGCTTTAATATATCCTGCGGACGCAAACACTTGTTATATTTGCATTATTATTGAGCAGCTACCATTGCTCTGACTTCATCAGTCATTGTCTGACCGCCCTGTGCATACCAGTCTGATACGAATTTATCAAACGCATCTACCGGCAGTTCGCCTGTTACGATCTTCAAGAATGTTGTTTGCTCAAGAGTTTCAAGATTTGGTTTCAGATCCGCCATGGACTCGGTTACGAAATAGTATTCAGGATAGTGAACCACTACCTCAGGCAGTGTCATCATATTGGATGCAACATACCTTCCATAGTAATCAATCCAGTTCATACCTGTAACTTCGTGATCCTTTGAATACTGCATAGCGCGTAATGCCATATCGACGTTCATCGGGTTGCCCGGATCTACGCCGTTATCCGATCCTGTCTCGACATAAGCCTTTGAGAGCTTGCCGATATCCGGGATACATGTTGAAGGCTCGATGTTAAATCCGCTGGTCGGGAACATATATGTCCAGCTTACGTTATTGTCTCTGTTGGGCTTAATGAGATTTCCGCCCTCTTCATCAAACTGTCTCCACATATCGAATTCGCAGTTGATGACTTTGTAGATTGCTTCAGGATTGGAATATCCCTTTCTTACCATTATGTAGTCGCCTGCAGCGCCCGGGAACATAATGTTGTACTTGCCGTTAGCGTCAACCGGTGTGTTGTAAACATTGAACGCATCCTTCGCTTCCGGGAAGTTCTTCGGGAAATCACCGATTGTGTATACATACCACCAGGGAACGAATGCAAAACCAGCCTGACCGCCTGTTACAAGCGCGTCGGTAGCGCCGCCCGCTGTACGGGTTGCGAATTGCTTGTCGATAAGGCCCTTGCTGTACCAGTCAGCAAGAACAGCCAAGCCTTCTTTAACCTGAGGAGCTGTTGAACCCCAGATGACTTCGCCCTTATCATCCTTTACCCAAGCACCCGGGTATGCGCCAAATGTAGCCATGATCGGTGACGACGAATACATGTCGTATACACCTGCTACATACTTAGCATTCAGGACCAAACCGGCATAGTTCTCAACCGGAGGATTGTTTTTCCAAGCGGTCAAAAGAGCCTCGATATCGGCTACAGTCTTAGGAGCGGACATACCTGCCTTTTCGAGCCAGTCTGTTCTGATCCACGCGAGGTTGTGCTCATAACCGTAACGGCCGCCTGCCAATGCCAGCAGCTTACCGTCTTCTTCAAACGGCTGAAGGTTTCTGCCCTCATATGTAGCAAACGCATTCTTCATATAGTCGCTTGCGCATGCATCATAACCCGGCTTCAGGTCTGCGAGCAGATCGTTTTCAACTAACTGTCTGTACAGAAGATAATCCCCTGCGCCCAGTGTAAACATATCGGGCAGAGAACCGGATGTGAGCATCAGCGCGAGCTTATTCGGGAACTCAGCGCCTTCTACTTCCCAGTCAACCTTTATCTGTACATTGACCTTGTCTAATATGTACTTTGTCATTGCGTTGTTCTCGACATCCTCGCCTGCTACGAAGTTAGGCTGTGATGAAGAACGCTTCGCTGTCGTCATAACCAATGTCTCAGGATATCTGCCGTAAGGGGTCATGATATCGTCCGCTGTAGCGGTCTGAACATCAGCTGTGTTTGTTTCTTCCTTGGTTTCCTCTTTTGTTTCGGTGGTCGCATTGGTTGCGGGCTGAGCCGCAGGTGCAGGTTGCTTATTTGTTGACGCACACGCAACTGTACCAAACAGCATGGTTACTGCCAAAGCAGCCGCCAAATATGCTTTCTTTGCTTTCAAAACCAATTCCTCCAATTGTTATTTTATTGTAACAATTGCATACTATCATACAATTTTGCACGAGTCAAATAATATTCTGTATATTAATTCATGCACTTTTTATGTCAACCAAACTATATACGAAAACACTTGCAAACATTCCAATATCATGGTATAACGAGTCGATATCAAACAATTGTTCGGGGAGCTTTTCGATGGATATATTTGAAAAATTAAAAATTTTATCCGCTGCAGCACAGTTTGATGTGGCATGCACCTCGAGCGGCGTTTCACGTTCCGGCAGTAGGGGCACATTGGGTTCTGCGGAGGCCTGCGGCATATGCCACAGCTTTGCGTCAGATGGACGTTGCATCTCACTGCTTAAGGTCCTGCTTTCAAATGTCTGTATATACGACTGCCAATACTGCGCAAACCGTCGTTCAAACGACCTGCCGCGTGCATCGTTTACGCCATGGGAGGTTGCGGAGCTCACGATGAATTTTTACCGCCGCAACTATATAGAGGGCTTGTTTCTGAGCTCTGCGATCATCAAAAACCCTAATCACACAATGGAACTGATCTATAAAGTGCTAAAACTCGTACGGGAGGAATACAAGTTCGGCGGTTACATCCATGTCAAGGCTATCCCGGGCGCAGATCAGGATCTGTTGGCGCAGACGGGCTTACTCGCGGACCGCATGAGCGTAAACATCGAGCTGCCGTCCGAGGACAGCCTCAAGCAGTTTGCGCCGGACAAAACAAAAGCCTCTATATTAGAACCCATGAAGCAACTAAAGGATTCCATTATCAGAGGCAAGGAGGAGGTGGCGCTGTTTAAGCATGCGCGCGCGTTTGTGCCCGCGGGTCAGAGTACACAGATGATCATAGGCGCCACACCCGAGAGCGATCAACGCATCGTTCATTTGGCCGAGGGTTTATATAAGCAATACAAATTGAAGCGTGTGTTTTACTCCGCATACACACCGGTCGCAAACACCAATCCAAAGCTACCGACCGTCAACCCGCCGCTTCTGCGCGAGCATAGGATCTATCAAGCCGATTGGCTCATGCGCTTCTACGGGTTCACAGCCTCGGAGATACTCTCACACCCCGACGAAAACCTGAACCTGCAGATGGACCCCAAGTGTCAATGGGCCATCAAGCATTTGGATCAGTTTCCCGTCGAGATAAACAAGGCCGATTACCGTATGCTTTTGCGCGTACCGGGCATCGGTATGATCTCGGCTCGTCGGATACTCGAGGCTCGACGCGCCTCAAAGCTTACATTCGAGACCCTCAAAAAGCTCGGGGTGGTGCTAAAGCGCGCACGCTACTTTATCACGGTCAACGGAAAGATGCAGATGAAGGTAGCCATGGTACCCGACATCATCGAATCCCGTCTCGTCGAAAACACGATCGGCGATGGATATACGCAGCTCGAGCTACCGATGTCCCCGGCTTCCGCATTACCTGGGGCACAGCCCCTGGCACTACCGCTCGAGAAATCTCAACCTTCTGAGTTATCTCGTCCGTTTGAGATTGCTCAGCCCTTTGAGATTGCTCAGCCCTTTGAAAAAGCGCTTCCGATCGCATAGGGTTCCCCTATCACATCGATGTCTGTGATCTTTACGCCGTTGCCCTTCACGGACGAATGGAGGATCTTGTCGTTTTGTATATACATAGACACGTGTCCCTTTGTATAAATCAGATCCCCTGGCCGGATATATTCGGCGGGGATTTTTTTTATAGCGTAGCCGTCAACGATCTTTGCGTCCCTATAGATGATGATCCCGTTCAGCATATATGCCATCGAGCACAACCCCGAGCAATCGATACCGAGCGGTGTCTTGCCTCCCCATCGGTATT
Organism: uncultured Defluviitaleaceae bacterium; assembly: GCA_964446745.1. Lineage (GTDB taxonomy): Bacteria > Bacillota > Clostridia > Lachnospirales > WQUN01 > CAYURR01. The sequence goes on along the minus strand of CAYURR010000105.1, from coordinate 7,017 downwards.
GTGTGCCGATATACATCATGGCCGAATCTATGATTGCCCTGCGCAATGCTATGGTAGCACGGCTATTGCCTTTATGTAGTACAGCCCGATCCCATTCGGGCTTTGTATATGGAGACAGAAACGCTCTCCTTATATACCCCGTCTTACCCGTACCCAGGCATACAATCCGTACCCAGTCCGGGTTCACCACTCCCCTACCGGTCCCCTCCCCTTCCCCAGCCACATCGACTATGCAACCGCGTGTCAATGTCATCAGGCATTCGGACTCCACTTCGGGCTCGCTCAATACATCCGCAGCCGTGTTATTCACGATCATTAAGCTTCCCCGGATCCCGGCTGTTGTCAGGTCCGATTTCTGCACATAGCCCTTATATCCATAGAAGCTTTGTAAATATACCCATGCCCCGCAGTCCTCGTGCAGTTCAGCCTCCATACCGTACAGCAGTTCATCCGCGAGCTCCGCGTGTATCTCCGGTTGCGTTTTTACAGCCGCGACCGCCGCCATCACCACTACCTTCTTATACATATCTACCTCCGTTTCTTCTATAATTATTTCCGTTTACCGATCCTCAAGCATGATCCTCCCGCTGCCGTCTTCATGTGCTATTATCGTGATCCTCGCGCCAAGCGGCAATGTGATATTAGGCGACATATGCCCGCACGGAAATCCATGTATCACTTGCTTGCCTTCGGCCAAGATATATTCGCAAATGATCCGATCCAACTCCTCGTTTTTGCCACTTGCATCCTCTCCGCAGCCCGTAAAGCCTCCTATTATAAACCCCGCACAATCCGCAAGCTTACCCGCATACCGCAGCTGCAGCAGCATACGGTCGATGCGATATGGTGCTTCGTCTATGTCCTCGATGAATAGTATCCTATTCTTCGTGACGATCTCGAACGGCGTCGCAAGCGACGAACAGATCAACGTCAAATTCCCACCCACGACCTCTGCGCTCACCGCCCCTGCATTATATGCGAAAACAGGCTGCCCACAGCAAATATCTTGCCTTAGACAGCCTGTTATATGCGCCCAGAACGAACGCTCCGAATCATCCTGACCGATATTTTCGCGCGTAAACTCAACAGCCGCCATCGGCGCGTGAAGGGTCACTAGCCCGCAGTTGTTATGGATCGCCGTATGCAGCGCGGTTATATCACTATATCCCGCAATAAATTTCGGATTTTCGCTTATCGCTCGATAATCTATAAGCGGTAAAATGCGCTGGCAGCCGTATCCGCCGCGCAACATAATAATAGCCTTGACCTCTTGATCACGAATGAGCGCGTTAAATCCCTGCGCCCGTGCCCAATCATCGGCCGCAAGGTACGACAACGCCTCGCTCTGGCCAATCGCTTTACGATCCACCGCCACCCTATACCCCTTTGATTGCAGATACTTGATCGCACGCTCAACAGCCTCGGCTTCAACAGGCCCGGCAGGCGCAGCTAGCCCGATTGTATCCCCTGGTTTAATAAATTCCGGCCACCTCATAAACGCATCCCCAATCCCGGTGCGGCGGTCAATATGATTTTGTTCGCCGAAAACTCCGGCCCACCCGTATACGGACTGCTTAAGCATAGCTCTCGCCCATCCAGATCGGCCATTACGATATTCTTATTCGAGGCGCAGACAGCCGCGGCTGCTGCCGTACCGACTGCGGACTCGAGCATCTGCCCCATCATGCATCTGATGCCGAAACCCTCGGCTATCGCCGCTATCTTTAACGCATTTCGTATGCCGCCGCATTTCATGAGCTTTATGTTGATGATATCCGCCGCATCCGCACGCAGCACATTCACGGCATCCTCGGGCGTAAACACCGCTTCGTCCGCCATTATCTGCGTATGCACGTGATCCTTTACAAGCTTCAATCCCCTGATATCATGACCCCTGACGGGCTGCTCGACACATTCGATATTCAGCCCCTTATCCTCGAGTGCTCTGATGATCCTCACAGCATCCTTCGGTTCCCAGGCTTGGTTAGCGTCCACGCGCAGTCTTATACGGTTTTCTTCACCGGCAGCCGCGTTTATTTGTTCGGAAAGCTCCACGAGCTTTTGTACAATACCCATACCCTCGTTGCCTACCTTGAGCTTCAGCGCGGTAAAACCCCTGTGCACCGCATCGGCGGCATCCGCAGCCATTTTCGACGTATCACCTATGCTGATCGTCAGATCCGTTTCTACACAGTCCGTGTATCCGCCCAATACGCTATATAGCGGCATAGAGCAGCCCTGACCGAAGAGGTCATACACAGCGATTTCCACGCCGGCCTTTGCGCTGTGGTTGCCATATACCGACGCTTGAATACGATCACATATCTGTCCGATATGTCGTATATCCATGCCTATGATCGCCGGTTTTATGTATTTCACTATGGCCTCTGTGACCGACGCGACCGTCTCGCCTGTTATCATCGCGACAGGTGAGGCCTCGCCGATGCCCTCCGCTCCGCTGTCACATTGTATCCGCACAATGACGCTGCTCAAGCTGTCCGTCTGCCGCAATGCGGTCTTGAACGGCGTTTTCAAAGGAATATGTATCTGTTCCGTAGTAATATCCGATACCCTCATACCAATAGCCTCCATATAAAAAACCCTCCCGTCATTGTATGCAGCCTTGGCCCGTTTTGTGCATTATATACACGCCACGCACAAAAAAACAAGGGATCGCCATTATAGGCAATCCCTTGTTCTATGTTTCAGCTTATGTTTTATGTTTATACCACCGCGAGCTCCGTAGCCGTTACCGCATACAGCATCAGCTTGTCCGCAGAAACCAGCGTACCGTATTTCGGTAAGAATGCGTTAGCGTCTTTGATTTGGTTTAGCGCCTCGAACGCCTCTGTAGTCGTTATATCGGGGTTCGCATTTCCGATCCTCAGATTGAAATCCGCGCCCGAGCTCGTCTTAAACGTTGCAATGTAGTATGTATTCATCGTGCTTCACCTCCCATCAATAGTTTTCAAGTAAGGTCTTTACCGTCTTGCAGATAGCTTTCGGCTGATCCTCTTGTAGCTGCGCGAAAGCCTTGCCCAGCTGAAAGATCTGCGTATCCGTGGCCGTCATCTTGACCTTATCGAACGAAAACGAACCCTTATCATACTTCATGACCAGCCTTACAGAAGCGATTGTTTCATCCATGCATCTTCACCCCCTTATGAATTAAATGTATCACGCAAGCGCGACCTCATTGACCGAAACAGCGTTATACACAGCCTTTTTCCTAGCTATGGGCCTACCGTCCGTGCTCATGATCGCACCGGACGCCATGATGGCGTCCATCCCGGCTATGCACTGTGCAACGCTCAATCCGATCTTTGCCCTCGGCACCGTTATCGTCAGCACATCACTAAAATCCGTATCAAAGCTTAACGTCACCGTGTTTCTGTTATCCATTCCCCGCACCCCCTTTCATTATATAATGTCGGTTATTATGCAAGGTCCTCGAGCGTATATTCACGAACCATGTACAGATCCAACTTCGGCTTAGCCTGCAGCTTATTGATGCTCGCGCCGAGATCGTATAGCTGCTGTGAGGTTGCTGCAGGATTGAGGTTTCCGATCGTGTAGCTGCCCTTGCCGCTACCGTAATCCAGCACGACCTTACACGTCTGACCCTTTACGGTTACCGCCATAATTTTCACCTCCCTTCATAACCTTACCCGCTATCGTTACGCCTTTACGTTAAATTCCGTAGGTGCGGTCGTATACAGCACGCAGGATTCGACCCTTTCAAGTTTGCCGTACTTCTTGTCAAACGGATTGCCGCTTATTATCGCGGCCAATTCCGCGCGGGGTTCATTGTAAGACAGATCTTCCCGCGCATCGTTGATACGGAAATTGACCTTGTTACCGGTATCCGTCACGAAAACCGTCATCAGATAGGTCTTTTTTTCAGCCATGTTCTCACCCCCTTTCCTTAAGGACTGACCCTATGATCAGAACATCGCGATCGTTTCGGTCTTTGTAATCTTTTTACAGGCCTCCGTCTGCACGGAGTTTATCGCCTTTGCGAGATTATAGAGCGCCTGATTTTGCGCATTTGACGCAACCTTTGAAAAGCTAAAAGACCCCTTGTCATACTTAAGAGTAAGCTTTTTATCGATGACATCCCCTGCCGCCATGTTTTCACCTCCCTTCAGATATTGGTACCACTCTGCTACGCTGTGGCAAATTCTGTCTTTGTTGTTGTATACATGGTCGCGCTGTCTCTCTGGGATATCAGACCCAGGTCGCTCGTAACGATGTTTGTGGCTATCATCGCATCCATTGCATCCTTTATAGCACCTGCGCTTAACGACGCATTTGCCCTCGGTATGCTGAATTTCATCAGATTATTAAGATTCGTCATAAAACCCAGCTCCAGTTGATTTGTAGGCACATTATTCACCTCCCCTCACTATAGTCCGCAGCTTTTCCACGGGCCCTGTTTTGTCAAGCGGTCTCCTCCAGCTCCGTCTCCTTTACGAGACTGACACCCCCGATAGCACTATTGCTGAGTCTGCCATAACACACCCCCAAAAACGTCGCCACTGCCGGCAAGACATCCGGATCAATGTTTGAAACATAGTATACGGGGCCGTCATTATAGCTTTCGAGCCTGAGCTTGGCCTTTACATTCCCCTCAGTAATCGTCATTCGCTTCACCTCCCTTCGCTGTCTGATGGGTCAAGTATATCCGGATGACCCTTGCACAGATAGTTGTACGGTTCTGAAAACAATTCATATAGTCATGCATATGTATCGTCTTGTCGTATCTTGTCATTTAATTGCGATGTGTTATGATTGCTTCATTGAAACGGGGCGTAGATAATGAAAGCACTCATCATTACATTACTCATCATCGCTTTTACATTTGCGGATGTTATCCCGATTTATTCCCAAACTGACGAAGACATCGGTTTATCGCAGCTGAGCAAATACGGCATACTCATCGGTTACGGCGACGGTAATCAAAGGCCCGACGAGCCCGTGACCTATGCGCATCTCATTACCGTCATCAACCGCCTAATGGGTTTTGATCGGCTTTATTCCTCTGTGCGTATCGCCGAAACCTCTTGGTATGCAGGCCCAATCCAGACAGCAAAAGAGGCCGGGTATTTTGACCCCGACCTCGCGTTAGACAACACCGTCTCACAATCATATGTCGCACAAATCCTTGACCGCTTCTTTTTCGTCCTCTCAGACAGCCCGTTTCGCAATAATTTCAAAAACTTCTATGCAAAAAATAACATTGCCTACTCCGATACCGCCCCGCTCACACGCGCGGCGTTTGCTACCGTGCTTTGCAAGGCTCTGGGAATTTCTGACCGTTTTTCCTCACCCTCATATACAAATCTGACCCCTTTAGACTCTATCGTGACGCTATCAGATACAAATATAAGCGGTAATTTGTATATTCTGCCGACGACTAAAAACATCTCTATGAACAACGTTAAAGTAAACGGCATGCTTATTGTATTGGGTTCACCGAAAATGCATTTACATAATTCAACTATTAGCAATATGGTAATAAACAGCTTTGACCGAAACCAGCCTGTGATAACACAATACAACACCCGAATAACCCAACAGATCGCTCTGACTTCATATACAAATATACCCGTCGAACTTCAAAACACTACCGTCACAGATGAAACGTTGGCGTCGCTGACCTCAGATTTGAGCGAAATACCCTCGTATACACCGTCATCCACATCCACCCCCACGCAAAATACGGATGCACCGGTAATATATCCGGCACCTCAGGCACCTGTGATAACGCCGACACCGGAGCCGCTCCCGACAGCTACCGCGTCGCCGGAGCCGACGCCTGACCCGACGCCTGAGCTTACGCCTACCTCGACACCAGAGCCGACACCTACTCCAACGCCGGAGCCTACGCCTACCGCGTCGCCGGAGCTTACGCCTACCCCGACACCGGAGCTTACGCCTACCCCGACACCGAAGCCGACGCCTACCTCGTCGCCGGAGCCTACACCTATGCCAACGCCGGAGCCGACGCCTATACCGACACCGGAGCCGACCCCCACGCCGAGGCCCGAAATCTTCGATAACTTTTACAAGGCTTTGACAGGGGATGCGAGCATGCCGGGTTCGCTAAATATGGACACATATCTTTCCAGGGGCTCAACGCTGCTAAATACATTAAGCGTTGATCTCGGTTGGTACAACAACCTTGATTTGCTCTGGAAGGCAAGAAACAACACCGTGACCTTCGAAAACTGGTTCAAGAATACACAGCTGAGGACCGAAATCCTAAGCCTGCTTGAGACGAAGGGTGTTCATCAACAGGATGATCTGACCGCAGAGATTCTAATTGAGACTTTGACAGCCCTCGACGGCAGATACGTCATCGAGAACATATCGTTAACCAGCTCGAGCTTCACACCTGAGTATACGCCCGAGAAACGATACGAAATACTGTTTAACAATCTGCCACCCCCTACGCCGATAAAAATAATCGCCGCCGCGAACTCCGTCGATCGCATAAATCATCTGTATTACTACAGCGATTTCTTGACGATTGCAAACAACAAATACAGCTTTGATATAAATACTCTCGGCAGATATTACAGCAACGCAAATACCTTAAGATTGACTAAGCCGGAAATGCTAATGAGATATTTGGACTTAAACACAAACCTCGTCCTTTCCAATGATGCAAAGGCCTTCTCATTATACGAACCCGACGATTATATGACCGGTTCAACCGGCGGCACCTTTGATTATCTGAGGAAGCTGCGTCTATTCTATGCCGCCTCCGAATCCGGAAATGCGATACCTTTTAGAAGCTCTTCGGTGCGCGGGCAGATAATTGTCTCATTCACCTCCGACCCGAGCAATCCCGGCGTACGTATAATCGACAAAATCTATCAGATCAGATACTTGTTCCACACAGAATCCACCTCACCTGTCTTTTAAGTCCTGTTAAAAACGGCTACCATTTATATGGTAGCCGTTTTTTATTATATCGAACAAACATTAGAACATTGCAAAGATTGATTCCAT
>CAYURR010000104.1:0-10740 GCA_964446745.1 uncultured Defluviitaleaceae bacterium | reverse complement strand
CGCGTGACGCGTGCCCGTATCTGCTGGTGCGGTTAAATAATGTTAAGGATACATCGAAAAGGGAGCAGGCATACGCGGAGCTTATGAAGCTTGTAAAACGCATGAAATGGGAGGCCTTTCCTGTGAGGTGTTATAAATTGTTTGGAAGAAAGGGGCTGTAAATGAGTAAAGCGGAGTATCATGAAGAATTCCTTCTGGTTGCTAAAAGATTTGGCATTACCGAAGCTACACTGGAAACTGAGAAAACCATTTTAATGAAAACCGGAGGTAAAACCGTACAAGATATTCGGGAAAAGGTATCGATGGCGACTGATGAAATGAGAACAGTAAGAGCAGCAACCTTTTTTGATAACATAAAGGCGCGTTTAAAATTAGGTCAGGGTATACATGATCGGCTTGAGGCATATGTCTTTGCAGAGGGCGATTTTTCCGGCTACGATATTGAGGGGATGAATCGTCATGTGCCAATTCCGATTATGTTCAGATGTGCACGTAATATCATTGTTGAGGCCGATCATTGCTTGGATTTGACCGCTGATGCCTCAGATTGGGATCGTGGCAAGGGTGACGACCTGATCTCTATGCTGAATGTTGAGACGTTGATATTGGAAAAAGGGGCCAGGGTCTGTGTAAGGGGAAACCTATTTGTTTTTGTCTGCCAAAGGCTTATTAATAACGGCGGCAGTATAGATATTTTGCCGACAGATTTTTCATATGATAAATCTTACAACGGTGTCATGGATGGTCAAGATGGTATGAGCGGGAACGATGCGATTGCTGTAGATGATTCCCCACAGATACATATGGATCCGACGATATTTGGCGAATTTTACAATGGATCTATTCGGGGAGTGATAAACGGCTCCGATGGTAAAGACGGTGAAGATGGCACAAACGGAGCGCGAGGTTTTTGCGGAGGCGCGCTCAAGATTGCTGAAATAAATATACGGGAAATCACCGGCGCAAATCCGTTACCGATACATATTATCGGTGGCAAGGGAGGCAACGGGGGTAATGGCGGTAACGGGGGCGATGGTGCCGACGGGGGCTGTGGCGGAGACGCTTATAGAACGCCCTATGAAAGCTTCCCTGCGGGACGGGGAGGCAATGGCGGTAACGGAGGCAGCGGGGGTAATGGCGGTAACGGAGGCGGCGGAGGGATATCTTCAAACGTCTATATAGAGGTTCCGGATACTCAGTTAGTTGATGTTACCGTCATACCCGGAGAGGGTGGCGCCGGAGGCAAGGCTGGTTTAGGCGGAGCCCATGGTCGAGGAGGTAATCCTGATGGTGTTGATGGGGTAAGTGGCAAGGACGGCAAGAACGGTAATCCCGGACATAAACGCCAAGCAGCCGCTGTATTTGTCAACGGTATCCGGTACTTTAATAACACATTATGAGAGGAGCAAGTAAAGTGGCAAAAGAAATGGATTTTAGTAGTTTGATGGCGAGAATGGTAATTCCCGTAGGTCACAACGAGGTTGTATCAAATGTATATCTCGAAACCCAGGAACAGGTTGCAAATTATATTCAAACTGCTTTCCCGGAGGATACAACTTTAGGCGAAGGTGCATTAGGTGCGTTGGCTGAAAAGCTGCGTTCAGGCGATCGGTTGACATGCGAGGAAGAGAAAATGCTTCAAAATGCAATGCCATTATGTGTAAACACAATATCAATAGGTTCGAAAACCTTAGACGCCGGTGTTGAGTGGAACCTGTCGGACAGTTATGGTGATGCGAATATTTATCTGCAAATAGACACGCTTACAATGGATACGGGTTCGCACATAAAATGCACAGCTAAGGCCTTGAACCTGACGATAAATAAGCTTGTCAAAATGCATACGACATACCAATCGTCAAATCCGTATGACATCGGTATCTTTGGAAAAAGAGGGTTCGACGGCACTAATGGTGCGGACGGGCCAAAGGGCGCCGACGGCGCGGCGGGCAAGAATGGAGAGAACTGGTCTGCGGGTATTGCAGGAGATGACGGGGGCCCCGGCAAGGATGGTGCGCAAGGTAATCATGGCGGAAACGGAAATAGCGCCTCGATCGGATCCGAGGTTGTCGTCTCTACAATAACGATAAAGGAATTGGATGAGCCAATAACAATTATGGCGGTCCCCGGAGACGGAGGCAACGGTGGTAAAGGCGGAGATGGCGGTGCGGGCGGCAACGGCGGTAAAGGCGGCAATGGGTGTGACACAGGATGCGAAGGCTCAAATGGCGGCAATGGTGGTAACGGCGGAAATGGCGGAGACGGTGGCAACGGCGGAGACGGCGGAAATGGCGGTAGTGGCGGAAATGTTAACGTTTTTGTTAAGCAAGGAGCAAAAGCACTTGTAAATACAATCTGCGCTATTCCGAATGGTGGCAAGGGCGGTAGTGCAGGTAAGGGCGGTGCAACAGGTAACGGCGGACCAAATGGTTCAGGAGGTAAGCATCACTCAGCCGGCAACCCGGGTTCAAACGGTACCACGGTAGGTAAAAACGGCAATTCCGGAAAAGACGGGAACAATGGAACTCGTGCCACTATCAATGTATCCGAAAAGACGTTTTAATATAAGAACGAATATAAAATAGATACATAGGGCTGTAGCAATATAAATCTGCTACAGCCTTTTTATTAAAAAATCGGAAAGGGATGAATAACTTGAAGCTAAACACTACCCAAGTAAGCGGTACATCAGCCCAATATGACGGATTTTCCGCTGGGGATTTCGGAACTTCTGTAAATCTTTTTAAGGGCGAGGCTGCATTTGATTACCCGCTGGTAACAGGCTTGCCTAATAGAAACGGTGTAGGCATACATATATCCGCAAGCTATTCAAGTAGCACCGACAGGGCGAGTAGGACTGATAATCTATCCGAACCTACTGGGGTTTTAGGCTTGGGCTGGCAATTCGGTTACCCTGCCATCATACGCGCGGATACAGGTCAAATCCTGCCTCCGGAACGTGAAACCTTTTACTATATCGGCACAGGAGGGCTGTCAAGGCTTTATCAAACAAGACGCGAATGGCAAATAGCTAAGCTCGACGGTAAATTTCGATCTGAATTGAGTAAATCTACAGTCTCATTAGAGCTTTCAATGGGCTTCTATTCGCAAGGGGTCGCTGTAACTATGGGATCTGAAATCACTACAACCGAGACCTGTATTGTGATCGTAGATGATACAGAAGAGTGTGAGTTTAGCCTTACCATGGATAATGATAAAAGCTACGCTGTATTTTATGATGGCATAATGTTTGAGGCATCGAATTATGATTTTTCGAAAATTGTTTACTTTCCACGATTTGAAAAGTGGCTAATTACCCAAAAGGATGGAATAAGAAAGGTTTTCGGCGGGATTAATAATAATTCTGCACTCCAATATATAGTACATTATAACGGTTTGGTCATCCCATCAAGCAATACCGATGGACAAGTACGCGCCGTTTTGCAATGGAATTTGTCGAAAGAGCTATCCGTTTGGGATGATGAGGTGTGTTATAGCTATCTGCAGGATACACACTCTGTTGGCAACGGTGGTCTGGAATTCACCAGAGCTTGTTATCTATCTGAGATAACGGATGCGTGCGGTTATCATGTAGTTTTAAGTTATGGGGAAAAAACCTATAACCTTGATACTAAGGAGTATATCGATCCGCAGTTCCCGTATGCCGACAAGCCTATTGCAGAGGCGTGTAGTTACCAGTACCGATATGAGACGCGTTATCTTTCGAGAATCGACATCTTTAATCCGGACAGAAAAATGATAGATCGCATTGAATTCGGATTTGACATTATGCAACTGAGCGGATATTCCGCTATACAGGGGGCAATGGCAAAGCGATTGCTGACTTCTGTCACTAGGAAGCTTTCATCGGGTGGCGAGATACCTCCGGAACAGTTTAGTTATATCACTGGTCAAGCCTCAAACCTTGGTGCTTTGGAGAGCATTATAACAGCAACCGGAACTGTCATAAGATATGATTACACGCAAAAGCAGCTGACGCATTGCAGCGCGCGCAGTTTAACAGTACCTAAGGATAACTTCACAGATAAAAAGATGTGGAATGCAAAGGATTACTCGGCTGTTTTACTCTACAATGAGAGTACATCGCTGTTCAGAATATACAATTGGGTTGGTCGTTTTCAAACATGGACACCACCAAAACAACCATTTGTAAATATATGGGATACTGCGGATGCGATCATTACGGACAGTGCTGTTATTTTATATTCATGCTCGGAGACTGACAACACGACAAAAGTGGTGTGTTACCGCGAAAACCCTGATGTACTGGGCGCGTGGACGGTTGAAGTTTCGGAGCTATTTTCGTCGGCACGGTGCTCAATCACAGCCGATGGTGATTGGTTTATCGTTAACGAGCGAGATAACGGGCGTATCTCATTATTTACGTACGACCTGCTGCACCGCAAGACTAATAAAACTGTACAAACGCTCGATACGACACATGCATACGTAGTAGCATCAAACGGTAATAGTTATGCGTTATTGGATTATGACATTGAGGGCATGCCTGGAGAAAAGTCAAACAGTTTGTGCTTATTTGCATTAGATGGCTTCGGTAATTGGTCTATGACGGCTTCTGTTGTGATACCGGAGGTTACAGCCGTGTTTGACCCTGATAAAAAGCAGGTCGCTTTATCCATTGCTTTTAACGGCGGCTTATGCGTTATTGCATCGGTATATCAGACGGATGTAACAGCCTTTTATTATGACTTGATAGTGTGCAAGATATGTGATGGCTTTGAAAATATATACCTCAAATCCTTCACCGCAAACGTTGGCAAAAGTATTTGGGACACACCTCCGATCTCATGGCAGCCGGAGATAGCCGGTCAGCTTATTATCTCGGGAGGAGTTGTGCTTGCATTTGACGGCAAGGATGTCTTGGAAAATATTTCGCTGAGTACGGCAGATTTTAACTTTAATCAAGGAACTGTTCTGCAGGCAGCTGGCAATAACTGTGTATTACAAAGCCGTGTAATAGACTCCGAGCGTAAGGAGGTATTGGCTCAGGCATTGATATACGATCCTAATAACGCCGTCAGCTTCCCGTCAGCCATACCATATTGGGTACATTACGAGCAGCCCGGTGAACTGAATGAAACAGGTTATGCTCCGTCAATATGCGGGCGCATTGCCGTATTCGGTGATATGATCTTTGATCTTTATACGTCATCGCCTTTTGAACGTCCGATCATTACGCTTGTAGACTGCCGTTCGAGCTCAATTGTGAACGGAGGTAATTTTGCTGCGTATTCGGATAATAGCGATGTGTCAAGATATATCAGATTTGTCAATGGGATGCCATTGCCGGATAATACCATTGAAGGAACGTTGCCGGATGTTCCTACAGGGATATCTGTCTTTACTGCAGAAGATGCCCAAAACATCTTAATTTATGTAAACACAGGCGATAGCTTTAACGAAGCCGTGTCCAATTACCAGGTTGCGCGCATAATAGCCGACGATGGCTTTGCTAAAACCGGAAAGGCATATGTTTATGAGGATGATAGCGCTGTTTGCGACAGCTCGGGCCGATATGCAAAGTATTATACCGTAGATGTGTACAGTCAATGCAATGAAGGTAACGGTTTTACGCGATACAGCTATTGCAACAGCCTTGCTGATGTCCTACCATCGGACAATTCGTTCGTACCGTATGCTACAGACGGCCAGCTCCGTAATACCATTGTGTTTGACAGCGAAAACAATGAATTGTCACGTACGACATTCCAATATAACATAACGCGCTCTATAGCCGAAATGCCATGCGCCGAGCGGACATATACAATCTACGGTGCGGTCACAGCCTCCTCCGTGTCGACCTCTATGATGGGTGGCGTTACTGCTACTGTCAACACGGAATACGATGCCTATTCCGGTGAAACGTCGTCGGTTAAAACATCGTCATGTAATGTTTTTGGGGATAACATCACGACTAAACAGAGTTCATATCCGGCTGCGGCCGAACACCCGTTATTGGCATATCAAAACCGCATAGCCGAATTGGGCCGGAGCATGATCGAATGGCAAAAGAATGATGAAACATCTCAAATAGTAGAACAAAGGTCACTTCTGTTCGATAGCGCTCCAGGTAAAAAGAGAAGTATTATTTTTAGTAAAAAGACGCTTTTGTGGAATGGTGATGAGTGGAAGGTAAGTAGTCTTGTCAACGCAGTTGATATAAACGGAAATATTATTGAGCAGGAGGTTCCGGAGGGGATTTTGCAGTCGCAGATTTATAGTTCGGATGGGCTTCTTCCGATTGGAAGTGTTACCAATGCAAGTGTGACGGCTGGACAAACAATGATTTGCACATTCGAGGCATATGAAGATATCCCATCGGAATGGAAAGGCTTTATCACACGTGAGAAGTCATTTGCGGGAACTTCCTCATTAAAGATATCAAAAAGTTCATCTGTTACACCCATTACACGCCGATTGCCGTGTGGTGAATACGCTGTCTCATGTTGGAGCATCGGCTCGGTCAAAATATCCATAAATGGTGACAATGTAGATGTTACGGAAACGAATTTCCCCAAGGGCAATGGCAAAAATTACAACTTGGCACGTTTTACGGTTCATGATCGATCGGATGTTAAATTCGGATTCGCTAACACGTCCGGGTTTGATGTGTATGTTGATATATTCAGTATCTCTCCATTCGGAAATCCACCTATGATCAATGTATATAAAGACTTCATTCCTGATGCGGGTATCAGCTCGTACAGGGAGTTTAAACTCAATATTAGAGATAGGCGCAACAACACAATAGGTGTAATAAATGAGAAATCCGCGCCGTCTATGACCATACCATTCTATAAAAGGCTGTCAAGATTCCATGGTATAGGATCGCTATATAACGCTGAAATGATCATGAAATTTACACACAGTTCAAACTATGAGCCGGTCTGCGCATCGAACCAAACGTTAACCTTACAGGAAGCGAATGGGGATTATGGTACATCAGCGGTTTATGTGGATGTAAGCGGAAGTGATGGACCATCTGTTGCATTAGGCGGCGCAACAGTAAGCTATTCCGGGGGTAATTGGACGCTATCGGCTGGGAGTACAACAGAAAAAGCCATCGGTAATACCGCAGACGGCGAGTGGTTACTGCTTGTGGGCAAAAAGGTTATGTTTTTCTTTAACGGCGAGTATGTGTTTGGCATTAACGCAGCTGTTACCGAAAAGCCTCTGACGCTAAAGCTATCAGGCAATGTGGCATATTCAAAATTACTTTATGGCTCGGGTATTTCATTCGGCATACGTTATCTTGACACTGCCGGAAGGATTCGTCAGGGGCAGATGTATGATGGTGATAAAATAACTGTGACACAGAACTTCTATGATGAAGAAAATCGCCTCATAGCTCAAACAAAGCCGGTTTTGTTAAGGGATATTCCGTTTGGATTTATTAATGATTTTGCGATGTTAGATCGTACGACCGGATTGATGACAGGACGCGTTGCCGATGCATATCCGGAGGATGAAGGCTTTCCATATGTGTCTCAAGCGTTTGAGCATACGCCTCTCGGCAGGCAAAACGAAAGTGGCTTGCCGGGTAAGGAATACGCTATAAATCCAAATGTCCCGATAGAGAAAAGACAAACCACGAGGCTGTCATATGACCATATAAGTATTCCCGGGCTTTCGCTGTCTAACGGTAAATATAATTACATGGTCACAACATCTCCGGAGGGAAAGCGCTCTGTATCCATTATAAACTCACAGAGGCAGCAGGTTGCGGTTGCGGCGTTGGGTACGACTTCGTCTGTTGTCTCGGCATCTGCGACGGAGTATGCTGATGTCACAAAGATTGAAAGGGAGTATCTACCGGCATTCTTTGATGGGGACAACACGGCTGTCCGTGAGAAACGATATGATTACCGTGGTAATCTCGTTTCTAAGAGTGATCCCAACTGTATCGGTAAGACAGTGTATTGTTACAATAAATTAGACGAACAACGATTTATGCAAACGCCGGAGCTTGCTCGCACAGGCAGATTTGTTTATCAAAAGTACGACGAGCTTCATCGTATAATCGAAGAAGGGCTGTGCTTTGACACATGGGAGCAAGCGCAAAGTACACCCGATGACCCAAGTTATCCAGAGAGAAATATAGTGAAGCTCCGCATTTATAAATATGGTGATGACATCGGGGATATAGGTTCGCTCACAACCCTTGTGAACGTTTCGGCGTTTAATGAGGATGGCCTTACGTGTTCAGAGGAGCGTTATACATACGATAATGCCGGAAGACGGAAATCCAAATCCGTCAAGGTTCCGGGTGTTGATAGAAGCTTTACAGAGAGCTTAGAGTATGATAACGACAGCAATATAATATCCACTACAAACGTTGCGGGTAAGCGACTGATCTATGATTACGACTGCGTAGGGCGTATGAGAAGCGAATATTTCGACGACGGTACAAGTGTCGCAAAATTCTTTTACTTGCCGAATGATACGATTGAATCTGTTATAACGGATGGCGGAACTACTAAGTACGGATATACATCAGCAGGTTGGATAAAGAGCATTAGATCCCCACTGTTAGAGGAAACGATTGACTATAGTGGCACACGTATCGATGAGTTCACAGTGAGCTTAAATACTACATCGCCGAGTGTGCCCTCCTCTGTCCGGTATCTGGTTAAATATGATGATTTTGGTCGTTTGGCTTCGGCACTATGCTATAACGGAGACACGTTACTTGAGGACATAAGCATTAAATCCATTACCTACGACAAAAACAGTAATATAATAAACACACAGGTAGGTAACCGCTTGCGGAATTATCTATATAAAGCGAATTCGGATCGACTTGCTGGCGTTGATGATGAAAGTGGATTTACATATAACGCGGACGGAGCGGTGACAGCGTCAAAATCCGCCGGTATAGATGCGATTGGTTATAGCAACGGCAGGCCGGTAGCATTTCAAACTAACGCCGGAGACTTCAATGTTACATATGACGTAGCGGGTAATCGTTTAACTAAAACCGATGCAAATGGACAAAAGACTATCTATCTTTATAATGGCGGCGGTAAATTATCAGAGGAGATAAAACTAGCTGATGGGGACGTAAAACAGTATTTATACGGTCAGTTTGGTATGCGGGCGATCATCGATAAGGATGGAACGAAGGATGTTTATACAGACCACCTCGGTTCACCGCGAGTAATAGGATATAAGGGTAAGACCATAGCCGCCACACACTATACACCGTTCGGGAAGCGTATGCCCATTACTGGAGAGATAGCGTTTGGATTCAACGGATACGGTATCGACGAAGAAACAGGTCTATATTATTCATCTTATCGGCTCTATGATCCGGAGATAGGACGGTTTTATAGCCTGGATCCTAAGCCCGGAAGCGAATCTCCATATGTTTTTTGCGGAAACGACCCGATAAACAAAATCGACCCGGAAGGTGACAGTTGGTGGGGTGTTTTACTGGGGGCTATTGTCGGTATAGTTGGTTTAGTTGCAACGGTTGCAACTGCCGGGGCATTTCTTCCTGCTACCTTGGCGTCGGAATCGTTATTAGTTGCCGAAACCGTGGTCGGTGCGGTAGCAGGCGCTGTCAGTTCGGTAGCGGGTTCGCTTGTAACCGCTGCTTGCGACAAAGAACCTATTACGGCAAAAATGGTTTTAGGTTCGTTGATAAGTGGTTCAATCGGTGGATTGGGTTCGGTTGCGGGGCCGTTAGGTCAGTTTACTATGCGTTCAATGATGAAAGCTGGGTACGAAGTCGGAAAAATAACCGCTACTGGAATAGTAACAGGCTGTACGATAGGGTTGGCGACCGGTGTTGGGGGAAGCCTTGCATACAGCGCAATCACCGATACACCTGTTTCAGGTGTCAGCATTGCTATGGCCGGCCTATCCGGAATGGGTACGGGCTTACTTGCGACACGCGCCGTATACGGGCTCATGAAGCCGGGGGGGACAAGAATGTTGCCTGTCATGATTGAACAAAATGAAGTTAATGTTATTTATGATGGTAAACGGGCAATGAATCGCAATGTGAACACTAATGCAGGTAAAATGAATGTACGACAAGCATTTAACAATTTCTTCCAAAACGATAAGTTCTTTTCATTTATGGACGATGCAACGTTTGAAGACGTTGGTAGAAGCATCATTAATGATAATATTGCGCGCGGTGCAGCTGGTCTTAACCCGTTCCGTGTTATTAATGCCAACGGGGTTCAGGTAGCAAATGAACAGAGAGCGGCGGTTATTGCATGCCATGGCTTTGGCAGACATTGCTTTGTTATTTCAGATAATAATCGAGTGGCGGTATGGCGCCCAATAAAGGGTAGTACCTTCGTTGATTATTTTAGTCAGACTTATCAAAATGACGTAAATCAAGCATCGTATATAAAACTCTTTATATGTTTCTCGGGATCAAGCCCGGGATCGTCCTCGACTGCTAAAAAGTTTGCAACAGCGTTAAATACACCAAGCTACGGAACAAAAGGAATAGCATATCCAACGAACGCCGATCAAAGATATCTGCAGTTCTAAGCTTAAATCAGGTATACAAAGGAGCATCATATTACACCCTGGGGCGACTACGAAAACCTCTTACTGTATAATTGCAAGGTTATGATCCAACTTGAGGTTTTCGTATCGAACCTCCCGAGCGTCTGTAGTTTCCGAGTTTAAAAATATCTGAGATTAAGCTGACGAGTATATAAGGTAATCAAGTATATA
>CAYURR010000103.1:0-10799 GCA_964446745.1 uncultured Defluviitaleaceae bacterium | reverse complement strand
ACGGTATCGGCACGCTATTGTTTATCCTGATTACAAAGGGTAAAGCCCCCGCATTTTTAGGCTCCAGCTTTTCGTATATCGGCCCCGCTCTCCTCATCATCGGCAACCCCGCACTCGGTTATCCGTACGCGTTGGGTGGCTTCATCGCTTCGGGTCTTCTTTTCTGCATATTCGCTATTATCATCTGGAAATTCGGTTCCGACTGGATCAAGCTCGTGCTGCCTCCGGCTGCCATGGGCCCCGTCATCGCACTGATCGGACTTGAACTCGCAGGAGTTGCCGCATCATCAGGCGGATTGATCCCTGCCGAGGGCGCATCGGTCGACCCGCTCAACGTCGTTATATTCATCGTGACGCTCGGCGTGGCCGTGTTCGGCTCCGTACTGTTCCGCAAATTCTTCGCGGTCATCCCGATCTTGATCGCCATCATCGCCGGTTACATCACCGCTTTGATATGCGGCAAGGTCGACTTCACCGTTATGCAAAGCGCTTCGCTGTTCGCTATGCCAAACTTCCAGCTGCCCAAGTTCGATATCAATGCGATATTGATTATCCTGCCTGCGACATTGGTCGTGCTCTCGGAGCATATCGGCCATCAGCTCGTGACCTCAAAGGTCGTCGATCGCGACCTGATAAAGGATCCCGGCCTGCATCGTTCGATGCTCGGCGACGGTATCTCTACTGCGATCTCGGGCATGCTCGGTGCCGTGCCTACGACTACATATGGTGAAAACATCGGCGTTATGGCTATTACAAAGGTGTACAGTGTATGGGTTATCGGGCTTGCGGCTATAATCTCGATAGCGTTCTCATTCATCGGTGTGATCTCAGGTGCGATACAGACGATCCCGGGTGCTGTAATGGGTGGTATCAGCTTCATCCTGTACGGTATGATCGCGGCCTCGGGCGTAAGATTGCTGGTCGAATCACAGGTCGACTACGGCAATTCACGAAACCTGATGCTGACCTCAGTGGTCTTGATCACGGGTCTGTCGGGTGTATCGGTCAATATCGGCAGCGTTCAGCTAAAGGGCATGGCGCTCGCTACGGTTGTAGGTATCGTACTGAGCCTGATTTTCTATGTGCTCGAAAGAGCAAAGGTAACAAATGATTGAAATACTTGATTGGAGATATATATGACAATTTATCTTGTCGACTACGAAAACGTAAATGCCGACAGCTTTATGGGGCTTGAACAGCTCGAAGATGACGATATCGTCGTGGTGTTCTATTCCGAACGCTGTAACAAGCTTCCGTTTTCGTTGCACAACCGCATCATCGCTTCAAAGAAACAGATAGAATATATGGAGGCCCAGAATGGGTCTAAGAACTCGTTGGACTTCCAACTCGCGACATACTTAGGCTACCTCGTCGCAAAGAACAAGGAATGCGGCTATGTAATCGTGAGTTGCGACTCGGGCTTCAATGCGCTGATCAACTTCTGGAAAAAGGAGAATGTCAGCATAGCACGCGCGCGAAACCTCGCCGCAAAGCCGTTGAAGGACGAGCCTATGAAGGTAGAGCCTATCAAGACGAGGGAGGAAGTCGCTCCGGCAGCCGAGATTCCGATGCCCGAGGCCGAACCCCAGATACCCGAGGTTCAGATCGAGGCATCCGCATCCGAGGAAAATACGACGGTGGTTAATGTGACCGAGGCCATTGCACCGGAGAATGATACACAGGAAACGAGTGCTCCCGATTCCCCTTCCTCCCCGGAGCAAGTCCCCACAGATGCAGCATCCACACCCAAGGAGAAGCCTGAGGTTTCTGAAGTGCCGAAGCTCGAGCCTAAGAAGCCCCAGAATAAAAAGTCTTCGAAAAAAGGAAAGTCCCCCGTTCGAAAGGAAAACGATAAGGACAACATGACCGAGCGCCTAGATCAACTGCTCTCAAATTTCCAGTCGGATATTCCGGCTGTAAAGGAATGCATCGAGAAATACAAGACCAAGCAGGGCATCAATAACGCGCTCACAAAGAAGTTCGGCTCCGAAAAGACCGGTGCTATCTATAAGGCGATCAAGCCCTTGTTGTCCGAGAAGAAGGGCAGCTAAAATAAAAAAGATTAACACGGATAAAACCTTTATATGGCATTATCCGTGTTAATCCGATTTAGTTCGTGTTAATCCGATTTAGTTCGTGTTAATCCGTGGCATTATTTTGCGGCTCTACGTCAAATACTTCCTTCATATCAATACTGCAGCCATCCAATACATGTACAGGCACAGTATCCTCGTCGCTATACATGTGCAGGGTGTTCGACTCGGGATCAATCAGCCAATACTCCCTTACCCCGGCGCTTTGATATTTTTGCAACTTCAGTATGCGATCACGACGCGCTGAGGATTTAGACAAGACCTCCACAACCATATCGGGAGCACCGTTACATCCCCTTCTGTCTATCTTAGTTTTGTCGCATATAACAACGATGTCGGTCTGGACAACGGTATCATCATCATCCCATGATACGTAGTCCGCATAGGTATAACGTTGCCCCTCTCGAAGTTGCATTCCGTTTCAACCCCTTTCACTACAACCTATCTCACTCCTGCCAGTTAAACGGCAGCAATTCCTTGAGCTTGACCACTGTGTCCTCCTTGACCAATACCTCTGCATTGGTGTTCTCATCGGCGAGCTGGCTGATGAATTCCCTGCAGCGTCCGCACGGCGGCAATACCTTGCCGTCCCAGTCCACCGCTACCATTTTTGTGACGATGTGCTCACCGGCTGTGATCATTGCACCGGCTGCAGCATGCTCCGCACAAAAGCCCATTGATGACGAGGTATCTATGCACACACCCACATAGATGTTCCCTCCTGCCGTCAGCAACGCAGCCCCTACTCCTCCCGATGATGCGGATTCGGACAGCTTCCACGGATTGAGTACGGCCTTCGCACGTGTATACAGCTCGTCAAAGCCCTTATCCGAAGCCTCCTGGGGAATCTCTGTCTTGATTTCCTTATCTTCCTTATTATCCTTCATAAAATATGCATATAGTTCATCCACGTTATTGTATACCGTTACTGGCTTGTCAAAACGTTTATATTCCTCCAAGTACTCATCCATCGCATCCAGAAATGCAGCCTTAAACCTTCCGAGATCATCCGCGTCAAAGTCCTTTAGCAGGTTGAACCGCTTCGTACCAAGCGCCCCATGTATTACATCGAGATAGTTTTGCGCACCGAGCGCTGCCTGGAACGCATACTGCTTATCGCCCAATTTTGTACTATTGAGCACCTTGTTCCGGCAATTGCTCCAGAACTCCTCATATGACCCGGTCAGGTTCTCATATGTAGGGGTAGGTTTAGGCACATATTGATCCATCATTTTCTCATACAGCTCTATCGTAACCCCAAGTATGCATTTAGCTGTGGCCCGCAGCTCGTCCAAAGTCTTTGCGTTTATTATCGCCATGTATTTGTCCATAAAACCCTCTGGCTGATGCTCGCAGCGGGTCAATTCCTCAGGGTAATGCATGATACCGCGCTGTATACATTTGTTGTTCATGCTAAAGATTGTGTTTATTAGATTATAGGCAACAACACCCGCAGCGTATCTAACCGCTCCGATATCTTCGTTTAATAAGGTGTCTGCGTAGGACTGCTTAGCTTCGTTGATGTATTTCTTCGCACGCTCGAGGCACTCCGGGCCTATGGGCTTTGCGAGCGTGTCCAATGCGCGCTGCTTGAGTGCTTCAAGACGTTCTAAATACTCCGGCTTTGCACAGTAGAGTATCTTCAAATCCGTCAGATTCGATACATGCGGATTTGCTACATTTGCCTCATCCTCGATGCGTGTTTCCCATGGCGTACAGTAGATATCGAACCCTACATCGTCGAGTATAAAACAATGCGCTATCTCCCACGCGCGCGAGGTGTTGTTGATGATGATCAGATCCAAGTCGCTCTTTTCATGATAATCCTCCCGCGCAAACGAGCCCGTTACTCCAATGATAGCTATATCCTCCGGAAAATCCCTCTTCGCTCGCTCGATGACCATATCTATGATCCGTTGATTCCGCTCGTGTAACCGTTTCTTTGTTGCTTCGTCCACTGTACATCCCCTCCATATCGTGACGAATCAATCCTAAGATCGATGCGATTATATCTTAAATCAACTCCAATTGCTATTGTAAATGCAATTGTTTTCGACAACGCTGTGAGTCATGTTATAATGAATACACCTAAGAACGAAACCAATTCATTATAGGGAGGTAAACAACATGGCAACAGTAACCGGAGGTTTTGTAACAAAGGACGGCGAGCAATACTACAGGATTGAGAACGCGCATCTATTAAAGCCTTTCTTTATCAATGTGGCGACAGACAGCGATATCTGGATGTTTCTATCCTCGAGGGGCGGCCTCACAGCCGGACGCAGAAATTCCTCGGGCGCGATATTTCCGTATGAAACAGACGACAAGCTGCACGCTCAGTCCGAAACTGGCCCTAAGACCGTCATCAAGATAAACGACCGTCTGTGGGAGCCGTTTGAGAAATGCAATATCCGACGCTACGACATCAGCCGACACATCTATAAGGGCATCTACGGCAACAGCATCATCTTCGAAGAAGAGAACCGCGACCTTGGGCTAACATTCTGGTACAAGTGGATCAGCAGTGAACGCTACGGCATCGTAAGAACATCCTGCATCGAAAATCACAGCGGTTCGAAGGTTACACTCGAGATACTCGACGGCGTTCAGAACGTGCTGCCATATGGCGTGAACACGGGTCTGCAGGAATCCGCGAGCTGCCTTGTGGATGCCTATAAGGCCTGCGAACTCGATACCGAATCGAGCATCGGCATCTTTTCGCAGACCACGCTTGTAAACGACTCCCCTAACCCGATCGAGATGATGTACGCGAATGTAATATGGACGACCCTTAAGCCTAAAGCCTTGCTTCTATCCTCGGATCAGGTTCAGAATTTCTGCGACGGTGGTGAGGTTGTTGCCGAGGAACGCAATTACGGTAGCAGAGCCGCGTACCTAATGGTACACGAACTACATATCGGCGCAGGCGAACAAAGCACATGGCATACTGTGTTGGACATCGGCTACAACCAGGCTCGTATCGCAGAGCTCAGTCGCTTTGTACAGAGCATCCAGGGCGGGGATGTAAATGCGCTGTTGGATGACATCTTACGTAGCCAAAACAGTCTAAAGCGTATCGTCGCAATGAGTGACGGCCTGCAGGAGACAGCCGACGAACTCGCAAAGCATCACCATTACTTGAATGTACTTTATAACGTAATGCGCGGTGGCGTATTCATCGACGGCTATAGTTTTGATTATGACGACTTCCGTGAATTTGTAGCTGTTCGTAACAAATCCGCTTTGAATAACACGGCGTTGCTCGAGCGTGTCGCCGCGTGCAAGACCGTCGGCGAGCTAAAGGCCTGTGCAAAAGCTGATGCCGATCTGTATAGGCTGAGCCTCGAGTATATGCCGCTGAGTTTTTCGAGGCGGCACGGTGATCCCTCACGCCCGTGGAACAGATTTAACATAGAGGTCAAAAACGAAAAGGGCGAGCGTATCTCGAGCTATGAGGGCAACTGGCGCGATATCTTCCAGAACTGGGAGGCCTTGTCGATCTCATATCCGTGTTATCTCGAGAATATGATCGCGAAGTTTGTAAACGCCTCTACGATCGACGGCTTCAATCCATATCGAATAAACAAGGCCGGTATCGATTGGGAGAAGGTCGAGGAGGACAACCCGTTCAGTGGCTTTGGTTACTGGGGCGATCATCAGGTTATCTATCTGTTGAAATTACTTGCGCAGCTGCAGGCTCATTTCCCGAAGCGTTTGACCGAGCTACTGACATCGGAGGTCTTTGCATATGCGAATGTGCCATATGAGATCCTGCCGTATGACCACATTCTAAAGGATAGCAAGAATACGATCCGATTTAACTTCGAAAAGGATCGCGATATAGAAAAGGTTGTCGAGACCTTCGGCACAGATGCAAAGCTGTTGCTACAGGACGGGCGCGTCTATCATGTTACGATGCTCGAAAAACTCATAGTACCGGTACTCTCTAAGCTTTCGAATTTGGTCGTAGGTGGCGGCATATGGATGAACACACAGCGCCCCGAATGGAACGATGCAAACAATGCAATCGTCGGTATCGGTCTGTCGATGGTCACGGTTTATAACCTATATCAGTATCTGCGCTTCATGAAGGAGCTGCTGCAACACGAGATAGCCGAATGCCCCGATATCGAGATTTCAACCGAGATATTGGTATGGATGAACGGGATCGCAGCAATACTTGATAAAAACAAAAACGATATGACCGCCGCAAAGTCGATTTTGGACGAACTCGGCTATTGCTTCGGTGCATATCGCGACAAGGTATACAAAAACGGCTTTTCTGGCAAGACGAAGGTCGCTATCAAGGATTTCAATAACCTGATAGACCTTGGTCTGTACTATCTGGATTATACGATCACCCATAACAAATCCGAACTGTTCAGCTCCTATAACCTGCTCAAATCCGACTGGTCAGTCGAGCCGATGAGGCCAATGCTCGAGGGTCAGTCCTCCGTTATCGCCAGCGGTTATCTGAACGCGGATGAGGTCACAGGGCTTTTGAACAGCATGACACAGAGCGGATTATACGCCGAGCGCATGGGTTCGTATTACCTGTACCCGGTCAAACTTACCGAGCGTTTTATGGACAAAAACATTTTGCATACCGATAATCCCATCGAGCCGGACGGTGATATCGTGTTGCGTGACACGGACGGCAAGCTACGCTTCGGCTCTGCATATGCCACCGAGGGTAAGCTGCGTGACGCGCTGGCGCATTCGTCGTATTCGGAAGCCGAACGCGAGCTTTTGCTGTCATTATATGAGGACACGTTCGGGCAGAGACGCTTTACGGGGCGTTCGGAGGTCATGTACCGCTTTGAGGGTATCGGTTGCATATACTGGCATCAAAATGCTAAGCTTCTGCTCGGCGTTCAGGATATGCTCGTGAGGGAGTATCTTGCAAACGGCCCAAGCGACGCAGCAAAGAAACTCAAGGATGAATACCTACGCCTTACACAGGGTATGCTCTACCGCAAGGATGTCGCGTTACTGGGCGCATTCCCGATAGAGCCGTATTCGCATTCGTCATATATCGGAAAGGCTGAACAGCCCGGCATGACAGGCCAGGTCAAGGAATCCGTACTCGCGAGACGCAGGGAGCTCGGCGTTATCGTCAAAGACGGAAGCATAACCTTCCATCCGTTCTTTATCCGCGACGAGGAATTCATGGCAGACGGCTCGATCAGCTTCACGATCTGTGAGATACCCGTGAGCTATCAAAGGTGTGAAGCAGAGCGCATCATCGTGACGATGGCTGACGGCAGAGAGGTTACTATTGAGCAGGAGGGGGTACTCGAACTGCCTCAGGATATCAGCATGAGCGTCTTTGAGAGAAAAACCGAGGGAGCTGACGGGATAAAATCAATAAAGGTGTGTATGAAATGATTTCAACAGCAATAGAGAGGATAAAGGTTTCAGATAAGGGACAAATCACAATACCCATTAAATTCTTTTTGGCCCTAAACATAGGTCAGGAGGCAGATTGTTATCTACAGGACAACGCCATTGTTATCCGACCATCAAAGAGTGAAAGCGGCGAATTTGACGAACAAATTCTTGCGGATTTGATTAATCAAGGGTTTTCCGGAAACGAATTACTTGATAAGTTTAAGGAAATGCGTAGGAAAATACGCCCAGCAATAGAAAGGATGTTATCAGAAGCTACCGACGCTACTCTGGATAATGCGGCATATGCCTCATATTCAGATGTGTTTGGTGAGGAGTAGACATGGTAAATGTCATTTTTTCCACCAGTGCTGCTAAATATTTAAAGAAGATTAAGGATAAGAAGCTAAAATCCTTGTTTAAGGAAAAAATTGATATGGTATTGTTAAATCCCTTCGCAGGTGAAGCTAAAACTGGGGATCTGGCAGGCGTATATTGTATGGATATACGATACGACAAAACCGAATTCCGTATTGCATATACCATTACTGGTGAATCAACTGGCATAACCATATTTATATTAATGGCCGGAACCCACGAGAACTTTTATGAAACATTGAAACGCTATATGCATTGATGATATTGTTAGACTCATTCTTTACAATAAATATCATATAGTGTAGGATAAGCTCATAAATTGCTATGAATTGGGTGACGCATATGCTTTCAAATATCGATCTGAACCAGCGATATGATAAACAAACCTACTCTGCGGAGATGAAGGCGCTCGAGGAGCGTCTTGTGATCCTGCAAGAGGAGCTCAAGAAATATGGTATACCGGTCGTGATGGTGTTCGACGGGTGGAGCGCGGCGGGCAAGGGTACGCTGATAGCGCGAATTACGGATCCGCTGGACCCGAGGTATTTCAATGTCTACGCGATGAATAAGATGACAGAGGAAAAGAAACTGCATCCGTTTCTGTGGCCGTTTTGGACCAAGTTACCTGCCAAGGGGCGCATTACGATATTTGACAAGAGCTGGCACAGATTGATTTTGGCCGAGCATACGCACGAAGATGAGAAATGGTATAGGTTGTCCGCTAAGGAAAAGAACGGCTTTTATTATGACATCAACGCGTTCGAGGAGTTGCTGTCCGATGATGGCATCGTGCTGCTGAAGTTCTTCCTGCATATTTCTAAGGATGAGCAGAAGTCTCGCCTGAAGCAGTTAGAAAAGAACCCGGCCACGAAATGGCGCGTCACGGACAGCGACTACGAACAGAATAAGAGCTATAAGAAATACGCTGATCTGTTTTCGGAGCTCATACAACGAACGGATACCGATCAGAACCGCTGGCACATCATTGAAGCGGACGACTGGCGTTACGCAACGATCAAGTTATACAAGACCATAATCTGTCGTATCGAGGAAGAGATAGCAAAGGAAATAGAACGCCGCGCACAACGCGAGACTGTGCAGAGTGAGTCCGTTAATATAAACATCCTAAGCGCCGTGAACCCGGACAGGGATATCAGCGACAGTGAATACAAGCATAGGCTCTCGAAGCTTCAGGCCAAGCTCAGCGAGCAGGCCTCCAGAAACTATACCCTCAGAAGGCCCATTGTGGTCGTTTACGAGGGCTGGGATGCTTCGGGCAAGGGTGGAAATATCAAGCGCCTGACCGCAAAGCTCGACCCACGCTCATACGAGGTCGTACCGATCGCCGCGCCGACAGCCGAGGAGCTTGCGCATCATTACCTGTGGCGGTTCTATACAAAGGTGCCCAAAGACGGACACTTTGCGATATTTGATCGCTCGTGGTATGGGCGCGTGCTCGTCGAGCGTGTGGAAAAGCTCACGCCCGTAGATGTCTGGATGCGTGCCTACAAGGAAATGAACGACTTTGAGCTGCATCTGGCCAATCACGGTACGATCATATTCAAGTTCTGGATGCATATAGACAAGGACGAGCAGCTCCGCCGTTTCACCGAACGACAAAATAACCCGCTTAAACAACACAAGATCACAGACGAAGACTGGCGTAACAGGGAGAAATGGGACCAATATGCCACAGCTGTCGACGATATGCTGTTTAGGACAAACACCGCGTACGCCCCATGGATCATCATCGAAGCCAATAACAAAAAATACGCGCGTTTAAAAACGCTGGAGATAATTACAAATGAACTCGACATACGCCTCAAATAAAGATTTAACCCTGTATCGCCGCAGATTTATACCAGATGAAACGATTCTGTTAAAGGATGACGAGATACTCTACGCAAGCCCCGAGCATATCGTCACCCGCTGGAGCGCATTAAAACCCCGTGTCGATTTTTTCGGCGGGGTTTCGTGCTATTTTATCGACTTGGGTATCAAGGTCAGCCGCATACATGACAAGGACCGCAACACGCTGTATATCTATTGCGACATCGTCGATACGACCTATGACCCCGTCGAAAAAAGCTATCTATTCACAGATTTGCTTGTGGATGTGGTGTTTAAAGACGGCCGGATGCAGGTGCTCGATGTCGCCGAGCTTGCCGATGCCTACGAAGGCGGTATGATAACAACAGAAATCCTGATGCTAGCGCTCAGGCGCGCGGATGCTCTGCTGACGATATGCAATGAAGGGCGTTTCGATGAGCTGTTGGACGTGATGGACGCAAAGGTTAATACATATGGCTAAACGTGACCCGAAGGACAATCCGCACAGCGGGCATCGGGAACGCGTTAAGCAACGGTTTTTGAATGAGGGCTTGGACAGCTTTGAGGATCATCAGATATTGGAGTTACTGTTGTTTTACTGTATCCCGATGAAGGATACCAATGAGCTCGCGCATAATCTGATCCGGCAATTCGGATCCCTCGCTAATGTCTTTGAGGCCGAGATCGGCGACTTGATGGAAAAGGCCGGTGTCTCACGCAACACCGCTGTGATGCTGCGTATGATACCGGATCTTTCGAGCCGCTACCTGCGCAGCAAATGGGGTAAGAATGTCGTACTCGACTCTACGAAATCCGCGGGAGCATATGCGCTCACCTTATTTGCGGGGAAATCCGTCGAGTGCTTCTATGTGATCTGCTTGGACGCGCAGCGCCGTATGATCCGCTCAGAGCTCGTGGCCGAGGGCACCGTCGACGAGGCCCCTATCTACATCCGTGAGATCATCAAATCCGCCGTGCGTTTCAATGCGGTCTATGTCGTGATCGCACACAACCACCCGGGCGGTTCCGTAAAACCCTCCGGTTCCGATATCGAAGCCACCAAGGCGATCATCTCTTCGTTCGATCTGGTAAAGATAGAGGTTACAGACC
>CAYURR010000102.1:0-10850 GCA_964446745.1 uncultured Defluviitaleaceae bacterium | reverse complement strand
TAGCCTTTTCGAAAAGTAACTTAACATCGGATTCCTTGCCGAAATCAGATTGCTCGATTTGACGGATAAAATCCAAAACTATTTTTTTAAGTTCGTGCAAGAGAGATACTTCCTCGTCAATAGCATCCACCTTTTTTCCAAGAACTTCTAACACAACTTCCGAGCTTGGTGTGTTGAAAATTCGCCCAATATCCTTGATGCTAATGTTTAACTTGCGTAGAATTAAGATTTGTTCAAGCCTTTGCACAGCGGCATCATCATACAATCGGTATGCGTAATCGTCGCTTCTAGTGCTTGAAATAAGACCCATATCTTCGTAATAACGCAGAGTGCGAGCTGATATTTCATACTTTGTTGATACATCCCTAATTTTAATCAATTCGTTCATATACTAAACCCTCCTCGTATTATTGATTCTGACTTTAGTATAAACGCTTCCCCAACGATAGAGTCAAATGGTTTTGTAGAAAAATATAAATACACCTCATACCCTACAATAAGTGAGTATATGAAGAAAATAAAAAACATCGTGAAACAACTTTTTAACACATAATACTACGAGAACGCCGATTTTTCAACAACTGATTTATCCTGAAGAAGGCAACTCCGTCATCGACTGATTGCAAATAATAAAACAGGCCTTTCAGCAGCCATTCAGTAACCGCTGAAAGCCTACATTGACATTGTATCAAAGACGGTAGTTTTATAGAACAGCCGCCGCCCATTGGCATTGGTAATTTCGATGACCTCGTCCCGCGTGATACCTTTGATATCTGCGATAGCCTGTGCGATGTAGACTAGGTTAGCGGAGTCGTTGCGTTTGCCACGGTTGGGGGTGGGGGAGAGGTATGGTGCGTCCGTTTCGATCACCAGATGCGAAAGCGGGATATGCTTTACGACCTCGGGTAGGCGCTTACTCTTGTCGAACGTCACAACCCCGCCGATGCCGATATAAAAGCCCAAACCGATATATGCCTCCGCATGCTCCGCACTGCCCGAATAGCAATGTATCACGCCGTTTCCAATGCCCGCTTCTTTTATTATATCGAAGGTTTCCTGTGCGGCATCGCGGGAATGGATAATCACGGGCAAGTTGAGGTGCTTGGCAATATCGAGCTGCTCGCGAAAGCAAACGCGTTGGATGTCGCGCGGCGAGTGATCATAAAAGAAATCCAATCCGCATTCCCCGAGGGCGACAACCTTCGGGGCTTTTAGCATATCGTGGAGTTGGGCGTATGCCTCAGGTTTCGGGGAACCATCCTCGTTGTGCATGGTTTCGGCCTCATGCGGGTGTACACCGACTGTGGCATAGATACGCTCGTATCGGCTCGCGAGATCGAGCGATGCGCGTGAGGACGGGAGGTCCGCGCCGACGTTTATAATAATGTCCAGACCACTTTCAAACAGGGAGCAGATTATCTGCTCCCTGTCTTCGTTGAAACGCCTGTCATCGTAATGTGCATGGGATTCGAATATACCTTTCAGCGTTTCGCGTTCGCTCATCAGCGTACCTCCGCGCCGTCGGTGATTTCGTTATCTGTTGTAATTACCGAGAGGTTCCCGTTTTCGTCGGATGCCGCGAGTATCATACCCTGCGACAGCACACCGCGCAGTTTTACGGGCTTTAGGTTCGTGATGACCACGACGCGCTTGCCCACCATCTGCTCCGGAGTGTACCACGCGGCTATGCCCGATACGATCTGACGGGTTTCGCTGCCGATCTTTATTTGTGATTTAAGGAGCTTGTCGGAGCCCTGCACGCGTTCGCATTCCAATACCACACCCGTAGCCATCTTGACCTTTGCGAAGTCGTCTATTGTGATAAGCGCATCGGCAGATTCGGCTGAGGCCGGGGTAGACGGAGCATTTGATGCGGGGGCGGCCTTCGGGGCTTTCTCCGGTTTCGGTTGCTTTTCTTTCGTAGCGGCACCGGCTTCTGCGGATGCATCAACCTTGACCTCTATACGTGGGAATACGATCTTACCCTTTGTGATCGTGACGGCTTTCGGCAGCAGGCCGAAGGTCTTTGCGCTGTCCCAATTAGACACGGCATCGGCAGGGATGTTCAATTGTGCGTGTATCTCAGCCGGGGTATTCGGCATGAACGGGGCAATCAATACAGAGACAATTCTCAATGCCTCGGCGAGCGTATACATAACCCCCGCAAGGCGCGCCGCCTTTTCGGGCTCGGCCTTAGCGGTCTTTGCGAGTACCCAAGGCTGATTTTCGTCCGTGTATTTGTTCATGCGGCGGATCAATGTCCAGATCGCGGTCAGCGCATCCGAGAACATCAGCTCCTCCATATATTCCTCTACCTTTGTGATCGTTGATGTTACTAATGCCTTGATCTCCGCATCGAAATCATTCTCCGATTGCTCTGCTGGCAAGATGCCGCCGAAATACTTGTCGATCATACCGACCGTGCGCGACAGCAGGTTGCCGAGGTCGTTTGCGAGGTCGCTGTTCAAGCGCGAGATCAGCGCGTCGTTTGTGAAGTTGCCGTCGGAGCCGAACGGAATCTCCCGCAGCAGGAAGTAACGGATCGCATCCACACCATATGCACTGACCAGCTCGGAGGGATCGACCACATTTCCCTTTGACTTTGCCATGCGCATACCGTCGATGATCAACCAGCCGTGTCCGAATATCTGCTTAGGCAGAGGCTCATTCATAGACATCAGCATAGCAGGCCAGATGATCGTATGGAATCGCACGATCTCCTTACCCACGAGGTGAACATCCGCGGGCCAATATTTTTTATAATCGGATTCGTCGTCCGAGGTAAAGCCGAGCGCGGTGATATAGTTAGAGAGCGCGTCGATCCAAACATAGACCACATGACCGGGGTCAAACTCCACGGGCACGCCCCATGTGAACGAGGTGCGCGAGACGCAGAGGTCCTCGAGGCCGGGCTTTAGGAAGTTGTTGATCATCTCGTTTTGGCGCGAGCGCGGCAGGATGAAGTTGGGGTTTTCCTCGATGTGCTTGATGATCTTGTCGCCGTATTTGCTGAGCTTGAAGAAATATGCTTCCTCGCGCACGAGCTCTACATCGCGGCCACAATCCGGGCATTTGCCGTCTGTGAGCTGACGCTCGGTAAAGAAGGTTTCGCATGGTGTGCAGTAGTGCCCCTCGTAGTGCCCTTTGTATATATCGCCGTTGTCGTACATGCGCTTAAATATCTTCTTGACGGCCTCCTCGTGATGCTTGTCCGTCGTGCGTATAAAGATATCGTACTCGATGTCCATGGTCTTCCAGAGGTTCTTTATCCACTCCACGATGCGATCCACAAACGCCTGCGGTGTAACCCCGGCGTCCTTTGCACGACGCTCGATCTTTTGGCCGTGCTCGTCGGTGCCCGTCAGAAACTTTACGTCGTAACCGCGCATACGCTTGTAACGTGCCATCGCGTCAGCCGCGACAGTCGTGTACGAATGCCCGATATGCAGCTTGTCACTCGGGTAATAGATAGGCGTCGTGATGTAATAGGTCTTGTCCATTGTAAAATCCTTTCATTTGATTCTAAGAACATTTCTATGATAATATCCTTTTATATGTTATTTGTCAAAACTATGGATATGAAAGGTAGAGCTTAAATGAAGTTAGGAATATTTGATTGGTTTGGTTACGAAATGCCGATAGAGGAGCGTGTACGGTTAATCGCAGATGCGGGGTTTGATAATATATCGATATGGGCGGGGGATCAGGAGATAGTGCCCGATATGGCACGGCGCATGGGCATGTTTGTGGAGAATCTGCACACAGATTATGAAAATACCAATGCGTTGTGGACTGATGAGCCGGAATCGGAGGGGATATTGAACAGATACCTCGATGCCGTCCGGGCGTGCGCGGATTATAGTATACCGGTTATGGTAGTACATCTGTCGGGTGGGGATAACCCGCCGGAGCCAAGCATATTGGGTATAGAGCGACTGAAGCGCGTCACTGAGCTCGCGGAGCGCAATAATATAATTATAGCGCTAGAAAACCTCAAACGACCCGCCTACATAGATTATGTGTACGAGCGCATACAGTCGGACAAGCTGCAGTTCTGTTATGACAGCGGGCATGAGAATATCTTTTCGAAGGGGGAGGACCTGTTATCGAAGCACGCAGATAGGCTGGTTGTGTTGCATCTGCATGACAATAACGGTATAGCGGATCAGCATAAGCTGCCCGGGGATGGGGCTATAGATTGGAACGATATCGCACGTCGATTAAAGCGCAGTGGCTATAACGGTGCGATATCGTTGGAGGTTTCGCGTATATCCTCGCCGAGATTTGCGGATGTGAGCCCTGAGGCGTACTTGGCGGAGGCATACAAGAAGGCGCAATGGGTCGCGCAGCTAGTTACCGAAGCTTAAATCGCGCGACCAATTCGCTGAGTAGGTTTGCTTGTGTGGACAATTGCATACTTGCGGCGGCGCTCTCTTGGCTCGTGGCGGAGTTTGTCTGCACGACATCAGAGATCTGATTGACCCCGGTGTTTATCTGGGTGATACCGTCGGCTTGTTCCTTGGTTGACTTGTATATCCCGTTTATTATTTTGGATATCAGGTCGATATCGTCGATGATGGCCTTAAAGGCTTCTGAGGTTAAGGCGGCTGTTTCCATACCGCTGTTTATCTTTTTGATGGTATCCTCGATGAGCGCGGAGGTCTCAGATGCAGCCTTCTGGCTTCTGCCTGCAAGGGAGCGTACCTCCTCGGACACTACCGCAAAGCCTTTACCTTGCTCACCTGCTCGGGCCGCCTCTACGGCTGCATTTAATGCTAATAAGTTTGTCTGGAATGCAATGTCGTCAATAACGTTAATGATCTTGTAAATATTATCCGAGGCATGTTTAATTTCGGTCATGGACTGAAGCATCTTATCCATTTCCTCGCTGCCGCTCTTTGCGTTGATTATAGACTTTTGCGACAGATCATCGGCCTCCTTGGTCTTGCCGGAGCTCTCATGGATCTGCTCGTTGATGATGCTGATGGAGGCATTAAGCTCTTCTACCGCGCTGGCTTGGTTGGAGGCACCGTTCGCTAAGCTGACGGAGGTTTCGGATATCTGCTTGGCACCGGACAGTACATGGTCTGCAGAGCCGCGTATCTCCGATATGGTATCGCGCAGTGTAAGGGTTATCTTGTTAATGGAATCCTTTATCATGCCGAATTGCCCCATATACTCACGCGAAATATTCTTGTGCAAATCGGACTGGGATATCGTATCCAATACATCGGTTATCTCATTGATATACGAGCCGATGGAGGTAACCATTGTATCAAAGGCCCTCATCATGATGCCAAAGCTGCCCTTGTAGTCTTTATTGATCGACACGGAGAAATTGCCCGCAGATAGCTGGGCTAATACGGCGTTGGCTTCGTCGATAGGCTCGTTGACAGCCTGTAAAAGGGTATTTAACCCCTTGGTGAGTTTTCTCCAGTCACCCTCGTATTTATGCTCATCTGCCCGTGCGTCTAACCGACCCTCTACAGCGTCGTTTATCAGCGCGTTAACATCATCATTTACGGATTTCAGATTCCCTTTAAGCTTGTCAAAGCTCCGATTGGCTATAGATTTTTTGCCCGGAAACTGCATGAGCTCGTAGCTAAAGTTGCCGCTGCCCACCTGTTCGTAGGCATCGAGCAATACGCGCAGTTCATCAGCGTTTGACTTTATAATGCCGTTGACGGCCTTTGCGGTAGATAAGTACTCTCCCGAAAAGCCGCTTTCGTCGATGCGCGCATCAAGGTCGCCATTTTGTTTTAATTCGACTGAGGCGACGTTTATATTTTCTAAAAGGTGAATAAATGTATCACGTAGGTTGGCAAACGATGCGGTGAGTTTTCCTATTTCATCGTTTGACCTTACCTTTAGGTCGACGTTAAAATTGCCTGAGGCTATTTCCAATGCGGCATGCTCCAGCTCATTCAGTGGCTTCAAGGCCTTCTTTAATATAAAGGATGTAAGCACAGCAAACACAATCAACGATAACACGCAAAATGCAACGATGGTGTAGTTGAATATCCTTATAGGGGCGTATACCTCTTCCTCTTGGATGCTTGTAATGCTCATCCAGACCGTTTTTGATGTGCC
This sequence comes from uncultured Defluviitaleaceae bacterium, assembly GCA_964446745.1. Lineage (GTDB taxonomy): Bacteria > Bacillota > Clostridia > Lachnospirales > WQUN01 > CAYURR01. The sequence goes on along the minus strand of CAYURR010000102.1, from coordinate 4,760 downwards.
TACATAAAATGGAACACACGCCCTGTATTCTTTTGTTCCGTCCTTAGATTCATCGACGAAGGTTTTTATTGCCTTATCCTCGACCACAGACAAAATCATCTGTGGGTTTTTGCTGCGTGTTGCGTCTATAAACTTCTTGCCGATGGCAGAGGGGTCCTTTGTGTTTATTATGTAGGTTTGGTGCCCACAGACGATTGAATTGACGAAGGTCTTATAACCACCCGTATTATATTCAATGGAATTTAACAGTGCGGTATCCACATCGCTACCGATAACGCCGAGACAGTTACCGCTATCATCAAGCAACGGCTGCAGTACGGTAATAACCAAATGCTCCTTACCGTCGATCATTTTTTTGTGAGGATCGAGTATGGCCATGTTTTTATTCTTTTCAATATCGGCATAAGCCTCTGCGCTTAAAAAATCTGTTTGGTTGTCGGCGGAGTTAGTGCTGCCATTTGTGGCATATACAGTAAATCCATCAGGAGCCTCTGCGTCCTTGCTGGAAATGTAAAATATACTCAGCAAACTCGACTCGCCCTTTTTGGCCTGTGACATGAGCTCGGTTAAACTGGGAACCCTCTCCCATGGGTCGCCGTGCTCGATAATGAATATTGAGTTGATCAAAATCGATTGCTTATCCAAGGAGGTTTGCATGAGCCCTTTAGCGGTGTTTGCATTGTCTTCAGCAAGCAAGGAGATAATACTCATCTGATTTTTTCTGAGCTCGGCTCGGATAAAGTTTGTTATCAGGATGGTTAGAGCGAAGAATATAACGAAAAGACCCAGCACGATGACCACGGTGAGTTTTGTTGCAATATTTTGTCTTTTGCCGGATAGGGATTTCATAAATACATACCTCCATGTAATCAATATAAACGAAGCTATTGTAAAATAAAAACATTTTACCACGGAATAAAAATATGTGTAAGTCCGTGGTATGTTTTTCTTTTTACAACAGCTTCTTTTAATTATCCCTTTAATGCTCCAACCATTATACCCTTCGTAAAATACTTCTGTATAAACGGATATATGCACATAATCGGGAACATCGTGATTACGACAGTCGACATCTTTAAAGAATCGCCTGTGACCATGTTTTGAGCGGCTCGTGCGGCCTGAGCGTTGTTGACTACGATGTTTTTGAGCCTGAGCTGACGTGTGAGCATCTCTTGTAGTATCGATGCTATTGGTCTTAGCTCCCTTTTCTGTATGTAGAATACGCCGGTATACCAGTCACTCCAGTGCCCGACACCGTTGTAGAGCGCTATTACGGCGACAACAGGCGCGCTCAGCGGTAACACGATCTGGAAGAATATGCGGAAATATCCGCACCCGTCAATCTTGGCGGATTCCTCGAGGCTGTTACCCAAGGTTTCAAAGAACGACCGCATCAATATGATATTCCATGCGCTGTATAGGCCCGGGATGATGTAAACCAGAAAGCTGTTCAGCAGCCCAAGTTCCTTTCTGACGATGTAGTTTGCGATGATGTTGCCGCCGAATAACATCGTGACGACCACGATCGTCGTGAAAAACTTGTGCCCAGGCAGCTCCTTAAACTTCAACGCGAACGCAGCCATTGCAGTCAAGAGCACGCTGAGGGCTGTACCGATGACCGTACGAGCGATTGTGATCTTATAACCGGTGATGATCGACGGGTCCTTAAACACCTCGATATAGTTATTCAGCGTAAAGGAACGCGGCCAAAACCAAACACCGCCACCCGTTGCATCCTTACCGCCGTTAAAGGACAGCGCGATGACATTTAGAAACGGCAGGATAATCGTCACTGAAAACACAGAGAGCAGAATGACGATCACGATATAGAAGATATCATACGAGATGGACTTGCCTGTTCCCATTGATTTTTCAGACATCAGAACCAGCCCCTACTTCTTGTTTATAAACTTAATAGCCTTCGGGTTCTTTGTATACACCTCATCCAAATATGCGCAGAATTCCTCGATGCCTGCGTTTTTAAGCTGTGTGCGATAGTTCTCGATGATCTTTATAGCATCTGCATCGGTTTTTGCAAATACTGCGCTGACCTTGATGTCGTCTGCCTGAGCAAACAGCGGGTTCAGGTTTGCTTCGAGCTCGGGCTTATCCTGCAAGAAGCCTCTGCCGCCGAAACCGTCCACAAATATACGTGTAGTGGGCCATTCGTTCCACTGCTTCAAAGAAAACGCATAGGCATCGGGATCCTGTCGTGCGCCGTATTGCTGTTCGCCAAAGTCCTTTTCGTTCCAGACATCGGTATCGCTGATAAATCCTTGTGACCAGAGGCCTGTGTCGTAGAATTTGTTCATTTCGCCGTCTTTAACCATCTGCATGTATTCGGACTTAGGAGCGGGGAAGCCATCCTTTATATCGAAGTGCACGCCCTCGATGCCGTATTTATTCAGCAGCTTGCCTTCATAGGTTGCCAAATAATCGAGGAAATCCACGATCTCCTGCGGGTTCTTTGCGGTAGACGGGATCGCCCATACGCAGTAACCGGTCTTATAACTTTCGTAGGACACGTTCTGCTCGCCCTTGGTGTTCTGGAGGAACAGTGTCGTGTAATCCTCGGTTCTGAACATGTCAACGAGACCATGTGCGGAAGCGATAACTGCGGAGGAGTTGGCTCTGGATGCCTCATCCGCGCGGGTCGGGTCCATCGTAAAGAACTCGGGGTTGATGAGCTTTTCTGCGAACAGCTGGCGATAGAACATAATCTGCTGTATCACATAGTCGGTCATCACATCGTATTGCACCTTGCCGTCGAGGTAATCAAAGCCCTCCGATGCAGAACCGAAGTTGTAATTCTCAATGACATTCGTGGATCCTGAGTACGATCCGCCCCAGATACGCGGTCCGAGCGGGAACACCGGTGCGCCGTTATTGTCTGTAAAGCCGCCTTCTTTGATCTTGCGCAGAAGGGTGACAAAATCATCCTGAGTCTTTATTGATTTGATATCTACATTTAATGCCTCGGCTATGGAGCGCTGGAGCTTCATACCGCCGAGACCTTTCCATTCGTCGGCTTCGGGCACGCGCTTGATGTTCATATGTACAAAGTAGGCTGCGCCGTTAAACTCGGGACGCCACATAACACCGTTTTTGGTATCGTCAGGCAGGTAGCCGTCTTCGAAGTATTTGGAATATATCTTCGTGTTTTTAATGAGCGGCGTGATATCCGTAAATAAACCCTCGCGGGCACCCTTCATCAGTATCGGGAATTCCTTTCTCGAGGAGTTGTTCAGATAGGATACAATCAAGTCAGGCAGGTCGCCTGCTGCGAGCGCTGTCGTCATGACGTCGAGATCGCTCGTACCGGCTGTGTATTGCCATTCGATATCCATGCCCGTGCGGTTACGCAGCTCGGTCATCATGTCGTTATTGAGCTGATCGCCGGGCAACGACTCGCCCTGATCGTCGATGAATGAACGGCCTACCAAATGCCTATCGGCTATCCAGGTATCGGGCTTTCCAGCGTCCTGATCTGATGCCGTGGTCTCTGTCGTTGTTTCGTCGGTTTTTGTTTCCGTGGTGGTGTCTGTTTTAGCTGCTTCGGTCGTGGTGTTGCCGCTGGTGCTAGTGGTAGCGGTGTTCTTTGCCGAACAACCGGACAACAGGCCCATTGCCATCATAACAGCCATACAACATGCAAAGATTTTCTTCATACACGTCCTCCTTAAGTATTTGTAGAAATGATTTATTGGATGTTACCAAATCCCAACGAAACTACCAAATCCCTACTTCGGTGTACTTCTTAGACAGATAGTTGGTGCCCAAAACCAGCAGTAGTGCGACGATACCCTGTATGAGGCCGACGGCCGCGCCGTAGCCGTATTGCCCACCCGAAAGGCCTACATTGATAATATATAGGTCGAGGGTGTCGGCCAGCGCCATATTACCGGGTGTACGTAATAGGAATATCTGATCAAAGCCCGATGAAACGAGCCCTCCGATGCCGAGTATAAACAAAAATCCGATGGTACCGCGGATCGACGGCAGCGTGACATGCCATATCTCTCCCCATTTGTTCGCGCCGTCCATGCGTGCCGCGTCATAGAGCTCGGGGTCAACGCCGACGATTGCGGCCAAATAAATGATTGAGCTCCAACCGACGTTTTTCCATAGATCACTGATGAAGATGATCGGATAAAACGCGTCCTGTTCCATCATCCAAAACGTGGATGAATCTCCGCCAAACAACGCGATGATCTGGTTCAACATACCGTTTTCGGGAGCCAATATGCGCTGCATCATCGTTGCGACGATGACCCAGGACAGGAAATTGGGCAGGTACGATATCGTCTGCGTCACGCGCTTGAACTTATCGCTTCTGACCTCGTTGATCATCAGTGCCAGGATGATAGGGAACGGGAACTCGACGACGGTTTTCAAAAGCCCGAGCACCAAGGTGTTTCTGATTAGTTGCGGTGTCTGGTAAAAGGAAAAGAAGGATTTGAAATACTTAAACAGATCGGTGTTAAATGGACTGCCCAATATGCCCGCATTGAACTTGTAGTCCTTGACGGACAGCAAAAAGCTCGCGGCGATAGGCAGATATGAAAAGATGATAAAGAAAATGATGGCGGGTATGAGCATAACATACAAAGCCCGATACTCAATAATCCGCTTGATTAGTCGACTGCGCTGAGCCGCGCGGGTGCTGTTAGGCAAAAATGATCATCTCCATTAACAATTTATCCAATACTACATGCTTATAGGTAAAATGTCAATGAATCGTTGTGTAAAATAGATGTAAG
>CAYURR010000101.1:0-10930 GCA_964446745.1 uncultured Defluviitaleaceae bacterium | reverse complement strand
AATTGTCGAGTTTGTGCGGTTTTACTCGAATACACATTTTAATTTACACGCCCTGCTTCCCTGATGGGAACTCAGCACTCATGTTAGTTTGTGCTCGTCTGCGCCATGTTGCGGGTACTCAATGGGGTAATAAAAGATATTTAAACATGAATCATTTTGAGGAAGTCCAGGAGGACGGCTCTGTTGGCTGTTGAACTCATACTGCTATAGTCTGCAAACCATTTTGCGCATAATTCTTGACACTACCGTGCCGTGTGCCGTCATCATTGACAGCGATAGCCACAACAAACGCCATATTCTGCACACGCCCACCTTCTCTTACTTTTGGGAAAGTTGCATCAAGCCTTATATATGGGTATTCGCCTGTAAGCGGACGGTTGCGAAATGCACTCACGCCCTCGTCAAGCTCTTTACAGAGCCTTGACACAGCACTTTTGTCAATTTTTAACCCTAAATCCTCAACAAGTTTATCAACTTTTCGAGTTGATACGCCGTTAATGTAAGCTTCTTGAACGACGTTAACCAGAGCCTTGTCCACCATTCGTCGCGGCTCTAAAAAACTCGGGTAATAGCTTTCGCCACTCCGTAATTTGGGGATTTGTAAGCTGATCTCACCAACTCCACTTGCTAATTTTCGCTCGCGTGTACCGTTGCGGTAAGATCTGCGTTCACTTGTCCTCTCATGCTTGCTGGCATTGTTTTGTGATGATACCTCAAGCTCCATCATAAGGTTTAGCATTTTTGTAAGCATTTCTCTCAAAAAATACTCGTCTCCGTTTAGGAGTAGTTGCTGTAACTCGCTCAATTGGGGTATAATATCTTTGTTGGGCATAATGGAATACCTCTTTCGTAGTTTGGTCACTATGAAGTATTCCCTTTTTTGCCCAACTTTTTTATTAGGGCGTTTTTACACCACTATGTAAGACTATAGCTATATTATCAGCCGGAATAATTATATCGTATAAGCTACGATATTCGGATAGCTTTTTTTGTCCATTATTTCTTAGCATTTTACAACCTCCCTTTACTATATTTGCACTTTTATTTTAACACAAAAAACCGCCAAAGTTCTAAGCTTTGACGGATTTTGTACACTCTTTTTTAAGACTTTTTCAGTGGCCTCGTTATTAACGGGGCAGCATCTTTGTCAGACGCCTAAAGTGCAGCGGGTGTTACCGAACATCTAACTTGTAGCCCGTGCGGAAATACCCCGAGTGCATCCTTCCACTCAAAGCATCGGTGCCCTCCCTGACAGCTCCGGCTATACTTATCTCATATTCACCTTTGGGAATCAGTTCGAGGTCTATACTTAAAAAGAAGCGTCCGTTTAGCCCGCTGTTGGCGGGAAAGGCAAATGCGTTTTCGTCATTCCTTAATATCATTACAGCTCTACCTAACATGTATGTGCGTTTGTCATAATACAACTGGCCATCTGCTACCAATCTATCCGTCTCTATATACAGTTTATTAAATGTAGCATCGACTTTACCGATAAACAGCGATGGGAATTTAAAATTCACCGCTTGTTCGGTGAAGTAGCTACGGCCTAGTCTTTGCCCATCGGATGTACCCAATAGCGTGATGCCGTGTACATCAAAATCGGATATCCGACGCGCCTGATATGTCTCAGCTGATTTTGTGTTTTTATTTTCCTTTACAGCTACTTCAAAGACTACTTCGTTATCCCCGGTGACTTCTACTATGCGAGAACGTGTTACTATACCTCCGACAACGCCAGAAATGATGTCATCTACGGGCTTCTCATCTACTCTTAACTGCCCACCGAAGGATATGAGCCTGTTGCCCGTATCGGGCAAATATTTGGCGCTGCCCAAAAATGTTGTATAGCATTCGCTGCCGCGTTCCTTGCCATACTGCCATATTTGCTTCACCGTTTTCGCTTTAGTATCAACACGGAACTGTACGGCGCGCGAATAATTATCTTCTGGGTTGACCGCATTGGATTCGTAAAAGCTCTTTGATTGCCCATTATCCAGTAGCAGCAGGTCAATGGTATCGACATTATTATCAAGGTCCGGAAGTATTGATACATCATGCTGACACCATTGCCATTCCAAATCACCGATCGGTTGTAGCAAGTATTGGGCAAGATATTCGGAGGAACCCTCATAGCCCTCATGAGGTCCCAAAATCCAGTTGATTTGACTGCTGTCTGCATCTACACTTACTACTTGACTCTGTGTAGGAGATGATACTATCAAACTATTGTCTTCAGGGCTATATACGGCTGAGTTGGTATGCATCCAATCGATATTTTGCTGGTTTGAGATCCCCGGATCAAAATGATGGTATGGATGGCGGTTCTCGTCTAATATTTTTCTGAAATCATATTCTCTGACAATGTTTCCACTTGCCCTGTCCAAAATGATCACAACATCCTCACGGGTACCGCTTTGGAAGATGTTTTTGCTATTGGACGACAGCAGTATATTGCCGTCGGGCAATTCGACCATACTGTGATGTACAGCGTTTTCTATATCATATTCCCTATACACCTTACCCAGCCAGTTATATTCCCATAATGATGTCTTATTATAAGGTATCTGTTTGAGTTCGTCACCGGTAGAGAGTATGTTGCCGTTTGACAATACGATCATAGAGGTACCATGAGCTACATCCTTATTTGATAAGTACGCCCTGATATCTGCATTGCAATCGATAAGTGCGCTGTATGTGTCTGCAAAGCAGGACGTGGCGAGAGTAAAGCCTTTGTCAGACTTTTCGGGTACAGAGGTTATCAATTCATATACTTGAAAATCCGATGGCAAGGGTTCGGTTCTGATATTGATGGTTGACCGCTGTGTATTGTTTTGAAATGCCGCGTCTAAAATAACAGTATTTTCTATGCCGGGGTACAATCCTATAACGGGTACTTCATGATGTGTATCTATAGCAACAACATTGTATGACATAGATGAGAACTCGTCCTTGCCCACGACCGTTACACTGATCTCCGCAGGCTCCATTGTCTCAAATATCAATAAAGCCGATAGCGGATTCATCTCATACGGATCCAAAATGATATAAGGGTCGTCAATACCGTATATGCCGGATCTGTAATCAGATAATATATCCTGTTCCCGATTGGCTTGCCATTCCATCACATCGTATTGAGGAACGCTGATGAGCGTTTGCATATGGCGTGCGGTAGGGATGACAAGCTTGCCACTTTTAATGCTGTAGAGTGTAGCGATAACGATCATTAAAACAATGGCGTTCCCGGTGAATACAAGCGGTATCTTTTTCATCTACGGCTTTCCCCCTTATGCAAGGGTATCTCAATACTTGTTGAGTTGTCAGCATAAACGAATGTCAGTTGCTCCAAGTCACTACCCTCAGGTACAAGGAAACAGACCACTCCCTCATTTTTTCCGAAATTTAAGTCCGTCGCTTTTATCCTTTTAAAGTTGTATATCTCCAAAAATGTGTCGTTGGGATGCCTGCTGTATGTGTTGCCTTGTGTATCGCATACACTTACATTACCCCAAGAAAATTTTGCGCTACCGGTAGCCGTTTTTTCAATAATCATATCTAATAATAGGAAAGTCTGACCATTTGGAGGCGTTTCCTCATGAGCCACGCTTTGCGTTTCTCCGTTGTACAACACCGCCAACTGTGTGGCTGACAGCTGGCTGGATATCTCGGATGTCAATATGGATATCTGCCATGCGGATGTAGAAGTTGTATTGTTTGTCTCTGTTGTTATGGCCTCTGAGATAGATGGCGGGTCCGTGATAACAGGATTTTGTTGGGTTGTGGATTTAGAAGCGGTACCACACCCCGAGCAGGTTAATAAGTATGAGAAAATTAAAAAAATTATTAAAATATTAGCCTTCATCTACAACCTCCTCTGCTACAGGTGTGGCAAACGCTGCCTCGACAACGTCCTCGGGTATAAGCATCCTTACCTTTGCATCAAGCATGTATGCACTGTCCGGTGGGTTGTACAACGGTAGACGTTCTGTACGGTAGTATTCGAAATTTCCTGTTTCCGACGTTGTAAATATTTCGGCCTCCCAGATAATGGCACCATTGCGATCTACCTCTGTTGCCAATGCGGAGACATTGTTTTCCGGAGCCTTTTCGACATGAAAGCTACCTAAGATATTGCCCGTGGGTAACAAATCTGCATCCCCTCTATACCGCGAAAAGTGATTGGGATATTCTTTACCGAACTGCCATATCTGTTCCACGGTCATTTCTTTTTGATTCACTCGAAAATGTACAAGCCGTGAATACAAATCAGGTGCTGTTACTTCATTGACGTTTATTCGCCTTTGCAGCTCCTTGTCATGCAGATATCTTGATGAACCGTTATCAAAAACGATAATATCCACGGTATCCGGGTTGTTGTCATAATCCGGTAGATATGCGGCTGCATGTTGATTATATGTATATTCAAACTTATCCCCGATTGGGGTCAATATATAAGGTACAAGTCGGTTCAGCCAATCATCTGGCGATGCCAATATCCAATCCAAGCGGCCGTCGGGCCATGATAGCTGTGCAATCGTGGACTGATGGTTTCCGGAGATCAATATCTTTTCCTGATTCTCCTGTTCTGTCCACTCTATAGAATTATTGTGCAACCAATCCTTCCAACCAGCCCCACTTGCATCGGCATCATATGACTTGCGTGTCCGTTGCAATACATATTTCAAATCCAATTGATGTACAATCTCACCTGTATCTTGGTCAATCTCATAGATAAAGTCCTCGACGGTCTCCCCGATAGAACCTGCGATCAACAGATTACCGTCTGGCTTCGGGCTGATATCGTGATGTACCCCGTACGGTGAATAGTATACGGCATATATACGACCGAGACGGTCCGATTCAAAAAACAGAGCGGTTCCGACAAATGTATTGCCTTTAGAGTAGATAAGTCGGTTGTTTATATAGTTGTATTCAACTGGTACCAGTGTTGGATCATCCGACAAATACCATCGGATATCACCGTTTCTGTCAAACGCCATCTTTCGCCCAGTATAAGTAAAGTTTACCCCATCACTGTACCCCGATTGAAATTCGGTCGTGAGGATAATCAAGTTTTCCAGATCTTTCGGAAGAGGCTCTGTCTTTATCTCATGTGTTTTTGTTTGGTTTGTACCGTCCGATGATGTCATTGTTAGTGTGACTATATTTATCGAATCGGGATAAAGACCGTATACAGGCAAAATATGTGAGGAGCTCGGATGATCAAAGTTGTAGTTCACATCCGTAAGCTCATCTTTGCCTTTGATCGTAATGGATATTTGGGAGGGTTGCTCTGTTTGAAAACAAATCAACGCGGACAGTGGTGATGCTTCATAAGGGTCGAGTATAATCAAGGGATCGTCAAAACTGTATCCGCCGGTGCTTGTCTCGTTGATTATATCCGCTGTTATCGATTTTTGACGTTCCAGCATAGCTAATGTGTCAGGGATCAGACCTGTTGGTTCCGGAGCTTCAGTATCTTCAACAGGTATTGTCTCTATGACATCAGTCATTTCAACAGGTATTGTCTCTATGACATCAGTCATTTCAACTGGTATTGTCTCTATGACATCAGTCTCCTCAGTGCTTGTAGCCTCAGATTGAGATGCTGTATCTTTGGGAGGATGGGGTAAAAGGAGGGTTACAGATACTATGAGGATCAATGCTATGACCGCAAGCAATGTAATCGTTTTATTCAACCTGCTTCGCCTCTGCTTTCTCTGTCTCCTCTGCTTTATTTGGGGACATATGAGTGTGATTTTCTTTCGACATTGCTGCCGGCACCATCATGATTAGATTTGGCAACAATGCAATAACAGCTCCGGCTAAAGCTGTGTAAAGAACTAAATTCCATATGCTGCCAAAAACAGATTCCACAGGTAATGCTGTATGGCCACGCAAAATAGCCAACACACAACGAACAAACAATGTTAACATACTAAATACCAGTGAAGTGGCAATACGCCGCTCAATACTCGGTGTTATCTTTTGCAGATATGTAAGATAACGTTCAGCCAGATAACCCGGCAAAAGAAACATAATCAAATACATCAGAATCTTCATTCAATTCATCCCCTTTTGTGTTTGATATACTTGCAAACGATAAAACGTACGCTAACGTTACATTCAAAATTTAAATGTGAGTATTCGCATATTGAATGTAGCGCATAGGGCATATGTTGTCGTTTGTTAGTATAATTCCATAGATAATTCCTGTACATTTTACAATGCAATCTGTTTTTTTACAATGCAAAATGTAAACAAGGTATTTGAAATAAACCAGCCAAACCGCAGGTGGTGTGACGACTGGCAAGGTCAAAGCTCCATAGATATATCACATTAATATGTTATTTAACGATTAATGAAGTTGGCAGACTGGCTCATGTTTTTGAAAGCAGAAAAGGAGGAGGAATTTGAAATGTTAGCTCAGAATAATTCGGCTGTCAAAGAAGCCTATATAGAGTTACAGCTCATAAGCAAGGATGAAAAAGCCCGAAATATATACGAAGATAGAGAGAAAGCGCTCAGAGATGAACGTGACAGACTAAAATGAGCGCAGATGCAAGGGCGTGATGAAGGGTTGAGAGAGGGTAAGATGCAAGGGCTGGTAGAGGGCAAAAGAGAGGTGGCAATAAATCTATTAAGGTATAAAATGCCCATTGAACAAATATCGGACATTACCGGCCTTTCAATAAAAGAGATTCAAGATCTTGCGGATAAATAACTAACGAATGCTGTCATGCGCGTTGCGGAGGCAGTGATTAGTCACGAGGGTTTTTATATTAGGATGGCTGCGGAATTTTTGCGCAGCCATCCTTTAAGTGCGCCGTGCATGGCGAGTAACTCGGCGGTGAAAGTCCGCTATGGGGGCTGGTCGTTGCCAACCATTAGCCAAAGACAATGGTGTCCACCGTGAGGTGGATTCTGAAGGAAGTCGGCGGCAAAATTCCGCCCCAAGGAACACGAACATCATCAGTCACACTATCGGGATGATTGCAGAATTGATTAACCCGACGGTGAGAGGATTGCTTAACTACTTCATGAAATACTGCCCATCCGCAGTGAAATACAACATGGATTGTCTTAATCGTTGCTTAGTTAAATGGGTTATGTGCAAGTACAAAAGATTTAGGGGCCACCGAAACAGAGCAGAAGAATGGATAAGTGCTGTTGCAAAAAAGAGAGTACAACGTGTTTTCACACTGGGCTCTCGGTTGGTTGCCTTAATATGGTTTAATGACAAGAGCCGTATGAATCGAGAGGTTCACGTACGATTACGTGAGAACCTAACGGTGAAACTACGTTGGGCTACTTGACTGAGAGGTCGGCTACTCAACTAATGGGTAGCCTCCTACTCGATATAAGGAGGTGTATACTTGGAAAAGGGAAAGCCAGGGCGAAAAACCGATAACCCAAAGCCTTATAAGATCGCTGTCAAGCTAGACAGGGAAGCGAAGGATATCCTCGAGGCTTACTGCGCGCAAGAGTCTGTATCTATCATGGAGGCAGCTCGTCGAGGGATCAAAAGGTTAAAGCCCGACATTAAAGAATAAAGAATAAGGAAGCGGCGCACTCTCTGTGAAAGAAACCGCCACTTCCCTTGTAACACCACCACCACCTCAGCAACACGAAAATGTATTGAGGCGTAAATATATTAACATGCAATATCCCGGGCCCATGCGCGCGATCATCCCCAAATGATCATGCGCATGGGCTTATATTGACTTATTTCATGGTATTTACTACAATACATTCTAATAGAACATGAAATATATAACGTGTACATACGAAAGGATGCCTACCATGCAAAAATCCACCCTCAGATCACTCATTTCCACGATTCTCTATTACTATGGCGATCACGACAACCGCCCGCGATTAGACTCGCTCCCGTTTTCTCATCAGTCCCTGGAAATAGTCGACAATGCCGATTTTGTTCAGGCCACACCGGACCTTTTCTCTACAATATCAGCGTTTTCAAATCAGGATGGCGGCGGTATCCTTGTCTTTGGCTTGCGCCAAAGTGAGGTAAAGCACAGCCATCCTTTCTTTTATCCGGACGGTGTAAATGATCCGGACGTACTGATGCGTGACATCGATGCCCAATGTGCTCAGATGGAGCCTGTCGTGAAGCCTTTGCTTACCTCATGCGTGGTGAATGGGCGGGTTTATATCGCAGCTGAGATACCAGGTGCCCATTTTTCCAAAAGACCGGTATACTACAGTGGAGCGGGCTGCAGCGCCGGTGGGTTTGTACGTGATGGAAAGAAAAACAATCCTATCTCCGAGCATGAGATTTATTGCTACATGACCGGCCAATACACAAGAGAAGACACCCGTTTCGTTGAGCGCACGAGCATAGAGCAGCTGGACAGTGATGTTTTGATGAAATATGCTGTAGCCATACTGGCGGCATATCCCAATCTTTCGGGCAAAAGCGATCGTGAGATAGTAGAGTTCATGGGGTTATGCGGTGCTGATATGTCTCGCGGTACCAGCGGATTGAGCCTCGCGGCGGTGATGTGTCTGACACGGGTGCCGCAGGCGGTGTTTCCGTTACTGTGTGTGGAGTTTAGCGACGGTTACAGAGCAGAGGGGACTATAGCTCGGATGGTAGATGAGGCGACCGCACATATATTACAGCAGGAATACACTAAGGAACTGCCCGAGGCCGCGGTCAGGCAGGCCTTACTTAACGCGCTCATCCACAGGGATTATAGTGTACATACGGAAAACACTCCTGTTCGCGTTACGGTTTCAGTGACGAAGGTGACAATAGAAAATCCCATATCCGTAACACGTAGGTCGAATACTTGCCTCGCGGCGTTAATGGAGCATTTGGGCGTGGCGGAAAATAAAGGCAGTGGAATAGAGACGATCAAGCAAGAGCTGAGCAATGCGGGATTGGTAGAGCCCAAGTTTAAGAGCTCGCGCAATATGTATACCGTGGTATTAGATAATAGCGTATACAAAGAATTAGTAATCGAACGTGTCGAGATACCTGCGCCCAATGCGCTGTTAGAGTTTTGCACGCAGCCACGGACGCGCGCTGAGATCATAGCCTTTACGGGCAAGAGTTACGGCCATGTGAGCAATTATATACTCAAGCCTTTGGTGGAGAAGGGGATATTAACGCTCACAGCCCCCGAGCATCCCCGTAGCCGTCACCAGATGTATGTGACGACAGGAGCGGCAAACGGTTGATATGTCATTGATAGGCCATATGGAATGTGATATATTCACTGCAAAAGGGGATGGTTATACAAATGAAAATACTTCCACCAAAATCCGATGTTATATTCAAGCTACTGTTTGGTGATATTAGGAATAAGAGGTTATTAGCGTTTTTATTGATGGCGATACTCGGCCTGGACAGAGAAGAATTCGAGGAACTGATAATAGTTGATCCGCATCTCAAAAGAGAGCATGAAAAAGATAAGTTGGGCATTGTAGATGTGAAGGTAATAACCAAAGGGAAGAAAATAATCCATATAGAGATACAGGTGCTGCCTGTAAAAGACATGCCGGAACGGGTTACATATTATAATTCGAAAGCGTTTGTCGCACAGCTCAGCAAGGGTGATACATATGGAGAACTTCGTAAAACGATATCAATAGTTATCACGGATTATGAAATTGTAGAAGATGCGAATGATTATCATCATATATTTCAATTAAGAGATAACAAGACAGCAAAATTGTTTACAGATATAATAGAGATACATACACTGGAAATGCAGAAACTACCGTTATCAAGTGACGGAACAGAGTTGGCAGATTGGCTCATGTTTTTGAGAGCTGAAAAGGAGGAGGAGTTTGAAATGTTAGCTCAGAAGAATCCGGCTATCAAAGAAGCCTATATAGAGTTACAGCGCATAAGCAAGGATGAAAAAGCAAGAAAGATATACGAAGACAGAGAAAAGGCCTTGAGAGATGAACGTGACAGACTAAAATGGGCGCAGATGCAAGGGCGTGATGAAGGGTTGAGAGAGGGCAAAAGAGAAGTGGCAATGAATTTACTAAAGTATAAAATGCCGATTGAGCAAGTATCAGACATTACGGGCCTTTCAATTAAGGAGATTCAAGATCTTGCGGATAGATAACTAACGAATGCTGTCATGCGCGTTGCGGAGGCAGTGATTAGTCACGAGGGTTTTTATATTAGGATGGCTGCGGAATTTTTGCGCAGCCATCCTTTATTATTTGACTACTTACGATATCCCTCGTTTTAGGATACCTATTCCCTAAACTCAAAAAACCTATACACCTGCACATCTAATACATCGGAAAGCCTAAATACAATATCTAACGATACCCCTACATTTCCCAATTCGATTTTACTGATGTAGGTACGGTCAATGTCAAGCATTTCGCACAATTGTATTTGCGTATATTTTCTAAGCTTTCTATAATATGCGATGTTAAGGCCTAATTTTTCATACTTATCTTTCTGCAGTTGATCCATACATTCACCCCGGAAAAATTATAATAGCGATATAGATACCTATAAACCTTACCAAAGGCAACAAAATCTGATTGACAGTCGGAATAACCGCACATATAATTATTCTGAGGTGTTTTTATGGAATTATATCAGCAGCTGCTTATAAACATTTTGGAAAAAGAAGAGATCCATATAATCTTTCCAAATCTGAATATTGACGCAAAGGAAATCGTGGAACTTCAATCTTATCGTGCTCTATTAAAGATCAAAGCCATTATAGACGACGATTGTTTAACCGATACGGAGTGCTTTGCACGCATTGAAGAGATTGTGAGCGTATTTGAACGAATGGGCAGTAACGGCGGGTTTAGGCATGATTTTTAGCATTATTTGATGTTTTTACATGCGTACCACTTGAGACTTATTAAATATGTCAAATAATGTTTATAATATTGATTCTTGACAATAATACTAAATAAATCCATAATT
>CAYURR010000100.1:0-11092 GCA_964446745.1 uncultured Defluviitaleaceae bacterium | reverse complement strand
AGATGCCTATGCTCGCCGATATATCGACAGTCGTACCATTATCCGAGTATGTCTTATTCAGCAGCACACATAATTCGGCTGCCTTTTGGCAGAGCACATCCACCGAACCGTAATTTTTTAGAAATACAAAAAATTCATCGCCGCCGGCCCTGCCGATGATGTCGTCGGACCGGAATACCGATTTGATGTAATCGGAAAGCTGAGCCAGTACGATGTCACCGTATAGATGCCCGAGCTTATCATTTATACTCTTGAAATTATCGATGTCTACCATCATCAGGGCGTGCTTGTCGTCGCCGTATCTACGCTTCTTCAGGACCTCTTTGATCAGATATTCTGCGGTGGTCTTGTTATACAGTCCGGTCAATTGATCCTTTTCGGCCTTTTCGGACAATTCATCGATCTTTGCGCGATGCCTTGTGATATCGGTCAGTTTACCGAGTACGCGAACGGGCACTTTACAATCGTTTTCGATCACGTTGTAATGACACAGATACCATGTGTCATTGCCGTCCGGCATGATACAGTGCAGCTCCCGTTCAGCTATTTCTTCCGCCGCCGCAAGTTTCGAGGTGTCCAAAAAATTCAAGCTGTCCTCAGCGATAATCTGCGCGTCTCTTAACGATTGAGGGAAGTCCTCAAGCACATCGTTTATACCGAATCGGCCTGCGAAATTCTTCGAGAAACGGATTGACTTATTCAATAGATCGCAATCAAAGAACGCGTCGTCAGTCAGGCTCGCGATCATCTCATTGAAGTCCTGTTCTTTTTTAAGCCGCTCAAACGCCTCTATGTAGTCTGATATATCCACCACCAGAAAATGCACAATATTTTGACCGGACGCATCCTGCGACAAGCGTCCGCTCAGATGAACCCATGTATAACCGCAGGTCTTATCTGCTATGCGAGCCTTGAGATTAAATACCTTGCCGACCTTAGCCGATGCCATCAAGTCTAATACCGTATCCAGATCGTCCGGATGCAGCATCAGCGCAAGCTTATTGTGAAACCTCTCGTCCAGTTCAGTCTGAGTATAACCCACTATGTCAAAATATCGCCGGTTTGCCTCTATCATCGTGATCTGTTTATCTGCGACGGCAAGCATCACGCCGCCCGGTATATGCTCATATAAAACGCCGGTATCTTTTAGTTGATTATACATAATTGACATTCCTTTCGGGATTTTACATGTAGGCATCCATAACCGCAATCGCGGCTGCTGCCTCTATGCACGGCACCGCACGCGGCACTATGCATGGATCATGTCTGCCTGTGATTATGAGCTTTCGCTCCTGCATACCGCTTATGCTCACGGTATCCTGCTCCATTGCTATGGACGGAGTGGGCTTTACAGCAACCCTGAATATTACGGGCATGCCTGTCGTTATCCCACCCAATATACCGCCTGCGTTATTCGTGCGCGGTACAATACGGTTATCTGTAAGGGTATAAGGATCGTTATGCGTGCTGCCTCGCATACGCGCGACCTCAAAGCCCGCACCGAATTCTATACCCTTGATCGCGGGCACACCAAATACCATCGCCGCGATACGGTTTTCGAGCCCGTCAAACATCGGATCACCCAAGCCTTGCGGCAGTCCCACGATCGCGCACTCGATGATGCCTCCGACCGAGTCTCCGTCTGAGGCCGCCTGCGCGATACGCTCCTTCATGAGCGTAGCCTTGGCTTCATCATTCACCGCGAAATCCGATGCACTTAAGTTTCTGAGCTGCTCTGTACTTACGCTGACCGGATCGAACGGCACATCGTCCACATCCGCTATCGAAGCGATATGTGCGCCGATATATATGCCCCTGCGCTCGAGTATCTGCATACACACAGCGCCCGCGAAACAGAGCGGCAACGTGAGCCGCCCAGAGAAATGCCCGCCGCCGCGTACATCGTTCGCGGCCTTATACTTTACATATGCGTTGTAGTCTGCGTGCGAGGGTCTCGGTAAGTCCGCTATCTGCGCATAGTCCCCTGAGCGCGTGTCCGCGTTTTCAAATACCGCACAGAGTGGTGCACCGCAGGTCTTATTATCCACAAGCCCGGATAGTATATTCGGTGTATCGGCCTCGCGCCTCTTTGTAGAAAAGGCTTTGCCTCCGCGCCTGCGATCCAAAAAGGTCTGCACGGCCTCCAAGTCTATCTGCTCTGCCGGGGGTAATCCGTCTATTACCACGCCGAGACCCGCCGAGTGCGACTGACCGAATATCTGTATATGTACCTTCTTACCGTATTCAGATGACAACGGAGTTGCCCCCCAGCATGTTAAAGTCCTCAAAGAAATGCGGATAGGATTTATTAACGGCCTCCGCTCCTATGATCACAACATCGTTTTGCGCTGTGTCTGACAGACACGCGCAGGAGGCTATCGCAGCGGACATCGGTATACGATGATCGTTGCATGCATCTATCGTGCCGCCTTTAAGCCCACCCGTACCGCGAATGATCAATCCGTCTTCAAGCATTTGTATATCCGCGCCAAGCGCGCTCAGCATATCCGTGACAGACTGAAGACGGTCGCTCTCTTTTACGCGCAGACGCGCCGCATTAGTGATATGCACAACCGCTTGACTCGCAGTCGAGACAGCCGCGAGTATCGGCACCAAATCCGGTATCTCGGCCGCATCTATCACGACCTTGTCCTGCGAAAATATCTGTGGCAATATCTCCGTTATCCGTTTGTCCTTTTGTAGGGACGATTGATCAAGCCCCGTCATCTCGATATGTCCGTTTGTGGGTATATATGAGGCGGCCAGCCAGAACGCCGCGTTCGACCAGTCCCCTTCCGATACGATTGTACCTGGGGATTTATATTTTTGTCCGCCCTTGACGATATAGCCGCCGAATTCGTTCTCGGCGGTATCTATGCGTCCGATCTCTATCCCGAAGTGCTGAAGTGTCTGCACGGTCAGTTCCGCATATCCGGATGATTGCAACGGCGAGGTCAGAATAATTTTGCTGTTCCCTTCAAGTATCGGGAGTGCAAACAACAGTCCGCTCACAAACTGCGAGCTGATACTGCCGTCTATATAGAACTCACCCGCAGTCAACCTACCATACAGCGTCAGCGGCATCATATCCGCAGAGAAACGGCAGTTGTGCAGCTTCATCTGATCGGACAACGGCGACAGCGGACGGTTAGGCAAATTGCCCGAGCCCGTAAATCGGCTCTCATCGCAGACAGCCGCCGCGACAGGCAACAGGAAACGCGCCGTGGAGCCGCTCTCTACGCAGTCCAACAGCGGCGAAACCGCCCCGCTCCCTGTACGATCGATAGGCTGTACCTCTATGTATTTTTCTGTTCCTTCGTCCCTGACCGTAATCGTTGCGCCCAATGCCCTGAGGCAGTCTATCGTGGTCTCGATATCCCTTGACATAACGTTCGTTACGACGGTCGTTCGCTCGGCAGTGTCACTCGCCTCCGTCAGCGCTGCGGCTATCAGTAATCTATGCGCATGTGATTTTGACGAGATAGCGGCTATTTTTCCTTGAAGCTTCTGTGGTGTTATACGGATGTTCATGAGAAATATGCCTCCAATTCGCTGACCGATACGGGCTTTAAATACGCTTGTCCGACGGCTGACAACATTACGAGTGTGATTGTATCAGCACGGCGTTTCTTGTCCGCGAGTGCGGCCTGCGCAAGCTCGGCCGGACTATACGGGCATACAGCGTCTATGCTGTAGAGATTAAGTATTTTTTCCGTCGCGTCGAGGATATGCGCGTCCGGATGCAGCCTATCCGATGTACGCGCTATGATACGCATGCCCATCGAGACCGCGCGGCCATGTGTGATCGTATATCCGCTCAAACCCTCCGCCGCGTGTCCGGCTGTGTGACCGTAGTTTAATATCTGGCGCAAGCCATTATCAAACTCATCCTCGTTCACTACATCACGTTTTATGCTCACACAGGTTTCGACCACATCCACGATCCTCGGATCGGATGCGGTTAACCTCTTATCGAGCATCAGATCGTATAGCGAGCGATCCGCAATCATTGCGTACTTGATCGCCTCTCCGATACCATCCGCAAAGACCTCGTCCGGCAGCGTAGTAAATGTATCCGTATCGCAGATCACAAGCGACGGCTGATGAAACGCGCCGGCCATGTTCTTACCCGTTGACAGATCAACGGCTGTTTTACCGCCCACAGACGAATCAATTGCGGCCAGAAATGTCGTCGGTATCTGCACATAGGCCATACCCCTGACATATATCGCGGCCGCAAAGCCCGCGAGGTCTCCGACCACACCGCCGCCGAGCGCTACGATGATATCTGATCTGGTCACGGCGTTTTGTGACATGAATGTAAGCAGCTCCGTGAGGGTTTGCATATTCTTTGAGGCCTCGCCATTTGGAAACGTAAACTGTAGCACCTTGAACCCGGCGCTTTCGTACGAAGCCTTGACCTTCTGCGCGTACAATCCGTCTACGATGTCGTCGCTCACGAGCACAGCCGTCGATGCCTTTTTGGTTAGAGTGCCGCAGTTATTTAACAGTCCGCTGCCTATGAGTACATCGTATGCCCTCGAGGTCTTTACCATGATACGTCTCATCAGCGTTTCTCCGTCCTCTCCCGTGCGTCCGCGCGTTCCTTCGCTTCGGTTCCGTCTCTGAGTAATTGTTCCAGTGCTTCCCTATCATCTCGCTTAATAGCATCGACATAGTCACAGAGCCTTTGTGTCAGTGCCTCTATCTCCGCTGTCAGATGCTCCTTGTTTTCCAAAAACAACTCCGCCCACATGCGTTCATTTAACCGAGCTACGCGCGTGAGGTCTCTAAAGCTGCCCGCAGAGAAGCCCTTGTGCATAGAAGCGGTCTCGCTTTTTACAAATGCGTTCGAGACCACATGAGCCAACTGTGAGGTATATGCGATCATACGATCATGCTCGTCAGCCGAGGTCACTGTAACCACCCCAAAGCCTACGGACAGGAACAATAGCTCGGCGGCCTTAAGCGCGACGATATTAGTGGTTTCATCCACGCAGAGTATCATCGACGCGTTCAGGAACAATTCCTTCGACGAATGCTCATAACCCGAGCGTTCGAGGCCCGCCATTGGATGCCCGCCAATAAAATACAGCCCGTTTTCCAACAGAAACGGCGATAGCTCCGTACAGATATTTTTCTTTACACCCGCACAGTCGACGATCAATGTACCCTTTTTAAAATGTGCCGCGTTGCTTTTTACAAACTCGACGGTCTGCCTCGGATACAACGCTATGATGATAGACTCACATTCCGCAAAGTTCCCCTCGCCCAGTACATCGGAGATATTGCCGTCTTTGAGCGCTTGTTCTACAGTGGCTTTATCCGCGTCATAACCGAGCACTTTATGCTCCGTAAACGCGGTAAACGCCTTTGCGAGCGAACCGCCGATCAGTCCTAAACCAACTATACCCACAGTCTTTCTCATAAACTACCTCACTATCGATAAGATCGAGTTGATCTCCTTATACAGTGCATCGAACGCCTCGGGTGTGATCGACTGCTGACCGTCACAGAGGGCCTTGGCGGGATTGTTATGTACCTCTATGATCAAGCCGTCCGCGCCCGCTGCCGCAGATGCGAGCGACATGCTACGCACATAGCGCGCTATACCGGTGGAGTGGCTTGGATCGATGATGATAGGCAGATGCGAACGCTCCTTGATAACCGGTATAGCCGAGATATCGAGGGTGTTACGCGTAGCGTTTTCAAATGTACGTATGCCGCGCTCGCAGAGGATGACCTCCCTGTTGCCGCTGGCCATGATGTATTCGGCACTCATCAAAAGCTCGTCTACGGTGTTTGCGAGCCCGCGTTTTAACAGTATCGGTTTGCTGATCTTGCCGAGTTCCTTCAATAGTTCAAAGTTTTGCATATTGCGCGCGCCGACCTGGATGATATCCACTTCATCAAACAACGGCAGCTGTGACAGATCCATGATCTCAGTTACGACCGCGAGGCCGGTTTCCTTTTTAGCCTCTAAAAGCAGTGCAATACCCTCGTCGCGCAAGCCTTGGAATGCGTACGGTGATGTACGAGGTTTGAACGCGCCGCCGCGTAATACAGTCGCACCCGATGCCTTTACAGCCCTAGCGATGTCGCATATCTGTTCGCGGGACTCAACGGAGCATGGGCCGGCCATCACCATGAAATTCCCGCCACCGATCTTATCCTTGTTTGCACCGATCTCTATTACTGTGTCCAGTGGATGGAATTTCCTGTTGGCGGTCTTGTACGGTTCGGAGATGCGCTTTACATCCTGCACGATATCGAGTGCCTGCAGCAGCTCCACATCCACAGCCGAGGTGTCACCGATAAGACCCATTATGGTTGTGTTCTTACCTTCGCTAAGGTTGATCTCGAAATTCATATTCTTAAGCCACGCTTTGAGGTTTTCAAGTGCGTTCGGCTCCGGGTTCGGTTTCAAAATAATAATCATGGTATTCTCCCTTTTCATTTAGATGTTAGTTGCTATAGATAAAAAAAACCACGGTTCGCTACGGAATTGATCCGTCGCGAATCCGTGGTAATGATCATCGATACGTCACTCCATATCACTCCGGCATCACGGGAACACCCGGCTGTAGCGGTATAACCTCTTGATCGCTCGTGTCGCCCGTGTTTTCAGGTACCTGTTCGGGCATTGGGGTCGGTACGTTATCCGGCTGCCACTCCGGTACGACCTGGGTCGGCTGTGGTGTGTTCTCAGGGTTTGTCTGCGTAGGCTCGGCGGGCTTCGCCGGTCCGGTGCCTACTCGCACCTTGCCTACCACGGGCTTGTAATAGCTCGTGTTCACCTGCTCCTTGGAAACAAACTTGCCGTCCTCATAAATGTTTTTATATACACGATAGCGGTATCCCGTCTTGGCCTCCGGATCAGCCACGCGCTCGCCGAGCGGCAATGTCGGATCCTCGGTAACTACCTCCGGCGCGGGCTCGACCTTTTCGACGAGCTCGTTTGTAAACTTAAGCGTGCGCTTAGGATCACGGGTTTCCTTACCGTAAATATTGCATATAACCTTGCTGTTTTCGATATAGCATTCTATGTAAACGGGATGCTCACTATCATTTTTAAACTTAAAGTCTATGTAGTCACCGGCGAGCGTCGCGTCAAACCCGTAGTCCACATAACCTACCTTTAACGAGTGGTTCTGCCTCTCGACCACCTTCAGCTCCGAAAACAATATCGCGTTATACAAGGTGCTCGATACTTGGCAGACACCACCGCCGATATCGTCCACGAGCTTGCCGTCGATGATGACCTTGCCGATCGCGTATCCGTTTTCGGTTGTGCTCGGTCCGAATGCCTCGTTTGTCGAGAACACATCGCCGGGCTTTATCATGTTGTCATTAATCTTTGATGCAGCCGTCTTAATATTGGTCAGTCGCCCTTCAGAGCCCGGTGCTATCTTTGTTGTAAATGTACCGATCACGGACTTGCTCTGCTCACAATCCGCAGTCGTAAATGTGGGGTTCTTGACCTTTGTCAGTATGTACACGACCGAGTTATCAGACGAGCTGTTTTCCTCGAGCGTTTTCTTTATGGCCTTTACTGTGGCCTCCATGTCCATTTCGGAACCGGCCTTTTCGGGAGTGATCACAAACTCGCCGTTTTGGCGATGCATCTGTGCGTCGAGCGGCTCTACGAGTATTTCGTCAGCTATCCCGGACAGCGCGGCCTCTATGCCCGCGTCTGTATATAAGCGAGCATACAGATTTTTATCATCAGCCTTTAGCTTCAGCGGCTTGTTCTTTAACTCGTCTATCTTTTTATACCGGTCGTCCAGGGAGCCGTTACGTGCGTATAAGTACGCCTCCTCGACCACCCTTGTAAAATCAGGCAATATCGCAAAATCCGCAAATGTCATCGAATATTCCTTATCGTTTGTGCCCGATGACAGCTTGAGGGTTATGTTCTTTTGCTTAAGGTTGTTCAATATATCCTCTGCTACACGGGCCTTTGCTTCCTCACGCGTCAGATCCGATACATCGGTATCTTCTATAAAAATGTTTTTATATATTCGGTCGCTTTCAACAGCTTCCTTCTTTTGTTTGTATTCGGTGTCGTTTTTATTCGCATTGCTGCCCAATTTCTCGTCGGTTTCTTGATCTGTGTCTGCTACGTGTGCGCTGCTTGCTATCGCATCCGACTTAAACACATTGGTAAGAACGACGATTACGGTCACAGCCGCTATCACAAGCGACACAGCCGACATCATGATTATGTACCTAAAGCCGCTGTTTCTACGCGACCTCCTTCTCATATCTCTGCTCATACCCGGTGAATAACCACCTCCGTGGCGATTTTTGGCCCTTTGGCCTGTTTGAATCGTTCACAAGATTATACCATGGATGCGAATTTATATTCAAGTACGGAAATCTATCCCAAAATGTTCCTTCAGTATCCGGATACGCTCGTTATCGTCCTGCGCTGTTCGTTCGGTGACTTTACCGTTTTGATAAAGCTTTAGCACATGGCCATCGAAATACGCGCCGCCCTCGGGCGATTTTATACCGCACATAATCATCTGCCTGAAAATCGATTCCGGTGCGGTCTTACAATAATAATCCACAGTCAAGAAATCCACGTCGAACTGAGGTTCGAGCGTGAACGAATAATAGGGCGTGTAAAGATTTTGTGGCTTGTTGTATTCGTTGATGATGTATCCAAGTGCGGGATCGGCGCTTATCTTGTAGCGTTCGCCGCACAGATCGTCCTGTGCAAGCTCGAGCACAAACGCGAGCGGAAACCGCGGGCATACCGTCCCGACGCCTACATCGGCTATGTATTGTGTGTGCTCGCCGGGCACACGCACGAGTGAAATCCGGTGCCTGCGCATCGGTATCTGCGTTTCCCCGCGCAAAAATCTACCCGCGAGCTCCGTCACCTCATACCCCAGAGAACGTAAAAGCCAACAAAACAAGCCGTTTAACTCAAAGCAGTAGCCACCCCTTTTTCGGGTGACTACCTTGTCATAGATGCCCTCAAGGGCAAGAGTAAACGGCTTGTTGTAATAGATATCGAGGTTCTCATAGGGTACGCTATACAGATGACACGAGTGCAAGAGCCTTAAATTCCCGAGATTTGGAACCATGGCCCCCGGCGCATTTACCGGGTAACCTATACGTTCAAGGTAAGCACGTACATCCATATGCAAACTCCCTTGTCAATAATAATATTTATGTCCGCCTATCGTGAACGCGTATTGGCGGTTGTTGCTGATCCAATTAGTCGTCGCGTATTGCGGATTATAGAAAAACAATGTGGTCGACGCGTTATTTCTGCCCTCGAGCGCATCCAGCGCCGCGAGAAAGCTTTCGGTTTTAGGGTTGTTATACACCGCTCCGTTTTTTGTAGGCGTGAACTGCACACCGTGACGCTTATCAAATATCACGGCCTTTATAGTCGACGGATAATTCGGGCTCTGCACTCTGTTCATGATCACGTTCGCAACCGCAAGCTTTGAGCTGTAGGACTCTCCCCTCGCTTCGGCCTCTACGATCTTTGAGAGCCACTCGACGTCTTCCTTTGTATATCCGTCATAGCTCGGCAGCAAGGCTTTCACCTGCGCGGCCTTTGGGAAATGTCCGTCTTTGCTCATGCCAAACGTGCGAAATTCCGGATAAAACACCGTCTTTATACCGAACACACTCTCAAAGAAATCCGCCGGTGCGAGCATGCATCCGTTTTCGATAATGCCGCTATAAGAGATCAACTCACCGTTATAGCTTACAAATGCAGTCTTGTAATTCTCATCCCAAACGACCTTGGCAGCGTTTTGCTCCGCTATGGTACGAAGCGGAAAATGGGTTTTGCCCTCCGATACCACGGGGCGTTGCGTCAAATGTAAGAGCTTTCCTTCGTATATCAGACGGATGTCCGGCATGTTTATATCGCTTTCGTAAGCCTGCGCCAGCTGCACCTGTGAAAACGTACAGATGCATACTAACAGTAACGTACAAAACACTTTTATGGTTATTCACTCCCGTATAAATAATAGAATTATTTCCATAACTGAAATATTTATACAGGAGTGAAAATGTAAAAGCTGTCGAACTACTTATGCGTCATTGACTTTCGACCGACACAATAATCGTCGTACTGACTCGCGGATAAATCTTGACTTGCACCTTGTGCTCGCCTACCTGCTTGATCGGTTCGTCTAGAGCAATCTTCTTTTTATCTATGGATATCCCCGCTATAGACGACAATGCCTCGGCTATTTCCTTACTCGTCACCGAGCCGAACACCTTGCCGTTTTCGCCTGTACGCACCTTCAGCGAAACGCGCTTTTCATTCAAGCTCTGCGCCAGTTCGTTTGCCGCATCAAGCTCACGCTTCTGCTTCGCCTCGGCCGACGCGCGCTTTTGTTCCAGATCGTTTATATTGGACTTAGTGGCCTCCGACGCAAGCTTCTTAGGTATCAAAAAATTCTTAGCGTGTCCGTCCGACACCTCCACGAGCTGCCCCTTCTTGCCCGTTCCCGCTACATCCTTTAACAGTATTACCTTCAATGTAATTACCTCCGTTTCTCCCAGTTGCATGTTCACTTGTAAATGAATGATTTTGAGTATACTATATAAGAACGATTCTGAAAAGTCGGAATGATGCGAAGGGGATCGCGGTTGGGGAGTATGGCAGCGTTGTATGGGGCGGCACTGTAGTCGTGATGCTCCATGTGGGACGGGCTCAGTGTATTTGATAGACTTTTGAGAAAAGCCAGTGCGAATGGGAAGTGATCATTGATTTGCCGGTGGTTTCGCACGGGAAATTGTAGGTTGCTGCTTGGTTTGGGATGGGTTGATGCGGGTTAGATATGAGGTGCATTGGGATGCGGAAGAGATTATTGGGTGGTTTTGTATAGTGTTACGCGGTAAAGAGTTTATTTAGTTGGCAGTTTTTGCGGTCGCTCCCTTCACGGGAGCGTGGATTGAAATAATTACATGAAGATAAAGAAGGTAAAGCCAAGCGGTCGCTCCCTTCACGGGAGCGTGGATTGAAATCGAAAACTGGCGTAAATCTATCTCATAATTTACAGTCGCTCCCTTCACGGGAGCGTGGATTGAAATCTTGAATTGTAAAACCCGCCTG
>CAYURR010000099.1:0-11269 GCA_964446745.1 uncultured Defluviitaleaceae bacterium | reverse complement strand
CGTATATCCTGCAAAAGCACGAAGACAGAATATTGGAAGCCGAATGTGACCAGCTAATAGAGCTCATAGAGGAGCATCAGGATAAAACGGGATATTTCAATATATACTTCACAGTCGTAGAACCCGATCAACGCTTTAAACGACGCACCGATCACGAGCTATACTGTGCCGGGCATCTGATCGAGGCAGCCGTTGCATATCACAAGGCCACAGCAAAGGACAAGTTCCTTAAGGTAATGCAAAGATACGTTGACTATATCTATCAGGTGTTCTACGTAGAAAATTCCGCCGCGTTTGAAACACCAGGTCATGAGGAAATAGAGCTTGCGCTCGTAAAGCTCTACGAACATACAAAAGAACAAAAACACCTTGAGCTTTCGAAATGCTTTGTAGATCGTCGCGGTAGTAGTCAACGCGATATATTCTACGGTTTTGCGAACGCTAAATATACACAGGATCATTTACCCGTACGCTCACAGTCCACAGCCGAAGGACATGCGGTGCGCGCGGTGTATCTCTACAGCGCGATGGCCGATCTCGCGCGTATCTGCGACGACGTGGAGCTTCAAAAAGCTTGTATGCGTCTGTTTTCAAACATAATCAATAAGCGTATGTACATTACGGGCGGTATCGGCTCGGCAAAGGCCGGGGAGGCCTTTACCGTAGACTATGATCTACCCAATCTCACTGCGTATTCCGAAAGTTGCGCTGCTATAGGTCTTGCGCTATTCGCACGTCGTATGTTATTGCTCGAGCCTGTCTCAGCCTATGCGGATGTCGTTGAGCGCGTTTTATATAACGGCTTTTTATCCGCCGTCAGCATAGACGGAAAATCTTTCTTTTACGAGAACCCACTTCAGATCCGACCGGAGATCGTTAAGCGCGATACGTCTATCGGTGATGGCGGCAGCCAATTGCCTCCGACACAACGCGCGGAGGTCTTTGACTGCTCGTGCTGTCCGCCAAATATAACGCGTTTTATGGCTACCGTCGGCGATTTCTTATATACCCATAACGACGATACATTATTCATACATCAATATATCAATAGCCGCTCCGTATTCGAAATCGGAGGCAACCGAGTAACTATATGTCAGTCGACGGATTATCCTTCGGGCGGGATCGTAGACATCAGCGTAAATGGAATGCCCGCACAGGGTGGAACTGTTGCGTTGCGCATACCATACTGGTGCAATGAATTTACAGTCACAAAGGACGGCGAAAAGCAAAAATGTCCTGTAAGGGAAGGTTATGTCTATGTGACGGGTGTTGTATCTTCGTTTATACGCATTGAGTTTGTTATAAAACCACAGTTGATCGCCGCGTCGCCGTATGTACAAGAAAACAGTGGACGCGTAGCGTTACAACGCGGTCCCGTGGTCTATTGTCTCGAGGCTGTAGATAATGGTGAGTTATTAGCTGACGTTGTGATAGACAGAAGGCTCAATATAAAAATGGGCTTTAACCCTACACTGAATGTTGAAACCATAATATGTAAGGGCTATCGCCGCCGAGCTAGTAAGATGCTGCCCCTCTATTACGAGAGTGCAGATGATTTACACGAAACGGAGCTTACATTTATACCGTATTACGCATTCGCAAATCGTGGTGAATCTGAAATGATTGTCTGGTTGCAAAAGAATTAAACTACTATACTTGGGGGATGCTTATGAATGTTTGCAGCGGCAATATAAAGCTGTTTTCGGGAAATTCGCATTATACACTCGCGCGCGATATTGCGAGCGAATTAAATATACTGTTAGGACTGTCTGAGATATCAAGATTTTCGGATGGTGAGATATGTGTAAGGATCAACGAAACGGTAAGGGGAGCCGATGTATATATCGTCCAGTCCACATCCCCGCCCGTAAACGAGCACCTGATGGAACTTTTGATAATGATAGACGCGATGCGTAGAGCCTCTGCGGGACGTATCACCGCCGTAATACCGTATTACGGCTACGCGAGGCAGGACAGAAAGGCGCGTGCACGCGATCCTATCAGCGCAAAGCTTGTAGCAGATTTATTGACTGTATCTGGTGCCGACAGGGTAATTAGCATGGACTTACACTGCGCGCAGATACAGGGCTTCTTTAATATACCGGTCGATCACCTCTTGGGTTACAATCTGTTTAATGAATATTATAGAGAAAAATTCTCGGATTTTTCGGATGTGATGGTCGTTTCGCCGGACCTCGGCAGTGTATCACGCGCACGTAAGCTTGCGGATAAGCTCTATGTACCGCTTGCGATCGTGGATAAGCGCAGAAACAAGCCAAACGAATCCGAGGTCATGAATATCATCGGATCGGTGGAGGGTAAGAGGGTTATACTGATAGATGACAGTGTTGACACGGGCGGTTCGCTCACAAATGCCGCAAAGGCGTTGGAGGATGCAGGAGCGACCGAGGTGTACGCGTGTTGCACACATGCGATCTTATCGAAGCCTGCGATTGACCGTATAAACGAATCTCCGGTTAAGGAACTTCTGATATTGGATACGGTTCCGTTACCCGATGAAAAGAAGATATCGAAGATAAAGATAAAGAGCGTGGCTAAGACATTTGCGCATGCGATATTAAATATCCATGAGGGTCTATCTGTGTCTAAGCTGTTTGAATAGGCATTAAGAGGTTATAGAGAATGTATTTGTTGGTTGGGCTCGGAAACCCCGAGCGTGAATATAAAAACACAAGACATAATGTAGGCTTCGAGGTCATAAACAAGCTCGCGTATGATCATAAGATAGAGATTAACCGTGCCAAGTTCCGCGCGCATTTCGGCGAGGGGCGTATCGGCACGGTTAAGGTCATGCTCGCGAAGCCGCAGACATATATGAACCTGAGCGGCGAAGCTGTCAGAGATATCATGTCGTATTACAAGATTGATCCCTCTCAGCTGATCGTTATATACGACGACACGAATCTCGCACTCGGCAAGCTTCGTCTGCGCGAGAACGGCAGTGCGGGCGGTCACAACGGTATGAAAAATATCATATATCAGCTCGAAACGGATCAGTTTGTTCGGGTGCGCGTAGGTATCGGTGAAAAGCCCGATGGCCGTATGGACCTGGCCGATCATGTGCTTGGGCGCTTTTCAGATGCGGAAATGAAGACGGTCATCGAGGGCATCACAGACGCTGCGGATGCCATAGAGATGATAATTGCGGGTGATTTGCAAAAGGCGATGAATAAGTACAACAGCCGGGGCAAAGCCGGTACGAAAGGTGAATAGCTTTTGAACGGGTTACTGACGCCGCTCAGGGAACTGGACGGATATCAAACAATTTTAGACGCGTTAAGGCAAAAGAATACCCCTGTACTCTCCACAGGGGTAATTGATTCACAAAAATGTCATTTAATGTCGAGCTTGATCGAGGAAAGGCAATGCGGCTCATTGATCGTGACGTATTCGGAGGTTCGGGCGAAGGAGATATATGACGACCTGAAAATGTTTCTACACGATCGTGTGTATCTATATCCGGCCAAGGATTTCATTTTCTACACAGCCGATGTCAAGAGTAACGATATCACAGCAAAGCGATTTGAGGTCATCAATGCGTTGATTAAAGCGGAGGCAGATGCCGACAATCAACCCGTAATTGTTCTCACTGCAGAGGCCTTGTTGAACCGTCTAGTACCTAAACACATTTTTGCGGGAGCGCTCATGCAGCTGACGGTCGGCGATGTTTTGCCTGTGGAGACGTTGGTAAAAAGGCTCATGCAGTTGGGCTACGAACGTGCGGACGCTGTAGAAGGCCCCGGACAATTTGCCCATAGGGGTGGCATCGTAGACATATTCACGATGCTATACGACACAGCCCTACGCGTAGAGTTCTTCGATGACGAGATTGATTCAATACGCGTGCTGGACAGCTACGCGCAACGATCAGTAGAAAAGATCGACAGCGTGACATTGTTCCCTATGCGTGAGCTGATCTATGACGATGAGCGTATGAAGTCCGGCTTTGCAAAGTTAGAGGAGATTTTTGACAAGGTATGCATAGGGGCGAGTAAGTTTGAATACGACGAGACAGCTGAGAACCTCGACGAGTTACGCGAAAAAACGCTTGAAGGGCACACTTCGCTGGATCAATATCTGCATTTATTCTACGAGGACAATGTATCGCTAATGCAGTATCTCGATGAGGACGCGCTACTATTTTTCGACGAGCCCAAGCGTATAGCCGAGCATGTCAATCATGTCTACGACGAATTCCTTGAAAGTATAAAGAACCATATCGAAAAAGGCGCAATGTTGCCGACACAAACAGATATGGTCTTTTCGTATGCCCAAATCGTTCAACTTACAATGGCCTTTAATACAGTGCTCATGGTTTCGTTGACACAGAGCGTAAACCTTTTCCATATTCGTCAGATTACGGAGTTTTCTGTGAAGAGCCTGAACATACTGCCGCCTCGTATTGATCAGATGTCAGAAGAGCTCGCGTTGCTAAAGAAGAACGGGCATCGCACAGTTATACTCGTAGGCACAAAGTTTCATGGCCAAAAGCTAACGGAAGATCTCAATGATATGGGCTTAGAGGCAGTCTATGTCGATACGCTTGAGGGTCATACATTGCACAAGGGCACTGTAATAGTGAGCCGAGGCAGTTTAAATTCTGGTTTTGAATATGCAGGGATCAAGCTTACGGTATTTTCGGATAAATCGCAGGCCGTAAGAGAGGGCCGTCGCAAGAAGCGATATAAGGGAAACAGAAATGCGATATCCTCGTTTGCAGATCTGAAGGTCGGCGATTATGTCGTACATGAGAACCACGGTATAGGCATCTATCAGGGCATCGAGCAGATAGCGATTGAGAATGTGAGTAAGGACTTTCTGAAGATTGCCTTTGCCGATAATGGATATATCTATGTCCAGACAGAGCAGCTTGACCTCGTTCAAAAGTTCATCGGTAACGAGGGTGCACGCGTTAAGTTAAACAAACTGGGCGGTGCCGATTGGCAGCGCGCAAAGACCCGAGCAAAAAACGCGGTTGCGATCCTTGCTACAGACCTTGTAGATCTGTACGCAAAAAGGCAGGCCGCGACGGGTTTTGTGTATTCCCAAGATACTGTATGGCAAAAAGAGTTCGAGGACCTGTTTCAATATGACGAGACAAACGATCAGCTGACGGCTATAGAGGACGTTAAATCCGACATGGAATCTCCGAAGGTAATGGACAGGCTGATATGTGGTGATGTCGGATATGGCAAGACGGAGGTCGCGATACGTGCGGCGTTTAAGGCTGTACAGGATGGCAGGCAGGTCGCATACCTTGTACCGACAACAATACTCGCTCAGCAGCATTACACGACCTTTGTAAAGCGTATGAAGGACTATCCAATTACGATTGAATTGCTGTCGCGTTTCCGATCAGCAAAACAGATGAAGGCCTCTATCGAACGGTTGGACAAGGGCCTATCGGATATCGTAATCGGTACGCATCGGATATTTTCAAAGGACGTGGTGTTTAAAAACCTCGGACTGATTATTATTGATGAGGAGCAACGCTTCGGGGTCTCACACAAGGAAAAGCTTAAGGTACTACGAGAAAATGTCGACGTGCTCACGCTGACTGCTACACCGATACCGCGAACACTCCACATGAGCCTTACGGGTATTAGAGACATGAGCGTACTTGAAGAGCCGCCACATGATCGTCTGCCTGTTCAGACATATGTTATGGAATATAATCCGCAGTTTGTTAGAGACGCAATCAATAGGGAACTCTCACGCGGCGGTCAAGTATATTATCTTCATAACCGAGTACGAAACATCACTGAGGAAGCCGCGCGTGTGGCTAACCTCGTGCCCGAAGCACGCATAGCATACGCGCATGGACAGATGTCGGAGCGTGAGCTTGAACGCATCATGATGGATTTCATTGAGGGCGAAATCCAGGTGCTCGTCTGTACGACGATCATTGAGACCGGTCTTGATATCCCGAATGTGAATACAATCATCATACAGGATGCGGACCATATGGGACTGAGCCAGCTGTATCAATTGCGCGGGCGGGTAGGACGCACAAATCGGCTCGCGTATGCCTACTTGATGTACAAAAAGGACAAGGTGTTGCAGGAGGTGGCCGAGAAACGCTTGCAGACGATCAAGGAATTTACAGAATTCGGTTCGGGGTTTAAGATCGCCATGCGTGATATGGAGATAAGGGGCGCGGGTAACATCCTCGGAGCCGAACAGCACGGCCATATGGACGCAGTTGGATATGAACTGTATTGTAAGCTCCTGTCTCAGGCTGTCGCGGAGATGTCCGGACAAGCTAGACCTGATGAGTTCGAGACGACCATCGATGTGCGCGTTAATGCATATATACCTATTGAATTTATTCCGAACGAGGAACAAAAGCTCGAGGTCTATAAGAAGATAGCAAGTATAAGTAACGAGAGGGATTACAACGAGCTCTGGGAAGAAATAGAGGATATGTACGGTAACCTTCCGGTCGTTGTTAAAAACCTATTGGATGTATCGCTGATGAAGGCACGTGCACATTCGCTCGGTATATCAGCCATTACGCAGAAACAAAACAACATCTTGATGACATTTAGAAATCTTGACGCAGCTAAGTCCGGCGGGATCCAAGAGTTACTGGCCAAGCGCAGGGATATTTTACTCACAATGGGGGACAACCCGTATATAACGATCTTGTATAAAGGACAGGCGCAACTTACAGACGGACTTGTTACAGAAAAGATTCAAGATGTTATTTCTGAGATGATTCAGCTAAGGTCATGATTGACAACGTCGCATTTCTGTGTAGAATGAGTCAGAGATGCTTTCTTACAGGAGGTAACAGATGATATTTCTCGGAACAGGGGCAGCGGAGCTTTTACCGGACCCGTTTTGTGACTGTACTATATGTGCAGACGCGCGTAAGAGCCGTTTCTTGCGCCGCAGGTCGGCGTTTATGCTTGATGACAACACATTGATCGATTTTGGCCCTGAGGTGGCTTCGGCAGTATTCGAGTTTGGTATGAGCTTTTGTGCGCTCGAAAATATATTGATCACGCACACGCATAACGATCATTTTGCGCTCTCGAACCTCGGGTTGCTGAACATGTCGTTGAAGAAGTATGATAAGCCGGTGAATCTATACATTTCCGAAATGGCATGGACATGGCTACAGGGGGTTTGGGAAGCTGCGGCGGACTCGTATTCAAAGCATGTGGAGTTCGCAAAGCTTATAAACGACAAGCTTGTAAAGGTTACGCGCGTGAAGCCGTTTAAGGAATTTGAAATGCGTTCGCAAAAGCATTCATATACGGTCTTGCCTGTGTTGGGTAATCATCGAGTAGGCAAGCACGAGGAGAGCGAACAAGCATTAAACTATGTGATAACCTTCAACGGCGGCAAATTATGCGGTAAGCGTATACTCTATGCCTCGGACACAGGGCTCTATGGTGAAGAGACCATATCCTCTTTGAAGGATGTACATTTGGATTTCGTTGTGATGGAGGCGGGCGGCGGTATCCAGGAACAGACTGCAGAGTTGAACCACTTGAGCGCAAGCGGCTTTATACGTCAGATTGAAACCCTGCGTGAGATCGGCGCGGTCAACGAGCACTCGCGCATCTACGCTACACATATCGGACATTTTAAGCAAACCCTGAACCACAGCTCGCTACAGGAATATTTTGATGCCAATTCCGTACTGCGTGTAAGTGTGGCATATGACGGGATGAGGATAGGGGAGTAATGGTATAACTTATGAATTCAAGAGAAAAGGTATTAAACATATTCAAACGCAAAGCTAACGGTGAACGCGCGTTTTGGACGGGGCATTTGAATGATGCCACTGTGCCGATATATGCAAGCAAATGGGGCTTGGAACCCGAGCGTGAGGCGATTTATAGTTTTTTAGAGGATGACTGCAGATGGGTTATCGCAAACGCCGGATACAAGCACCCTGAGGGAAAACCAATTTTCGATTGCTCGTATGGTATCAATCGCGGATCATCGCTGAGCGCAGCCGGTTGCTTTGCAGATGCCGAAACAATTGCAGATATAGAACGCTATCCGTGGCCAGATACGAAATATTTGGACTTTTCCGATATCTACAGCCAAATAGAGCAGTACCCGGATAAGATGGTGTTTACGGGTCTTTGGTCGTCATTCTTCCATGATCTTGCGGACTTCTTCGGTATGGAGAACCTTTTCGTTCAGATGTACGAAAACCCTGAGGTTGTCGAGGCAGCGACCGAACATATTGTTGATTTCTATGTCGCGGGAAACGAGATATTCTTTGCCGGTCTCGGAGATCGTGCCGATACGATGTTCTTTGGAAACGATTTCGGAACGCAGAGAGACTTGATATTCTCGCCTGAGGCTTTTAAGCGCTTCATTTTACCGTCGATAAAACGGTTGGTTGCTGTGGGTAAACGACATAACAAGATCGTAATGATGCACTCATGCGGTTCCATACATAGGGTCATCCCAGATTTAATAGATGCGGGTGTCGATGTATTGCACCCGATACAGGCTCAAGCCCATAACATGGACGCGCAAACGTTGATGGCCTTTAAAAATGATCTCGCATTTTTAGGCGGTATAGACGCACAATCCTTTATCGTCGAGGCTACCCCGCAACAGGTCGGCGATGAGGTCGCTCGTGTTCGGGAGGTGTTGGGCCCGAATATAGTGATTTCTCCTAGTCATGAGGAGATACTGCCAAACATCCCGCCGGAGAATATACTCGCGCTAGCAAAAGCCGCACATTAAACATAAAAATGGAGTGGATATGTCTTTATATAAGACATCCACTCCATTTTCTATGTTCAAATTATTTATGATAAAGGCGCTTTGTTTGATAAACAGGTTCACAGGTCAGGTTAATGTTTATCTTTCTGAATATATTATCGTCACTTTGCGATAGCATTACAGTTGAGTGGGCTTCACAGCCCTTTAGTTGCGATAACTGACGCAGCGCGAGCTCGGCAAGAGGATTCGTTGCTGCACTTATCGCGAGTGCGATTAATACCTCATCCATATGCAATCGCGGGTTTCTGTTGCCGAGTTGATTCGTTTTAAGTTTCTGAATGGGCTCTATTACGATCGGCGGCAATAGGTGAAGACCATCACTGATATTCGCGATCTCCTTTAATGCGTTTATAAGCATGGCAGCCGACGCGCCCAATAACGATGAGGTCTTGCCTGTAATAATGCGACCGTCGTGTAGTTCGATCGCCGCTGCGGGACCTCCTGTCGCCTTAGCCTTGTCCAACGCGGCCTTTACAACGCATCGCTCATCTGTAGAGATCTTTGCTTGGTTCATTAGTAGCTCACATCTGTAAACTGCCTCGTTGCTGCCTTTGCCCTTTTGCTGATCGCACATAGCACTGTAATACCGCCTAATGATCTCCATTAAAGAGGCTTGTCTGACTGCATCGTCGTCGCTTATACAGTTGCCGACCATGTTGACGCCCATATCGGTCGGGGAGTTATATGGACTTTTGCCAAAGATACGTTCACAGATTGCGTTCACGATAGGGAACACCTCGACATCCCGATTGTAATTCGTCGCAGTAAGCCCATATGCGTCTAAGTGAAACGGATCGATCATATTTACGTCGCTCAGATCCGCTGTAGCCGCCTCGTATGCGAGATTAATGGGATGACTCAGGGGTAGATTCCATATCGGAAAGGTCTCGAACTTAGCATAGCCGGCTTTTATACCCCTTTGATGTTCGTGATAGAGCTGCGACAAACAGGTCGCGAGCTTACCGCTGCCGGGACCCGGACCTGTAACCACAACGAGTGGACGCGTGGTTTCAATATAGTCGTTTTTGCCGTAACCATTTTCGCTCACAATCGTTGATAGATTTCCCGGATACCCGGGAATCGGGTAATGCGTGTATACCTTTACACCTAAGTTAGTCAAATGATTTTTGAAGCTGACAGCTGAATTTTGCCCCGTAAAGCGCGTGATAGCCACGCTGCCGACATATAATCCCGCTTCATTAAAGGCATCTATGAGCCTTAAAACCTCTGAGTCATATGTAATACCCAGGTCACTACGCACCTTGCTCGCCTCGATATCGTTCGCAGAAATGACGACCACGATCTCGACACGATCGGCGAGCTGCATTAATAGCTTTATCTTGCTGTCGCTCTGAAAGCCCGGCAGCACGCGAGACGCATGAAAATCGTCAAATAGTTTGCCGCCGAACTCCAGATACAGCTTACCG
Source organism: uncultured Defluviitaleaceae bacterium (assembly GCA_964446745.1). Classification (GTDB taxonomy): domain Bacteria; phylum Bacillota; class Clostridia; order Lachnospirales; family WQUN01; genus CAYURR01. Next base: position 1,064 of record CAYURR010000099.1, on the reverse strand, counting down.
CCAAAGTCATTTATGCGATTAATGATATGTTCGGATTGAGTTGTTAGATATTTGTCATTATCAAAGCCAATTTTATACATACTTTTTCAAATCGCTCACCTTATCAGTCTTTTCCCAAGGCAGATCCAGATCGTTTCTACCGAAATGCCCGTAGCTTGCTGTCTTTCTATAAATAGGTCTTCTGAGATTAAAATGTTTGATAATAGCAGCCGGACGCAGGTCGAAGTTTTCATTGATGATTTCGATGAGCTTTTCATCGGAGACCTTGCCGGTGCCGTGTGTGTTTACGAGCACGGAAACAGGATGTGCTACGCCGATGGCATATGCGATCTCTATTTCACAGCGATCAGCAAGCCCTGAGGCTACGATGTTCTTAGCTACATAGCGTGCCATGTAAGCGCCCGATCGGTCAACCTTTGTCGGGTCCTTGCCGGAGAAGGCACCACCGCCGTGGCTTGCGTAGCCGCCATAGGTATCTACGATGATCTTTCTGCCTGTGAGGCCGCAGTCACCCATCGGTCCGCCGATAACAAAACGCCCTGTCGGGTTTACATAGAACTTAGTATTCTCATCCAAAAGGTTTTTGTCAATTACGGCCTTAATAACATGCTCGATGATGTCTGTTTCAATCTGGCTGTGTGTTACATCCGGTGAATGCTGCGTGGAAATGACTACGTTGTTTACACGAACGGGCTTGTCGTTTTCGTCGTACTCGACGGTGACCTGAGACTTACCGTCCGGCCTAAGATAATCGAGTTTGCCGTTCTTTCTGACCTCCGACAACTTCTTTGTAAGCTGATGCGCAAGATATATAGGCATCGGCATCAATACCGGGGTTTCGTTGCACGCAAAGCCGAACATCATGCCCTGATCGCCTGCGCCTGTAGCGGAGAGCTCGTCATAATCACTGCCCCTGACCTCAAGCGCGTCATTGACCCCCTGTGCGATATCGGGTGACTGGCCCTTTAACGAGGTGATGACTGCACAGGTATCGCTATCAAACCCAAACTTTGCGCGATCATAACCGATGTCCTTTACGACCTCACGCACTATCTGGTCGATAT
>CAYURR010000098.1:0-11311 GCA_964446745.1 uncultured Defluviitaleaceae bacterium | reverse complement strand
AATGACAGTTATCCGACCTTTGGCGGGCTATCGCATACCTTTTTCAAGTGCCATCACTTTTGGCACTTGTTTTTTGGCCAAAGCTCTGATAACTTGCTATTCATTTGGTGAGGTTGTTGTATAATGTTTTTTGTTTTATTAATTCTACTATATCATTAGTAGATTTACTACCATCAACTACAAAATCGGCATCTTCTATTGTTGTATTCAAACCATACAAATAAGCATTTCGTCCTTGTGATAAGTATTGTTCCATATCGCTAAAAATATTTTGAACTGTGTCTTTATCATAATCCCTAATAATTCGCCTTGCTAAAGCAATATCTAACGGTGTATCAATAAAAATAGATAAATCAACATATTTGCCAATTAAATTATGTCTATATCCAAAAGGATAATCCATTACAATATAATCAGAATTGCTACTTAATAATTCAATATCATTTGCAAGCAATTCAAGATTAAATTTATTTACATCAGCGCCTTCCTCTATCCATTTGCAAATATCATCAATTCCGCTATTGGAATCATAGTCCCTGTCATCAAAATGCAGAGCTTTAGCATTTGGTAAGCATTTTTGTAATTCTTTTGTTATGGTTGTTTTTCCACCACCTGATATTGCGTTTATTGCAATGATATAAGTTTTATTAAGCATACAGCAACTCCCCATTATATAAATAACCTCTATTTTTGAAACAAAATCTTGATTACAGAATAATTCTTACTTTCTTCATAAGTATACAGCAGATTTTACTCTACATCAAAATACTATTTATTTTCACTTAGTCCTATCTTGACAGCACCTCAAGTTAGGACTAAGTTTTTTCAACAAGGGTTGGAAAAGTCATTGTATATTTGATTGGGTTTCAGTATACTTGTTTACAATGAAGAAAATAATGATTATCCAGTAACTTTGAACAAGCGAGCAAAAATATAGATTATTTATATAATAGGAGATGAGGAAATGGCTAATATTCCAATAACAAGTGAACGTATAGTTTTACGCAACATATGTGATGACGACATAAAAGATGTTTACAATTTATTTTCAAACAAAGAAACTATGTATTTTTTGGATTTACCTCACCCAAACTTGGAATATACCAAAACTTATATTGAACATTTGATAAAAAAATATGACGAAAACCCTCGTAGATGTTGGAAGCTGGCTATTATTTCATTGAAAACACAAGATTTTATGGGTGTTGTAGAGCTTAATATTGAAACTTCATACATAGAAGAGGGTCGAGCTGATTTAAGTTATTATCTATTGCCTAATCATTGGAACAAAGGGTATGCAACGGAAGCAAGTAAATTAATAATAAAATTTGGTTTTGAATTTCTTAAATTAAATAAAATAACTGCTGGTTGTTTACAATTGAATACTGCATCAGAAAAAGTAATGTTGCGTTGTAATATGTTGAAAGAAGCTGAATTTAAGAAACATACAAAGTTTAATGGTCACTGGATAAACCGAGTTGAATATGCTATTTTGAAAGACGAGTATCTCGTATTATAAGCATAATATTTACTTTTAAAAAGATTTTCTCTGCATAAGAAAATCATTATAATCCTGAAGTCAAAAAAAGCCGTCAATTAATTTTGACGGCTTTTTTGTCGAAAAATATCTTTAACCTAACCCTGACATACGCATAACCAACCCTAAGCCTTCCTCGCCCAGATAACTGCGCGATTGCCAAAGGTCGTCTCGTCCGAGGGTCTGCGGTCGTAGCCGCCGTATTCGAACTCGATCTCAAATCCGGATGCGCTTAACCACTCGTGCACGTCCGCGAGCCTCGGGAAATGCTTCTTAGATGCGATTTCATAGACGATGGTGTGTCCGTTTTTTGGTGTGAGCTCGTACCTGCGGCTGCTACGATCCAATCGGGTCGATGCGTCGTATATGCCGCCTTTGGCAAGAAAACGACCATATGTACCGCGGTCGTCCTCTCCTTCGAATATTACCCAGTCATCATCACCGGATCCTTCGATCGACGGTCTGTCGAAGCAGTCAAAGTCCAGATAAAGATGTCCACCCGTTACAAGAGCGTCTGCTGCTTTTTGAATGAACAGAGCCTGTGTTTGCTTGTAATCAATATCGGTAATGATGTTGATTAAGATGTTACCGGCGAGTACCACAACATCATAGCCACTGCCCCAATTCTCATGAACGGCATCCGCTACAAAGAAGCGCGCGTTTGTGTAGGGCTTGATCATTTCGGCGCAGCGTTCGAGCATATACCGATCCGTATCAAATCCCGTAACCTTATGTCCCGCGCTTGCCATCTGGGACAATATCCGCCCGCCGCCGCATGCGACCTCAAGGACATTCAACGGATGATCATCCGTCTTATCCTTTGTGCTGAGCGTCTCTAATATAAACCTGACCTCATTGGCCTGTATGACCTGCTGTTCATAGATATAGGCGTACCAGTGTCCCTTCATTTCCTCGAAGTCCATGACCGATACTGCAGTCGCTTGTGCAGTGGGCACGTCATTTTTATGTATCTGTTTACGATAGCGGTATATGTCGCCGCCGGTCTTACTGAGATAATAAAGGCAGTCAAACCCTCGGTTTATAGCTTCCATGCTGGGGTTGGCAGGTCCGCTGTTTTCGCCTATGCAGTCTAATACATAGCCACCATCCTTTGTGACGCGTTCGAGTTCGGCTATTTCGTTTTCGAAATCGTCACCGACCACATGCCCCGACATCACGATGTCAAAGGTATTGTCCTCAAACGGCAGCCAATCACACATACCGTCCAGCACTGTTACATTCTTTATTCCCTCATTCTTTATCTTATCGCGCATGTATTCACGCAGTCGATCCACGGGTTCGCTCGCGTAGACGTGCCTTGCCTTTTCTGCCGCTGCAAAGGTCAGTCGACCGGTTCCGGCACCCACGTCCAATACCACCTTACCCTCAAAATCCGCAAGCTCAAACAACCGCTTCTTATCCCAGTTATAGATGTATTCGCAGTTCTTGTTCATAACCTCGGGATACATGTACACAACCGCCCAGTCGTGTTTGTCCAGCACATAGCACTCCGCAGCACGAACATCCTCTACGGAAACGTCCTTCGGCGCATCGTCTATGAGTTTATCGACATCATTGGCTATCTCCGGTGCCTTTTCCTTGCAGTACCATGCTACAGCCGGATTGGCAGCGAGTGCGATGCCGAGCTTTTCGCAATACTCGTGGTGATCACCGTAATAGCTCTTGGTACATATCAGGCGTATTAGATACCTGTCCATCAGCAGTATGCAGTTGAATGAAAACTCCTCGGGATTGATCCAATTAAAAGACATACATTTCCTCCATTTTGTAGGAGGGACTATTTAATATTTGCCCTCCTGTTAGTGTGGGTTTTGGCAAATATAGTTTTCCTCATAAGATAACACCCTTTCCATATAGGTTGATGATATTGGAACACATCCGGTGCTAAAATACAATAACACTTCTATGACATTTTCCTAAGGAAGATTTACGATGTAATCGGAACATTTATGGCCGATATAACTATACTGACTCTATACTGACGTTTTGTTCGCATGGGGGATAGTATGCCTGGCTTAAACGAAAAGATTTTGGCGGGATATTGGTTTGAATGGAATCCGAAGGTTGATTTGGCCGCGATACCTGCAGGCTATGATCCTATATGTATCGCGTTTATAGAGGATGTGGATGACGGTGTGCCGATATTTAATCTACACACGATCTCTGATGGGGAGTTTATCTCAGCGGTTGAGACATTAAAATCACAGGGTCGCTCTGTACTCATTTCAATAGGGGGCGCGGATGCTTATGTCGTAGTGCAACAGGATGAAATAGAGATCTTCGTACAGGGTATGATTGAGATCATAGACCGATACGGATTTTCGGGTATCGATCTGGATCTCGAGGGAAAGGCGATATACGCGTCGGATAATCCGACCTCTATACCGGAGGGCATCAGGCGAATAAAGGATCACTATGCCGCGCGGGGCAGGGATTGCGTTATAACGATGGCGCCGGAATTTATCGATCTACGCGGGGAGGAGGGCTTGTATAGACCCTATGTGGAAGGGCTCGAGGGGTATTATGATATCATCTTCCCGCAGTATTATAACCAAGGCAACGATGGCATCTGGTCGGCTGAGTATCACATGTATCTGTCCCAGAGTGACAATGAACATAAGGCCGAGTTTTTGTATACGCTTACACACGCGATAGTGACCGGCACGCAGAACTATATCCAAATACCGGCGGACAAATTTGCGATAGGCCTGCCCGCAACCCCCATTTCCGCGTTAAACGGCTATGTCGAAAATCCGGAGGACGTAGCGTGGGCATTGGCTCGTCTTGCAAACGAGGGCAATGAGATACGCGGGCTCATGACATGGTCTATTAATCAAGATGCCGAATATGGATATGAATTTTTAAGTAATTACGCTTATTTGATATACAAATAAAAACCCTCCTGCCGTAGGCAGTAATTCATTTTGTGAATTATCTGCCTAAGGCGGGAGGGTTTGTAATTTTACTTACTCAGTTCGGCGACGGTGTTTTTGTTCATCCTTTTTAGACGGTTGTATTCGGATTCTATATTGCGCTCTCTGCGCTCTTTGATATAGGCGGCTATGCCATCCTTGAATGAGGGTCTCGCGAAACGTAGGACACGCGCTAACAACCTGATGCCCCAAAACAACGCAAGCCCTATCGCGATTATCAACCTGAATTCCTGGCTATAAGAAAAAACAAATAGTAACATGCAGAACAGCAGCAAACAGTAATCCAGTGCCTGACCGATGAGGTTACGCTTGATATTCACACGGCGTTTTGCCAGATCCAGTATCGCCTTGTCATCCATGCTTTCGACATTGGGCACATCCTCTTTTCCGGCAGAGTTATTTATGACAGCTTCCATAACAACACCATCCGTGCGATTCGGCTTTAATGCCTCAGCGGGTTCAGTAAATACACATTCCATATCATTATCCTCCTCCGGCTGTAAAATCATGATGGTGTCGGAGGCGATCCACGTTGCCCTATGCTTTTTTGCAAGCTGACGGGCTCGCTTTTCATATGTAGATTTTAATAACGCACCGTCCTGATCCACAACCCTAATATTTTTTTGTATGCTCTCACCTCGATATTCTGTTTTTTGTGATGGGTGCCTTCCCCTGCAGTTCGTTTTTTTATAATGGGTGTCTCCCCCCTGCAGGATTATTTTACCATAGGTTGTGGGTTGTGTGCAAATACCCTGTTTCACTCGCCACGCTCGATCTGCTCATCGATAGTCTCGATGATCTCGGCGAGATTCTTGATATCACGCCCTGAACGTACGATGTCCTTCAGTATGACCTTGAGGCGCGTTAGCGATATGCGCTCCGGTATCACACCCTCTATACAAAACGGTAACTCTGAGCGCAGTCTCTCCACAAGCAGCTTGACCATGTGACGGTTTACAAATCCGGACAGATCCTCTTGTATTGAGGCCTTGAGGGTATCTATAAGCTGATCCTGTATCTGCGCATATACCGCCGGACTATCGGTGCCGCTGATGTCCATGCGCATATCATTGCGTAGGCGGCCGAGTAGGTAGATGTGCACCTGCGAATCCTCGAGCTCTGCAACGTCACGGATGCGTATCGCGGGCAGCAGTACGCCGCTTTCATTTAATACTTCGCCCCTCAGTGCAGCAATACGCTTTAGAAAATCATCGGTGATAAACGGTACGAGCCCTTCGCCGAACTGCATATCGATCATGGTATACGTGAGTGTGTAATCGCTGAGCGGATCGGAGGACGCGATATCGTAAAGTGTCTTACTGCGTGCGGGCAGTTCGGCCCTACCCAGCAAAAAATCTATCGGTACGCCGAGGATGTCGGACAGGTCTATCAATAGATCAATGTCCGGTAAGCCGAGTGCGCGCTCCCACTTGGAGACCGCCTGCGCTGAAACCCCGAGCCGTACCGATAACTCCTCTTGCGTGAAACCCTTTTCCTTTCGTGCGGCCGCTATGCGGTTCGCTGTTGTGTTCATATCGATCACGCTAAACACATCCCTTCTGAGGATCAGTCTACAGCACGAGCCGTGGGATATACAGATATCCGTGGTTTATATGGTGTTCAACGCACCGGACGAGGCTTCTTTTCCCAGTCGGTCAGTTCGGGTGACCAATATCCTGCCCATTCATTTGTCTCCTGATATTCAGGATGTTCCGGGTTTAGCATAATCTCTCTGAAATCAACAAACCCCGGTACCCCGCCGACATCCTCAGGCGGTGCCTGTCCACTTGCTTCAAGCAGGTATGGCGATTCCTCGTTATGCTCCGGGATCTCACGCACAAGCGTAATCACGTGTTCCCAACTGTCACCCATGTCATAGGTGTAGACGATGAATTTGTTTTGTGGAAAATACTCTGACAGCCTGTGGCCATCCATTAAGACTGTACTGTCATCGAGCCCGATTATATCTTCGGTTGCGACCAGTTGAGCCACCGGAATACGTTTATTCATATCAAAGACGGTAAAGTCAAACAAATGCCGGTACTTCCAATTGAAAACACTCTGCAAAACGCCGTGAAGCTGGGTAAATTCCATATCCGCGGGAACTATCAAACGCCGCACAGCCTTATAGACATCCAAGTCAAGCGTCACACACAACTCAAACGCGCGATATTTGTAAGCGGGCTTACCAGTAAGTGACGATAGCATCTCTAACATTCTTTCTCGGGGTACATATCTGTCTTCCTTGCCATAATTGATAATATTATTGCTTAGGATGTGTCCGAGGCTATCGTCATACTCTATCTTCCCGCCTCGCATGTTCACATGCCTGCCCACTACATAAGCCGCCTCTAATCCCTGGCGATTAATAGCAGCCGTCATTTTACGGTCGTGATTTGCGGTAAATTCGATCTCTCCTGCTCTACTGATATACTCATCAATGAGTTCTTCATTGACATTTAACGCGAGTAGGGTATTACGGATAGCTGTTGTCATTTTTATAGCGATATCCTTAAACCGCTTACCCTTAACCCCATAGATCGTAACGGTGAAACGTGTGGCATTGTTGATCATAATGATCATGTCTTCTTTACGGCCTTCAAACGTATTTGTCCAGTTTGCTGTCCATGAAAACAGCGCATCGGTAGTTTCGTTTGCGGACGTGGGTTTTATACCGATTGCATCCGCTAACTTTTTTGTAACTGCTATTTGCATGAGTGTGTCTCCTTCGTATAGTGATTTCTTTTCATTGCATTGGCTAAAAACTTGTCCTCATCTACGATCATCCTCGTATGCGTGCCTTTACCGATCTCTCCCACATCATCGCTTATTCCATATCACTCCATCGGGAGCTCATCACCGGACGGGGTATCGAGTAGCTTTTTATCCCTGTAAACAAGATCAGGCCTTGCGCTAAAGCCAACACGCTCCCAAAACGCGTTACCGATTTCGTTATCGGCAAACGCCACGAGACAAACCTTTGCGATGCCGAGGTCGCGTAATGCGTCGTTGGTTGCATCCACGAGTGCCTTGCCGATGCCGTTTTTGCGCTCTGAAACGGCGACGGCTGTGTGATAAATGAACCCTCTGCGTGCGTTATGTCCGCATAGGATCACACCGATGATGTGGCCATCCCGCTCCGCGACAAAGCTCGTACCGGGATTATGTGAAAGAAAGCGCCGTATCCCGTCATATGAATCGTCGTAACCGTTCAAGCCCATGCCCGGTGTTTCCTGCCACAAAGCCAAAACTTCATCATAATCGCCTATCACCATAGGCCTTATCACTATATTAGCATCCATCCCCATACCCCCTTATTTAAGTCTTCCCACATCCGTGCCAATCCGTTCTGATCTGTGCCAATCCGTGGTAATGTTTTGCTTTTTCTATATTAATCTTAAAATCTCCCGTATCGCATAACTGATCCCATCACTGTTATTATCGTTGGTCACGTATCTTGCGCAATTCTTGATATCGTCGGATGCGTTTCCCATAACGACACTATGCTCGTATGCGGACAACATTTCTATGTCGTTGATATCGTCTCCAAAGACCGCGATCTCCCGCGGCTCTATCCCGAGCATGGTACGCAATCGTTCGATGCCCTGCAGCTTGTTGACCCCGTTGCCCATGATCTGTACGACCTTACCGCTATCGGTAAGGTAAAGCTGTGCCTTGCCGGCGCATAATGCCTCGAGCGCAGTTACGAGCCCACTGTCTAATACCGTCGTCGAATCCACGAGGTCGGCGTAGAATATCAGTATTTTTACGCTATGCAGACCCAATGTCTCGGGCAAATAAAGGGTCTTGCCATCCGGTATACCCCAGGTCACGGGATTTTTGAGCGGGAAACGGAACGCGTGGTACTCATCCTCCATTTGCAAAGAGATGTTTAGCCCGTCATATCCGTTCACAAGATCAATCGCTGCTTGAACGATATCGTCAGAAATAAAGGTGTATGACTTCTGCGCGCCCGATATTACACAGCCACCGTTATAGTATGACCCTCCGTCCAACAAATCGCGGATATCGTCATACCATGCAAACCGACTCTGCAAAAGCGGCGCGCGTGCGGTCGCGATAAATAGGCGCAATCCGGCGGATTTGCATAAGCGTAACGTTTCTAATGTGGTGGGTGAGATAGTTTTTTCATCGGTCAGTAAGGTGCCGTCCAGATCAAAGAATAGCGCTGTTACCCCGCCGCAACATGACGGTAAGGTTAGGGAAACAGGAGACGCCGGAATCGGGCACAGCCATTTATCAAAGTCCATATGTAAGAATTTATCGATATCATGCGCGGCCTGCGTATCGGCAGCAGAAACACGCCTGAGGTTCTGCGTGGACGAGATCAAAGGGTCGATGTAGCGCCGTTTGGCTGAGATATTTACCGCGTATCGGTCACGGGGCTTACGGTCCGAGATATCTATCGTATTCATCTGCGTATAAGAATGCCATAATGCTCGCGTGCGCACATCGGATGTTAGTTTATCTATAACGCGTGTTTCGGTTGTATACAGATCCGAAGCAGTTAGCAAGCCCAAAACTATCGCATATCTTATGATGTCGGCCAAGAGCTGCATAGACAGTCGATCCTCGTCCGAGACATACCAGTATGAGTTGTCGAGGGCAACAGAGGTAAACAGCAACGCCGTATCGATGTCGGCAAAAGCGATCTCGTCTGCACCATGTTCGTTACGCACCACACGCAGATCGTTATATATCCTCTTTACCGTGTTGAGATCGAGTAGACTTCTGTTAAATGCATTTCCGAGCGTATACTCCAGGCGGTCTGCCGAGAGCATCGGGGTATCGTTATCGGCGATCGGAAATATGTGATAGTCACTGACATCCGAGGCGCTCAGCCCATATTCACGCAGGATGTCAGTAATCTCTGTTGACAGAGCGATAAATTCAAGGGTCTTGTCTTCGGTGCTTTCCTGTGAGATGTGGTCGCCGTTCAGGAAGTCTATGACATGCGCAAACGCCGGTGTGGCGATATCATGAAACAAGCCCGCGATGGTCTGTCGGATATCACCGGTGAAATGCCAGATGATCTGAGCAACATAAATGCTGTGCGTCCAACGGGTATAACGGAACTGCTGTGAACCGTAATCCAGCAAGCCCGTGTATTCGCAGCCGCAGTTCATGCCGACATTGGCGAGACGGCGCATGGCGGGCGTATCCGCAAGCTGACGAATGAACTCGGGCGGCTCCGCGCAATATCCGGGGTTATAGACCGAAAGGCTGTAATTTGCTATATCATCGATTATCCATCGGACGGCCTCGTAAACGTTATCGGCGACATGCGTGGCCTCCGCTTCTGCCCAAGTGTGCCTAAATTCATTGAGGCTGCCGCGACCTACGCCCGTGAGCACGAGCACAGCCTTTGCGCCGACGTTCTTGGCCAATAACATATCCGATTTGCCCATGTCGCCGACCACATACATCTGTGTTGGATCTATAGAAAAATCCCTCTTGGCCCATTCGATCATGCCGGGCAGGGGCTTCTTGCATGTACAAGTATCCTTATCTCCATGCGGACAACAGTATACCTCGTCTAAACGAGCGTCCGCTTTTTCTAGCTCGTGGTTAATATATTCGAGCCTGGAGTTGTATTCGTCCAGAGTGCATAAACCCTTAGCGATATGGCTCTGATTGGTGATGCCGATCGCGAGTATACCGTTGTCATTGAGTTTTTTGATAGCATCTGCGGAAAACGGGAATAGCTCGAGCGTGCGTATGTCGTCTGTACCGCCGCCGCCCAAGGTACCTTGAAAGTCCAAGAATACAGCAGGTTTTTTCATTTTTGCCTCCTATCAACGAGTGCCGACAGATACGCGACGTGTTCGGCGGATACGCCCTCGGACAGTCTCGCGGCAGCGATGACCGGAGCCCAGCGCATGATCTCATCCACAGAAACGCCGCTGACTTTTGTATACAAATCCAAATACATCGCAGCCAATTCTGTAAAGCTCTTGGAATAAAGGATATAGGAACGGCAAGCATCCGCGCGCGGATCGCCCAAGGATGCGTCGACCCAATCGATGATATATGCCTTGTTGTGATCGTCGACGATGATGTTGTTGATGTGAAAATCCCCATGACACAGAACAGCGTAGTAACGAAAGTTTCGCATTGTTTCCAAGAGTTCATGTTTCACGGCATCGTCCAATGGATTTGCTGCCTGTATCTGTCTCGCGAGCTTTGCGGACGTGGTCTCCATGCCTGAGGTGGTAGCATCTGCGGCTATACAATGCATACGGCGGTGCAGATCTACGGATAACCCCATGAAGTACTCGACCCTTGATGGGTTCTCGCGCATCAGCTCGCCGATGGTGCGGCCATTTACATATTCCATGACAATGGCCTGATTACCGTCAATGTATGTCACGTCGTAGACTTCAGGTACAGGCAAGCCGCTCGCATGGGCGATACGGTGCTTATTTGCCTCGTACTGCGCCTCGCCGTCCGGCAGTCGCTTGTCAAACACCTTTATGATGCGTCCCTCGTGCAGATACACAGCCGCTGTGTTGCCTATAGCAATGGGATTGTATAATCTCATAGACACGCCCTCAATCTATCAAAGCCTATTTCGTCCATCGCAAAGTACATCTGTCCATTCCCCCATATATAAAATTAAAGCCATGATGCATCGGGCCCGGCCTGACTCACATGGCTTTTTATTAATATTAGGCGTGACTATCTTATATCAAAAAAGCCGCCAAAACACATTCGACGGCTCGTTAATACTGGCTATATGTAATACAAAATAAAAATGCCCGAGGCCGGACTCGAACCGGCACGAGGTTGCCCCCGAAGG
>CAYURR010000097.1:0-11377 GCA_964446745.1 uncultured Defluviitaleaceae bacterium | reverse complement strand
ATGCTCTTAGCAAAGGGGAAATTTCTCTGGATGACTTCAATCGTGCTTATTATGTACATGATCAGTTATTAGAAAGTAAATGGAATAATGTCAATCTTCTTACAGCCTTATGCAATAAATTAATATCAGAATATTCCTTATTCTGAATAAACCAGATAATCCCATACAGTAAGCTATGCAGAGCCTGTAGGCTTTGCCTTATGGCATCTCCAAATTTGGAGATGCTTTTTTGATGCCTTTGCAATTAATTTGCGTTCTAACAACAGTAAACGAAACCAAGCTCAGACAGAGGTGACGCCATCACCCTGTCGCTGTGACGTAATTCTAACTTAGTGGGATACCGAGTTTAACGAGATTATCGTGCTTGTTTGTTATCTTCTTCCATTGCTTCCACAGGCATTGCCGTATTCGCCGTCTTGTCCACTGATTCAACTCGTTTATCTTACTGGTCATGTCAGCAACACCGTAATATCCCAGCCATCCCGTTGTAAATGTTTTAATTCGTGTAGAATGACCGTAATATTTCTACCTCTGTTACCCTTGATTATACTGCGTATCTTTTCTTTCAACCTGCTAACCGACTTTTCATCTGGACGTATCCCTGTTTTCTTCGCCACTTTGTACAGCGAAAACCCCAGGAACTTCAAAGTCAACAGACTTCCTGTTTTACTTTTCTCCCGATTAACTTTGAGTTTGAGCTTACTTTCAAGATATTTTACACAGCTTATCATTACTCTATCGGCAGTGCACCACAAAACGAAAACCCCAAAGATGCCCGGGGTTTTTGTTCTGCGCTCGGTATAAGCAATAGCTTTATTGCAAAAACAACGATCCTATCTGAAAAATTAAAAGTGATACAATCCAGGCTATAAATGTCTGTGTCAATATCGAAACAATGGTCCATTTCACAGAATTTAATTCTCGTGCCATGACTGAAATGGCAGAGAGGCAAGGGGTATAGAGTAATACGAAAACCAGATATGCATAAGCAGTAAGAGGTGTAAAGCTTTGAGCAACAGCCACAAACAACGAAGCATCGCTCGGGGCTTTATATAGAATAGCCAACGTAGCAACAACGGCCTCTTTTGCTATGACACCGGTCAATAGCGCAACAGAAGCCTGCCAGTTGCCAAAGCCAAGGGGCGTAAATATCGGGGCAATAAAACGTCCCACATCGGCAAACATGCTCGTTGAATTATCCGCTACAAACTCAAAATAGATGTCAAACGTCTGGAAAAACCAAATGATAACCGATGCCATAAACATAATAGTTCCGGCTCGCTGAATAAAATCTTTACTCTTGTTTAGCACTCTAAACAATATGCTCCGAAAAGAAGGGCTTCTGTACTTCGGCATTTCAAAAACGCTTGTTTCAGAATCCTTTCGAAAGACTGTTTTGCTCAGTATTAGACCGCTTATAATAGATACAATGATACCGAGCAAATACAATGAAAAAACCACCACACCGCTTAGTTTTGCAAAAATCGCACCGGCAAACACAGCATAAACCGGGAGCCTTGCCGAGCATGACATAAACGGCGTAATCATAATGGTAAGCCTGCGATCCTTTTCACTTTGAAGCGAGCGCGAAGCCATTATGGCCGGAACGCTGCACCCGAAGCCCATCAGCATTGGTATGAATGATTGCCCGGTCAGACCTATCTTGTTCAGCAGCGCTTCCATTATAAAAGCCGTTCTGGCCGTATAACCGATATCATCTAACAGCGAAAGGAACAAGAACAACAATACCACTTGCGGCATAAAAGTCAGCACGGTACCGATACCGGTCAAAACACCGTCACAAATCAGGCTACAGAGCCATTCAGAAACACCCATATCGGATAACCATATAGCCACGGCCGGGTTGATATAGTCTACAAAAGCGACATCTATCCAATCGGAAAGCGTTTTACCGACAGGTCCAAAGGTTATCTGGAAGATGATAAACATGGTAAGTAAGAACAATGGAACAGCGAATATTTTATGTAAAATGATGTTGTCGTACTTTTCTGTGCGCATTTCTTCTTTCGAAGCGTTTCCTTTTTTGTATGTATCCGCAATAAGCTCCCTGACAAATTTGTGACGGTATTGAATGATGGTGTCGGACAGATTTCTCCGTTGATCCTTGAGCACTCGGTTTATGTCGGTCTCAAGCGTCGGTGCCAAGTATAACTCCTGTTTTACAAGAGCATCGTCCTCCATCAGCTTGATGGTTGTGAAGAGCACGTTGTTTTGAGTTATTTTAGAGAGCAGCTTTTCTATGGACAAAATGGGGTTAGCCAAATCTGTATTGGATAATACACTTTTGGGAGCAAATGTTTCCGTTGCCCTTTTTGCATCAGACATTAAATTATCCAATCCCTCTCCTTCCTTGGCTTTGATCGGCACTATAGGTAAAGACAAGGCCTTGCTGATCGCGTCGATGTCTATCTTTGTATCAGATTCCTTTATCTCATCCATCATGTTTAATGCCAGTACAACAGGTATGGATAGCTCCATTAGCTGAGTTGTCAAATACAAGCTACGCTCCAAGTTTGTAGCATCTATGACATTGATGAGTACATCCGCGCCACCCTTTAATATTGCATTTCTTGCTATAATCTCGTCCTCTTTACATGGCGAAAGAGAATAAATACCGGGAAGATCCACGATTTCAATTCTGTCATTAATATCTCTATATTCACCGATTTTCTTTTCAACGGTTACACCGGCCCAGTTCCCAACCCTTGCATTGCTTTTCGTTAGTTTGTTGAACACGGTTGTCTTACCGCAATTTGGATTACCAACCAAAAGAAAGCGCATACAACTACTCCTTCGTTACGAAAATTTTCTGGGCGTCCTGGCGGCGTATGCTCAGATTGCCACCGCCCGCAATAATGTTAAGTGAGCCGTTAAACGGGGCCTTCTTTTTTACAGTGATTTTGGTTCCCTCTACTAAACCTATATCCATTAATATCTTTCTGCTAATACCTGAAATATCTATTGTTGAAATAATACCACTCTCAGATTCATTTAGGTCAGCCAACACCTGTTCCATTAAAACCTCATCCTTTCAATATAAATGTTTCAGCAGTTTCTCTTAATACATCTGCCTCGGATGAAAATTCCGTTGCGCAAGCGGCACTCTCCTCGGATATAGCCAGGTTTTCCGTTGTAAGCCTTGATATGTTTTCAACATCGACACTGATTTTTCCCATGTCGTTTACTTGATCGCTGGCATAATGGCTTATCTCCGTTGCAGTCTCCTTGATATTAGATATATCAGTTACGATGTTTGTTAAGATTTTAGCTGTCTCGTCCGATATCCTTACACCTTGTGCAACCTTGGATGACGAGGCCTCGATAAGACCCGTAGTGGTATCCACAGCTTCACGGCTTTTACCTGCCAATCGTCTTACCTCATCGGCCACAATAGCAAAGCCTTTGCCGCTCTCGCCTGCTCTGGCAGCCTCTATCGAAGCATTTAAGGATAATATATTGGTTTGGAAAGCTATGTCCTCGATAGTCTTGATTACATTGTGTATATCCGTGGACGCCTTTCTGATTTCTTCGATAGCCTCTACCATTTCTTTCATTTTCAAGTCTACATTCATTGCATTTTCCTGGGCATATCCTGCGTAATCTACAGCACTTTGGGCTTTTGAAGACGTCAGCGCAAGCTTGCCGTTAATATTACTTATCATATTTGTCAGAATACTGACGGAGGAGGCTTGATTGACTGATGCATCGGAAAGGGATTCACTTGAAGTCATGATCTGTTCCGAACCCGCAGAAATACGTCGTGACATATTTGTTATATCGCGCATTACAATGTTTAGCTTTTCGATAATCATATTGATCGACTGCTTAATTTCCCTAAAGTCACCCACATAATCCCTGTCTATGGACACACTGAGATCGTTAGCGGCAACCTTGTTTAAAACATCCGAGACCTCTGAAATATAGGATTTTAAAAAGGATATGGTACCGTTAAGGGAGTCCTTGATGATAGAAAAATCCCCCTCAAAGCTTCCGGTTACGGATATACTTAAATTTCCCTTTGATATCTCAGACAGAACAACAGATGCCTCACGTATAGGCGCAATGATGACATTAAGAAGATTATTCAACGTTGCGATAATCAGAGCCCAGTCACCGTCATACTTTTTATCATCCACACGCGCTGACAGATTGCCGTGAGCAGCCGAATCTACCAAGCTGTTAATATCCTCGCTAATGTTTTTAAGGTTACTACTCAGATTATTAAATGCTACACTGGCTCGTTCTTTATCGTTTTTATATGTAGGTATTTGAATATTAAAATTTCCTTGTTCAAAATTCTGTGCACACTCAATGACCTCGTTTGTCATATCAACATAGGATACAACCATTTCATTTATACCCTTTGTTATCGATGAAAATGCTCCTGTATATTTTTCGCTGTCTATCCTTGCGGACATAATACCCTCGTTTTGGAGCTTGACGAGATTATCTATATCAAGAATCAAGTCGCAAAGTGTATTTACTACCTGCGTAAGATTATTTGCCAATCTGCCAACGCTGTTTGTAGATTGATATTTGATGCGTACAGCAAGATTTCCCTTTGCGATCTCTTTTGCCGTATCAGCTATTTCGTCTAATGGCATTAATATACCTCTTGAGAGTGAGCGGTATATGAGTATAGTCAGCTGTAATCCAACCAAAATAAATAGAATAAACAAAAGAGTAGCAATATTTTTACGAGAGCGGTTTTCCATGTTATTCTGTGTTGAATGTTCATTTAAATCAATGAGCATTTTATCTATCAACTCTGAGGTTTTCTCACTTTTTTTTAATATGACGAATTTATCTTCTTTGTTGATTACGGATTTAGAATAATCATTAAATGAATCACTCAGATTCGCTAATATTATGTAGGCTTCAGTTTGTTTCATATTACGTTCCGAATATATTGCTTTTACATTTTCAAGTTTTTCGTTAAGACACAAAACCTCTTCCGAGAATCGGGTGGTATCTTTATCGTTGTTACTAAGCCTTTCCATACTGTTTGCGATTTGGCCGATTAAAACCAACGGTTCCGTAATCGTTTTAATAGACTCCTCATTAGTCTGGGCTATATTACGCATAGCAAAAATGGAGATGAGCACTATTACGATTGCAAAACCATAGACAACTGAAAAAGCCATCTTTAGTCTTGTTTCTATTTTAAAATTTGTTAGCATTTATACACACCTCGAATTCACATTATTTTGCATATTCATTTTATTAGCTTTTTTATCATACCCTAAATGCACATTAGTGTAAACATTCTTAGTATATTTATAGTAATAGGTGTCGACATAATCATTTATGTATATCACAAACACCACATCTGTGCTAAAATCTATGAAAAGGGGGATGAATATGTCATTAGACAATACCATCGAAAACTTCAAGGCTTATCTGGAACGTAAGAATGCATTCAGCAGAGCCGGTGGCTTATACGGCTGGGATATGCAGACAGCAAACCCGCCTGCAGCAGGCATGCCATATCGCGCAAAGACCATGGCTATACTTGCCGAGGAAGAATTCAAGATGTCCATTTCCGAAGAAATGAAGAGCTACCTGACAGAGCTTGAGGCGCATTTCGACAGCCTCAGTGATGATGTAAAGGCCATGCATCGCATCTGCAAAAAGCAATACTATGACAACATCAACATCCCGGCTGAAGAAGCAAGGGCTTTTGAGGAGCTCAAGGTCAAGGGTTACGAGGTCTGGAGGAACGCAAAGATCAACAACGACTTCAAAAGCTTTTCACCTTATCTAAAGCAGCTGGTGGACTATCAAAAGAAATTCGTAGCATACAGAGACGACAGCGTAAACACAGACAATATCTATCACGCATATGACAGCCTACTCGCTGATTATGAGCCGGGACTGACCTGTAAAGATCTGGATGTGTTCTTCGCTAAGATCAGAGAGGCTATCGTCCCATTATTAAAAGACGTTGTAGCATCCGGAAATGTAATCGACACATCATTTTTAAATCGTCCTGTATCACTGGAGAAGCAAAAGCGCATCGCGCGCCTTATTATGGATACACTGGGTTTTGACTTTGACAAGGGATTGCTCGCAGAGACCGAGCATCCATTCTGCGGTGCGATAGCACACAACGACGTTCGTATCACCACACACTACTACGAAAACAACTTCTTGTCCTCGTTGTTTTCGGTTGCGCACGAATCGGGACACGCAATCTACGACCAAAACGTCAGCGAGGCTTATGCTGATACCGTGGTCGACAACGGCACCTCATTTGGGATACATGAGTCACAGTCTAGGTTCTTCGAAAACGTCATCTGCAGGAGCCTTGAGTTCTGGCAATACATCTATGACGATATCATGGAGATCTTGGGTGATGATTTCAAGGATATCACAGCCGAACAGTTCTATCGCGCGGCCAATGTCGCACAGCCATCACTTATCAGGATAGAAGCCGATGAGCTTACATACTCTTTGCACATCATGATACGGTATGAGGTAGAAAAGCTTTTGTTCAGCGGGGATATTGATGTAAACGACCTGCCCGCGCTCTGGAACGAGAAGATGAAGGAATATCTGGGTATAGAACCAGCGGATGATAAGACAGGTATCCTTCAGGATGTACACTGGTCCTACTCGAGCTTCGGTTATTTCCCGTCATACTCCGTGGGTAGCGCGTACGCCGCCCAGTTACTCGCGTACATGGAAAAGGACATGGACGTATACGGCAATATCCGTAACGGTAATATCGCCGCGATCAAGTCATGGTTGACAGACAAGATCCACAAATACGGTGCGCTTTACGAGCCTGAGCAATTGATTTCAATGATCAACGGTGAAAAGCTCAATGCGGATTATTACGTCGCATATCTGCGCAAGAAATTCTCGTAAAAGAAAGCCATAGGAAAAGGGTTATCCCCTTATCCTATGGCTTTCTTATTATTGTTTTATCGTCTTAAGTGCTTACCAGCCTTTTTCGGCGATATAATCGTTAACGTCCTTCATTGCTTCGGTGAAGCCGCTGGCCATAGCCTTTGCGACCATATCGTCAAACATCTTCTGTACAGGCTCTTTGCCCATGACGATGTTTGCATACTCAACCGAGAACTTAAACGAGTTGGCATCAAGCATTGACGGTAACGGGATCAGCTTGACCCTCATATCCGCTTTCATAGGATATGGGTTACGCTTGTCACGTGCTTCCTTACTTGCGGACTTGATAGCATCGTTGAATGTGCCATATGTGTAGATAGGCCAGTTAGGATCTGCTGCCATGTGGAAGCCCCAGCTACCCATCTTGATAACTTCCATCGACGGATACAGTGTACCCAGATCGTGCGGAGCACCACTCTCGTCTGTAGCCAATGTAATCTTACCGCTTGAATCTACATTGTAATCCTCGCCCTCAAAGCCGAGCCAGAAGCGCTCACCTTCATCGGAGATCGACCAGTCATGGAATGCAAGGTACTTGTCAAGCTTTTCGTCTGTACAGTTGTACGAGAAATGTACGCCTGTCATATCCTGATATGCATTGAGTGCAGGGTCTGTGTTCTCATCCTTTGCAATGATCGGGATAACACCTACGACATCAAACGGATTAGGATATTTATCCTGTGTAGCGGCATAGAAATCCTTAACGACAACGTTGTATATCCAGTCTGTGTCCGCATTACGGTTTACAGCACCAAATATCTCCGAAGCGAATTTCTGAACGGCCTGTACGTGATCCGTGCTTGCAAACTCAGGATCCAGGTAACCTTCTTCATACATCTTTCTAAACCACTCGAGACCCTCGACGTTCGACTGCATCAAAGCGCCGTGTGTCCATACGCCATCCGGACCCTTTGCCCAGTCAAGGTTTGACTGACCATAGGATGCAAAGAAATAACGGAAGTTACCGAAACCATCCGAGGTGAGGCCATATGTATCGTTCTTGCCCGACTTATTCGGGTCATTGAGTGTGAAGGCCTTTGCCATCTCGTAGAGCTCTTTGAAGTTGGTCGGCTCCTTTGTGATGCCTACGTTTGCGAGCCAATCCTTGCGATAGAAGATACCCTTACGCTCGGTTACATAGATACCTCTGACGCGGCTGTCCGGCTTTGGCAGCATGAACTGCTCGCCATAGAGCTCCTGTACAGCCTGACCTACGTCCGATGTCTCGATCAGGTTCTTGACATTCGGGTACTTGTTGATCATATCCTCAGGTATGCTCCTGTAATATCCCTCGTCTATCATCTTTGCGAAGTGATACAGGTCATAGAGTGTAGACGAATACAGTACATCGGCTAATGTTCCGCCGGCTGCCTCGAGCAAGATCTTGTCGGGGTCTTCGTCATACTGTGTGCTCTCGAAGCGGATGCCGAACTTGTCTTCGATATACTGCACGAGCTTATCTTCGGGCTTCCATTGGAAATCACCCGTAGCCGACATGCGGATCGTGACTAAGTCGCCCGAAGCAGCCTCTGTAGTAGCTGTATCGGTTGCAGTAGTGTCTTCGGCTCCTGTTGTTTCGGTTGTCTGTGTTTCTGTGGTAGCAGCTTCATTTGTCGCAGGTGCCGGTGTGGTATTTGTCGTCTTAGACGAGCAGCCTACCGCAGCGACCATAACACCTGCCATGACTAGTGCTATCAGTTTCTTCATACATTGCCTCCTTTTTGTATTATCCTTTGATGGATCCTATCATTACACCCTTTTCAAAGTATTTCTGCATCCAAGGGTAAATGAGCAATAAGGGTACGATGGCTATAACCACCGTAGACATCTTCAGGCCCTCCTCGAATACCGGTATAGGATTGCCGGCCGGATCGCGTAGCGAGCCCATAGCCTCCCTGATTTCAGGTGGAAGGTTTACCTTTAATATGTAGTTTCTAATAATAAGCTGCAGCGGATAGAGCGCTTTGTTTACTATGTAGATATGAGCCATGAACCATGAGTTCCAGTAGCCAACAGCCGCAAACAGCGCCATCGTCGACAGCATAGGTATCGAGAGTGGATAGATGATCCTAAAGAAGATAAACAGATCGTTTGCACCGTCGAGCTTTGCGGATTCCTCGAGGCTCTCCGGCATCTGCGTAAAGAACGACTTCATAATAACGAAGTTGTATGCGCTGACCGCCGAAGGTATAAACATAACAAAGAACGTGTTGTTAAGCTTTAGCACATTCCTGATTATCATGTACGACGGGATAAGTCCACCCGAAAAGAACATCGTAAACAATATCATTAATAAGAAGAAGTTGCGCCCATGCAAACGTTTCTTTGACAGCGAATACGCCATCATTGAGGTTACAAGCACATTTGTGATCGTACCGCATACAGTGACGGCTATCGTAACCAGGTATGCGCGCGGTATAAGTGATGATGAGAACACATATTTGTACGCAGCAATGGTCGGCGTCTTTGGCCACAGATAAAACGGTGTGCGCATATACTCGCCGATGGTGCTGATAGAGACGATAAAGACATTCCAGAACGGGAGTATCATCATCATCGCCAGAATAACAAAGAACAAGACATTGGCCACATCGAACAGGTTGGACAAAAAGCCGTATCGTATGGTCGATTTGCGAGACGTAAACAATTTAGCCATTACATTTCCCCCTTTCGATTAGAAGAAGCCTTCGCCGCTCATCTTTTTCACTATGCCGTTGGTAGTAAGCATCAATAGAAAGTTGATACCCTGTTGAAACAAGCCTACGGCTGTCGCGAAGTCATATCGGCCCTTTGTGATACCCATGTCAAATACGTATGTATCGATGACCTGAGAGACCTGTGTCGTCGGGGCTGTACGCAGGTTCATGATTTGGTCGAAGTTACCGCTCATGATACCGCCCACGCTGAGTATCAGCATCGTCGTTATCGAGAAGCGTATCGACGGCAGTGTAATATGTAGCATACGTTGGAAGCGGTTGGCACCGTCTATCTCGGCAGACTCGTACAACGCCGGATCAACACCCGCTATAGCGGCCATGTAGATGATCGTTCCCCATCCGGCCGATTTCCAGATGTTGGTTGCATAGAGTAATTGCCTGAAGGTATTGGGATTTGCGATGACATTGGCAGGTGGTAATCCGACGGCCATCACGACCTTACTAAATACACCGACTGTAGTGGAAAAGAAGGAATACAGCAAACCGCTGATGACAACCCAAGAAACGAAGTGAGGCATATAAAGCACCGATTGCACCCCGCGCTTGAAGCGTGGGAGGCGGAGTTCGTTGAGAAGAAGTGAGAGGATGATCGGAGCGGGAAAACCGAGAACCAAGTTAAAGAAACTGATGCGTATCGTGTTGAAGATAACAAATTCGGACTCCGGCAGAGAGAATAGCTTTTTAAAGTGCGTGAGCCCTGCCCACGGGCTGCCCATTATCCCTAGCCTGGTCGAGTAACTCTTAAAAGCCATAACGAGTCCGTACATAGGCATGTACGAAAAAATGAATAACAGCACTATACCCGGCACCAGCATCAAATATAGATACTTGTCATTCAGTATGTCTATAAGCAAGCGCTTTTTCCGCGTAGTCAAATATATCCCCCCGAAATATAGTTATTTCTTAAATATTACCATTGCGAACCATCACTGTCAATAAAGCTTAGGAATTTTACCAATATTTATTCATCATATACAAAAAAAAAAGCGGGTCATAGCAGACAGAGATGTATCTGCTATGACCCGCTTTTAATATTTATTCAATTTTTATTCAATTTTTTGACTATTCGCCTATATATTTTGCAATAACACTTTGCATTGGCTGGCTGTATATTGGTTTATTTACATACTTACCGTTTTTTTCAGTATTCCAAAAATCTATGTAGACCTTGGCATCCTGTTCCTTGCTCTTATTCGCTGCAAGCGGATTTGGCTGGCGCAGGTTATCGTACGCGGTTTCTATCCCCTTTTGAAACGAATCCATGACCTGTTTTCTATACTCCTCATCCTGAGCCATGCGTTCGAGGGTATCTGTATCGATCACAAATGTATGGTAAATACCCGTCGGGGTACAATCAACACTCTTCATCCCATACATACTACTAATCTGCAATTCACCGGGCTTACTCTCCGGCTTTTTCGTTGTATCGAGCGTGAGCTCCGCGTTTGGTACGGATGAAATCATCCTTTTTATATCATCATAGATGCTCTGTGCCTCAAACGACATGTCGTTTTTATTGCCGGGCTTTGTCATCTTTAACGAGCTATAGTCTCTAGCAAGAGCGCTCGTCCCCATACTGCTGATTCCATTCACTGGTCATATCCTCCCATTCTAATAGCATGCAATAAATCTAACACATTTTACCACAAAAGTACACAATATAAAGTACCATAAAAATTACTTGACTTGTCGT
This sequence comes from uncultured Defluviitaleaceae bacterium, assembly GCA_964446745.1. Classification (GTDB taxonomy): domain Bacteria; phylum Bacillota; class Clostridia; order Lachnospirales; family WQUN01; genus CAYURR01. The sequence goes on along the minus strand of CAYURR010000097.1, from coordinate 34 downwards.
AGTAATTGTATTAACATTACTTCATCAGACGTGG
>CAYURR010000096.1:0-11460 GCA_964446745.1 uncultured Defluviitaleaceae bacterium | reverse complement strand
ACATAACCGTGAGGTTTGCGCAGTCCTCGGGCTTTTATCTGCTCACGCAGAACGAAAGCTACAAATATGTAATCATGGTATTGGTGGCGTTGTTTTTCATGTACCTCGCCATTTCTAAGAAATATGAACCGTTGCTGTTGCTGCCGATCTCATTCGGTATGCTGTTGGTAAATCTACCCGGTGTCACGATCATGAACGCACCGATGATAGGCGAAAACGGCAAGCAGGTCATAGGAGGCATGCTTAACTACCTCTATATGGGTAATAAATATGTCATCTTCCCGCCGCTCATCTTTCTCGGTGTGGGTGCGCTCACGGACTTCGGCCCGCTGATCGCAAACCCGAAGAGCTTATTGCTGGGTGCGGCTGCGCAGATCGGTATATTCGCGGCGTTTTTAGGCGCATTGCTTTTGGGCTTTTCGCTGCCGGAGGCTGCAGGCATCGGTATTATCGGTGGTGCGGACGGACCTACGACGATCTTTTTGAATACAATACTCGCGCCCCATCAGGTTTCGACGGTCGCGGTCGCGGCGTATTCGTACATGGCACTAGTGCCGATCATACAGCCGCCGATCATGCGCGCGCTTACCTCAAAGGCTGAACGCTCGATCGTAATGGAACAGCTCAGACCGGTTTCGAAGCGTGAGAAGATCATATTCCCGATTTTGGTTACGGTGTTTGTATTATTGATAATACCCGACTGTGCTCCGTTGGTCGGTATGCTGATGCTCGGCAATCTGTTTAAAGAATCGGGTGTCGTTGAGAAGCTCGCGAAGACTGCCTCGGAAGCCCTGATGTACATAGTCACGATCTTCATCGGTATTACGGTCGGCGCGACCACAAAGGCCGATGTGTTCCTGTCGGCGGCTACGATCAAGGTCGTTATACTGGGTCTAGCGGCGTTTTCCGTATCGACTGCGGGCGGCGTGCTGTTCGGTAAACTGATGTGCAAGCTCTCGGGCGGCAAGGTCAATCCGTTGATCGGTGCTGCGGGCGTATCCGCTGTGCCGATGGCCGCGCGCGTGGCGCAAAAGGTCGGCCAGGAGGAGAACCCGAACAACTACCTGCTGATGCATGCGATGGGCCCCAATGTAGCTGGCGTTATAGGCTCTGCTGTGGCTGCGGGCGTGTTCCTGTCGCTGTTCGGGAAATAAGCGGTAAAAGCTTTATTCTGAGGAGGTACTAAGTGAAGAACTCAAATAAAAAGATTGAAAAACGTACAATCGGGATTACAGACACAACGCTCAGAGACGGCCAGCAATCGTTAATCGCAACGCGTATGACGACCGAGCAGATGCTGCCGATCGTATCCGCGATGGACGATGTGGGCTTTCATTCGGTGGAGATGTGGGGCGGCGCGACCTTTGACGCGTGCATGCGTTTTATAAACGAGGACCCATGGATACGCTTGCGTAAGCTCAAGGACGGATTTAAAAAGACCAAGCTGCAGATGCTGTTGCGTGGCCAAAACCTCTTGGGATATCGGATATATCCGGACGATGTGGTCGAGTATTTTATACAAAAATCTGTAGCGAATGGCATCGACATCATCCGTATGTTTGACGCGCTGAACGATACGCGCAACCTACAGACCTGTGTCAAGGCCGCGAAAAAAGAGAAGTGTCATGTACAGATCGCGATCGGATACACGCTGAGCCATGTCCACACGATCGAGTATTACAAGGATCTGGTCAAGCGTTTTGAGTCCATGGGCGCGGATTCGATATGTATAAAGGACATGGCTGCGTTGCTGCTGCCAAAGGCTGCAACCGAGCTCGTGACGGCTATTAAATCCGTCAGCAAGCTGCCGCTGCAGGTGCATACACATTACACAACGGGTCTTGGTGCTATGGCATATATGAGCGCAATTGAGGCCGGAGCGGATATCTTGGATACGGCTATATCGCCGTTTGCGTTTGGCTCGTCACAGCCCGCGACCGATGTAATGGTCGGCGCGCTCGCGGATACCGAATTCGATACGGGTCTCGATCAACAAAAGCTCGCTGAGATAGCGTCATATTTCAAGACATTACGCGATGAGTTTATTGAAAACGGATTGCTCGATCCGTCGATACTCTGCGTGGACTATAACGGATTGATCTATCAGGTACCGGGCGGGATGCTGTCAAATCTCGTGTCTCAGCTCAAGGCGCAAAACCGCACGGAGCTTTTGGACAAGGCACTTGCGGAGGTGCCGAGGGTACGCGAGGATATGGGTATGCCTCCGCTCGTAACGCCGTCGAGTCAGATAGTAGGCACGCAGGCGGTATTGAACGTTATTGCCGGGGAAAGGTACAAGATATGTCCGAAGGAAACAAAGGACATCGTACGCGGCATGTATGGCAAGACACCAGTCGATATCAAGCCCGAGTTCAGAAAGCAAATCATCGGTGATGAAAAGCCTATAACAACACGTCCGGCGGATTTATTATCACCCGCATTACCGGATGCGCGTAAGGAGATCGAGAGCTACATCGAAAAGGACGAGGATGTACTGTCCTATGCACTGTTTCCGAATGTGGCTATCAATTACTTTAAATATAGAAACGCACAGAAATACGGCGTCGACGAGAACCTGGCAGACAAGGAAAACAAGGTCTACCCGGTTTAAACATACAAAAGCTTGTTGGAGGTCACTGTGGAACGAAATTATTCGGCAAATTATTTGCCGTTTTTTTTCATGCTTACGGCAATTATATGCGTGATCATGATCTGTCCGCGAACGGTTTATGCGTATTCGTCGGATATTCGTATAGGCCTTGAGGCGAAATACAAGGATGTCGACAGCGTCAAGATCACGGCTAAAACCATTGAAGTCGGATATGATAAGGGTATAGCCGGATATATAAAGGGCAGCGGAGTGTTCACAGCGGAGGTTGTAAACGACGGCTTTGTGAAATACAACGAGACCTATAACGACTTTGACGCGGCATATACAGCGGCGGCCTCGAAGAAATCCGCGGGCGTAAACGCGATAGCAGCATTGGCCGAAAACGGTAAATGGTCCGTCTACGCGCGTTCGTCGAACCCTTCGTCGGATGCCGCAAGGCTCGGCGGTACGGCCATGCAACCTAACACGAGGCGCGTTCAACTATCGGATAACGGCAATGCGCTGATGGTGTTTGAGAATGCGCAGGGCTTCGGTCAGCTCAATGACGCGGATAGTGAAACGACAACGCTGGGCACTCAAAAATATCGCGGGCATATAGAATTCAATCGTCACACAGGCAAGAAGATCACGGCGGTCAATGTCGTGACGCTCGACGAATATCTGTACAGTGTTGTCCCATCCGAGTTTCCGTCGAAGTGGAGCAACGAGGCTATGAAGGCTCAGGTGGTAGCGACGCGCTCGTATACGGTCACGCGCTTTGGCGTACACAAGGAGCTCGGATATGACCTTTGTGATACAACGAACTGCCAGGTCTATCAGGGCGCGAGCAATGAAGCCGCGACGACCACACAGGCCGTAAAGGATACGACCGGACAGATATTGATACATAACGGCGGCGCGATAAATGCGGTGTATTTTTCGAGCAGCGGCGGCGTGACGGAGGATTCCGAAAACGTATGGGCCAATGCCGAACCCTATCTGCGTAGCGTGAAGGAGATCACCGAGTTCGAACCGAAGCAGTGGACGCGGACGTTTACACTCGCGGAGCTAACGGATTTAGCAAATAAAAGCAAAGCCAATATCGGCTCGGTACAGGGCGTGAGCATCACAACCTCGGGCAACGGGCGTGTACAAAGCATGACACTGACAGGCTCCTCCGGCAATAAGATATATAAGAAAGAGGAGATCCGCAGCTTCTTTTCGGCATCGGCGGGCGGGATGTTAGAAAGCAGGAATTTTAGGCTCTCAGATTATCCCGCGCCTAGTATCACGCAAGCGCAGTCCACAGGAGCGCCGCAGGGAACACCACCCACGACGACCATCACGCCGGGCTCTACCCAGAACACATCGGCGGGGCTGTATGTAACCAACGGCACGCAGACCGTTAGCGTTCAGGCGAATGGCCTCTATGCGGTAAATTCGTTTTCTCAAGCCGTGCAGATATCGGGTGGTATAGCGGTTGACAAAAGCGGCAACAGTGTAGATATAGCGATAGCGGCCAACACGGCAACTCAGCAGGCGGGCACGCAAAACACAGGTGCTCAGAGCACGGGTGCTATTTCGGCGGCTGTGATCGGCACATATACCCCGCCGACAGGCGGGGCCGGGACACAGAGTGTGTCAGGCAAAAATGTCGTATTTACAGGCAGCGGATGGGGTCATGGTGTGGGCATGAGCCAACGCGGAGCCGAGGGTATGGCACAGATGGGATACAACTATATGCAGATATTACAACACTACTATACGGGGACGCAGATACAGCAGCTATGAAGACAAAGGACTTTTATTATGACCTACCGGAGGAACTCATCGCCCAACGTCCGCTAACAGAGCGCACAGATTCGCGGCTGATGGTTCTACACAAGCAAACGGGTACACTGGAGCACAGGCATTTTTACAACATCGGAGAATACCTAAAACCGGGGGATTGCCTCGTACTAAACAATTCCCGTGTGATACCAGCGAGACTTAAAAATGAACGCTTAGAATTATTCTTGTTAAAACCTCTTGGGGATAACCGATGGGAAGCGCTCGTGAAGCCCGGACGCAGGGCAAAGCCCGGACATACCGCAGTGTTTGGCGGAGGGCGTTTAGAGGCACGGGTCGATGAAGTGACTGAGACGGGTAACAGGATTGTTACCCTTTTTTATGACGGGGACTTTGATACGGTGCTCGATGAGGTCGGAAGGACACCCCTGCCACCATATATCAAGCAAGTGCCCAACGATACGGACAAAGAACGATACCAAACCGTTTACGCAAAGCATAAGGGTTCGGTTGCAGCACCGACGGCAGGGTTGCACTTCAATGACAGGTTGCTGACGGAACTACAGTGCAAAGGCATAAAACTCGCGTATGTGACGTTGCATGTAGGTTTAGGGACATTTAAGCCTGTAAAGGCCGAGGATATCTCCGAGCACCACATGCATGAGGAGAGCTTTTCGATCGACAGCGAGGCAGCCGATACCATAAACAACGCAAAGGCAAACGGTAACAGGGTAATAGCGGTCGGCACAACGAGCTGCCGCGTGCTTGAGAGCGCGGCGGATGAAGAAGGCAAAGTTGGTGCGATGTCCGGCTCGACGGATATTTTCATTTTCCCCGGATACACATTCAAGGTTATTGACGGCCTTGTTACAAATTTTCATCTGCCCGAATCGACATTGATCATGCTGGTGTCGGCATTGGCGGGACGTGATGCAGTATTGAACGCATATGCGGAGGCTGTCAAGGAACGATATAGGTTCTTTAGCTATGGCGATGGTATGGTCATTGTTTAACCCATTGATACAGGAGGTTTTAAATGAACACAAATATAAATATAAGCGTTGACAGTGAGTTAAAAGATCAGGCAAACGAAATCCTGGAAACATTAGGCCTGACCTTAAATGATGCAGTTAACCTTCTTCTGTATCAAGTGCGTATGGTACGCGGGTTACCGTTTGAGATTAAACAACGATTACCTCTTGAATTAAATGACGGCTATGGTTCTTATATTTGCGAATATGGACATGTTCATGATTACGGCAAACATAATTTTGATTCAGCAGATAGTGAGGTTATCGGACCGTTTAAAACTTTTGAGGATTATAAAAAGAGTTTAGAAGAGGCTGATGATTATGAAATATGATATCAGCTACGAAAAACGCTTTTTAAAACAATATAAATTACTTCAAAAGCGCGGATATAATATGTCTTTAATAGACGAAGTTGTTTTAAAGCTAGCATGTGGCGAAACGCTACCTGCAAAATACAAAGACCACCCACTCCAGGGCAATCGTAAAGGTTATCGCGATTGCCATATTAAAGGAGATTGGGTTTTAATTTACAAGATTGATAAGGGAATACTTACGCTTATTTTATCCGAAACCGGAACGCATTCAGATATTCTTGAGTAAAACCTTATCATTTGTTTAGGAGGCTTCGATGGATCTGTTTGACCTAAACCGCAGGGAACGCCTGAAGAAAGACGCACCGCTCGCGGCGCGTCTGAGGCCCGAGACGCTTGCGGATTTTGTGGGGCAGGAGCATATAGTGGGTAAGAATACGCTGCTGTATCGCGCGATCATGGCGGACAAGCTATCGAGCATTATCCTGTATGGGCCGCCGGGTACGGGCAAGACCACACTCGCGCGTATCATAGCCAACACGACCAAGAGCGAGTTCACGCAGTTAAACGCGACGACCTCGGGTATTAAAGACATTAAGGCCACGATTGATGAGGCCAAGGATGCGCTGGGACTTCGGGGCAACCGCACAATACTCTTTATAGATGAGATACACCGTTTCAATAAATCCCAGCAGGATGCGCTATTGCCACATGTCGAGGATGGGACATTGATACTCATCGGTGCGACTACCGAGAACCCTTACTTCGAGGTCAATAAAGCGTTGCTGTCGCGGTCGTTGATATTTCAATTAAAGCATCTAAATGCAGAGCAGATCAAACAAATATTACGGCATGCGATCGCGGACACGGAGCGTGGCTTGGGTAATTATCCGCTTGATGTGACCGACGAGGCGCTTGACTTCCTGTCGGATATGGCAAATGGCGATGCTCGTAATGCATTGAACGCGCTCGAGATCGGAGCGATGACCACGATGCCGAACGCGGACGGGCGCATAGTGATCAACCTCGGTACCGCATCGGAGTGTATACAGCGGCGCGTGTTGAACTACGAGCGCGACGGCGACAACCATTACGATACCATTTCCGCATTTATTAAGAGTATGCGCGGTTCCGACCCGGACGCGGCGTTATACTATCTTGCGCGTATGATCTATGCGGGTGAGGACCCGAAATTTATCGCGCGGCGCATCGTGATATGTGCGTCGGAGGATGTGGGTAATGCCGATCCGCATGCGCTGCAGGTCGCGATGGCTGCGGCCTTGGCCGTCGATTACATCGGATTGCCCGAATGCCGAATAAACCTCGCGCAGGCTGCGATCTATGTGGCCTGTTGTCCGAAGAGCAACGCGGTGATAGCGGGTATCGACCACGCTACACACGATGTCGAAACGGTGCAGATTAGCGGTGTGCCCAAGCATCTAAAGGACGCGAGTTATCCGGGCGCTAAGCAGCTCGGACATGGCGCGGACTACAAATACGCGCATTCGTTTCCCGGGAACTATGTGAGGCAGCAGTATCTGCCAGACGAGCTCGTAAACAGGATATACTACGAGCCGTCTGACAACGGTGTAGAAAAGAAGATCAAAGAAAACTTAGAGCGGCTCAGAGCCGCCACGAATAATGAGGGGGCTTTGAAATGAACCTATCGGAATTTTCGAGCATCACAGAACGCTTCATGCGATATGTAAAATATGATACGCAGTCCGATTACGAGTCAAAGACATATCCATCGACCGCGAAGCAGTTGGACTTCGCGCGTGTGCTCGTTGAGGAATGCAAACAGCTAGGACTCGCGGATGTAAAGCTCGACGAATACGGTTATGTTACGGCCACACTCCCGGCTTCGGAGGGTGTAGAGGCCGGACCGAATGCACATGTTATCGGTTTCCTTGCGCATATGGATACCTCACCGGATGCCTCGGGCGCGAATGTAAAGCCGCGATTGATAAAGGATTACGACGGTTCTGCAATCGAGCTCGGCACAACGAGAGTGTTGTCGCCGGACGAGTTTCCGCATCTGAAGGAGTGTGTTGGCAAGGACTTGATCGTGACCGACGGCACAACGCTATTGGGTGGCGACGACAAGGCCGGTATTGCGATTATCATGAGCATGATGGAATATTTGATCGCACACCCGGAGATCAAGCACGGCAAGCTGCGAATCGGCTTTACTCCGGATGAGGAGGTCGGCAAGGGCGTTGAATACTTCGATGTAAAGGCGTTCGGCGCAGATTTTGGTTATACGATAGATGGCGGCGGCATAGGGGGCATGGAGATAGAAACCTTCAACGCTGCGGATCTGTCGGTCGAGATCATCGGCAAGAGTGTTCACCCGGGCGGGGCGAAGAGCCTCATGAAAAACGCCGGGCTTATCGCGGCGGAATTAGCGGGCAATTTTCCCATCGACGAAACCCCGCAGACCACCGAGGGCTACGAGGGTTATTTCCATCTTACGCGCATCAGCGGTTCCGTGGAGCACGCGACGGCCAAGTTTTTGATCAGGGATTTTGATAAAGAGAATTTCGAGCGGCGAAAGCAACGCGCAGCAGCATTCGTTGAGGCTATCAAGGCAAAATATGATGTCGAGGTCAACTACAAGATTACCGACAGCTATTACAATATGAGGAATACGTTTGAGGGCAAGGAATATATCATCGACCGCGCGAAGAAAGCCATCAGCGCGGCGGGCATCGAACCGACCATGAGCGCGATACGCGGCGGTACAGATGGCGCGAGGCTGTCGTTTATGGGCTTGCCGTGTCCGAATTTCTTCACGGGCGCGTACAACGGGCATGGACCATACGAGCATGTATGCGTTCAATCCATGCAAAAGGCCGTAGAGGTGGCCATCAACATAGCGAAATGCGAATAAAGGAGCGGATAATGTGAGTAACAGAAATGTATATGATATATTGGCCGAGCGCGGCTTTTTGGAACAGTCGACACACGATGAGCAGATAAAGGCCATGCTCGCGAACGAGAGCGTGACCTTCTATATCGGTTTTGACCCGACAGCGGACAGCCTCACAGCGGGGCATTTTATTACGGTCATGGCGATGTCACACATGCAACGCGCCGGGCACAGACCCGTCGTGCTCGTAGGCGGAGGCACGGGCTTTGTCGGCGACCCGACAGACAAGTCCGATCTGCGCAAGATGATGACCCCCGAGGAGATCCAGCATAACGTTGACTGCTTCAAAAAGCAGCTCTCGGCGTTTATCAAGTTCGAGGACGAGGGCGGCAACGGCATCCTGGTCGACAACGCGGACTGGCTTCTGAAGCTTCAATATGTGCCGTTCATACGCGAATACGGCGTACATTTTTCCGTCAACAAGATGCTCACGGCGGACTGCTATCGCACACGCTTCGAGCGCGGGCTCACATTCTTCGAGTTCAACTATATGCTCATGCAGAGCTATGACTTCCTCGAACTTTACAGGCGTTACAACTGTAAGCTGCAGATGGGTGGAAACGATCAGTGGTCAAATATCCTGGGCGGTGTGGAGCTCATTCGCCGCGTAGAAAATAAGGACGCATACGGTCTCACACTGTCGCTACTGACCACCTCCGAGGGTGTAAAGATGGGCAAGAGTCAAAAGGGCGCGGTCTGGCTTGATCCCGCAAAGACGACCCCATACGAGTTCTTTCAGTATTGGCGCAATGTGGATGACCGCGACGTTATCCGCTGCATAAAGCTGCTGACCTTTTTACCGATGGAGCAGATAAACGAGATGGCCACATACGAGGGCAGCGAGATCAATAAAGCAAAGGAAGCTCTGGCGTTTGAGGTAACAAAGATCGTACACGGCGAGGAAGAAGCGACGAAAGCGCTCGCAGCTACGAAGCGACTGTTCGGTGGCGGTGGCGAAGGCGGCGACGATGCGACACCAACGACCGAGATCGAAGCCGACCGCATAAAGGCCGGTATAAACGTCATCGAGCTCTTGGAGCATGCGAAACTGATCGCGTCACGCAGCGAGGGACGCAGGCTCGTACAGCAGGGCGGCATTAAGCTCGGCGAAAATAAAATCACCGCGTTTGATTACACGGTGACGGAGAATGATTTTGCCGACGGATCGCTGATGATACAGAAGGGTAAGAAGGTATACCATAAGATTGTGATGAAATAGGGATCGGGATATATAGTAAAAAAAGATAAAGGGACGACGGTTTAGTGATCTGAACCGTTGGCCCTTTTTTGTTGCGGCGGGGGTGGGGGATGATACAGTTATGAATAATTCATTGAAAGATACACGAGGTTGAAGTAAAATTGTTGCTATTGATATATGACGAAAGGAATGACGAGGGAAGCATGAGCAATAAGGAAAGATGCATTGCAATCATCAACAGTATGGAGGATTCACAGCTAGCTAATATAGCACTTATTCTACAGGCAGCCAAGCAGGCTATTGATGAAGCGATAGATGATGCTTTTTGCTTACAACTGTATAAACAATATGAAGCCTCTGATGATAAGGGTGAACATGTGAGTCTTGACGAAGCTGCACGACAATTAGGGGTTACGTTGTGATGGCATATGAAATAATTATTGAAAAGCCAGCGTTGAGGTTTTTACGTAAACAAACACACGAAAACCAAACACGGATTTTAAGGGCTATTTCAAATTTGCCGGAAAGTGGCGATATAAAACCTCTGATTGGACATCGAAGCACCTACCGGTTGCGTGTCGGAACATACAGGGTCATCTACTCATTGGAGAATAATATTTTGATTGTCAGGGTTTTGGATATAGGAAACAGGGGAGACGTCTATAAAGGAATATAAAACATTATGGGGGGATCATATGTCCGGCCAATTAATCTACGATACCGAAGTTCTATACAACCAGCACATGGGAGATGGAGCACAAAAACGGTTAACAGAATTCTATGACGCATTGTTTTCGAGCTATGGAATAAAGACCATCCATGACTGTACTATTGGAGCGGGTGGGACAACATTGCCGTTATCAAAGCTGGGCTATGTTGTGTCCGGTTCGGATCTTAGTGAAAATTTATTGAGTAGGGCTGCGTTGAATTTCTCACAAAACGGCTTTGCTCCGGATTTGTTTATTGCGGATTTAAGATATATCGGTGAGAAGTTGGGGCGCAAGGTAGACTGCATGATGTCGACTGGGAACTCATTGCCACATGTAAATCTTGACGGCTTTAATGAATTTCTAAAGTCCACGCGCAAGGTGATGAACGAAGAGGGATTGTTGTTCTTTGATATAAGGAATTGGGATTCCATTGTCAGGGAAGCACCGCTTATTCACGCAAGGGACCCGCATATCATGACCGCCGAAGAACATAGAAGCCTTTATCTATTATTCAACTGGCATGACGACGGTTCGGTGACATTTTCGTTTGCCACGAGCATAGACAAAAACGGCAAGCATGTGGGTATGGATGTCATAAAATGCCCAGTGTATTATCCTTTACTGAGAAGTGACATTGTAAAATCACTTGAAGCGCATGGATATGAATTGATTAAGTTCATTGATCTGGACAGCATCTGGATAGCGAACAGCATGGCAAAAGATAAATGCGGGAATTTCGAAAAGGATTTTGATAATATTCAGTGGTATGGGGTACTGGCGAGGGTAAGTAGGTGACATTGACAATTAACGAGTTTAATATGGGTATGACAAAAGGGATAACCAAAGAATAGGTTGTCCTTTTTTAATTTTTGCTTGAATCGTTATAGTAAATAAGTTATT
>CAYURR010000095.1:0-11495 GCA_964446745.1 uncultured Defluviitaleaceae bacterium | reverse complement strand
TATTTCGGATGGCGTTTACTAGTAAAGTAACTTCGGCGGCGTTTAAGTGGAGCTTACGTGAAATATCGCGCTGTGTTTCTCCCTCTATCAGTAGCATGGCGATTTCCTTTTCCTCCGGCGTGAACAATTCGTCCATCACGCTTGGCAGCTCCAACGCGTCCGACGTTTCTGTCTCGACTGGTGGGGGTGGGAGCGTTTCATCAGTGGAAAGCATATGGGTGCTCACGCCGATATGCTCGCTATGCAATAAGGCGAACAGTGCAGCGGCCAGTGTTTTCTCTCGGTGGCGTTCGAACAAAAAGGATACCAACACAACAAATCCGATAGTTGAGAATGCCACAGAGAAAAGCACAGGTGCGCCAATCGTTCGTAAAGACTCAGGAAGCCAAACGTCAATTTTCCACAACAAAGCAGTATAGGTGAGGTAAACAACCATGCCAAGGGATGCTATAAAAACGGGGCATTTTGAGTTGGCAAGGAAATAAATCGGAATTGTTAGTATAAAAAATTCAAAGTATAAACCGCCTAAGCCACTCGTAAACATCAATGGAATCAGCCATGGCGCTTGATTGCTACTGGACAACAATGCAATCAGTATCCCAGAGATAAATATCATCATTCCATTGATAAGCCCTGCCCTCTCATAACCTTTATCGCTGATTTTTGCAAACAACAGAACACCGACCGCTGGAAGGATACAGCTAAACATGATTATCAGGCTATCCAATGTTACAATTCCTGTGGCGAGGATACTTGTATAAATAATCGCGTTCATAGCGCCGAGCCAAAACAATAAAATAATTACACCTACAAACACTAATAACAAGCGTTTAGAGAGCTTGAATACGCCTGCGGTCGCAGAATCATTTAGCATTATAGTGCGGCGTATCCCAAGCCAAGCGGGAATAGCTAAAATTGAGGGGATAAGAAACGCAATTTCTTTTGGCAGTTCAATAGTCAACCAAACGAAATAGCAAATGCCGCTGACTGCGACAGCGGATATATAGCTTGTAAGCCGGTTACCTGTATCCGCTGTATGGAGTACACCGAACACCCGACGTGCAAGCGCGGGAGCCATGAATATGGGTGAAATCAAATACAAAACCGAGCAGAGCGGGGATGGAAGCAGAGCGAATACCGCTGTTATCATAATGGCGACAGGTGTTGTGTAAAATGCGATGCGAGAAAGTCCGTTGGGGTCTCTTCCAAAATATAGTCCAAACACAATTATTGCAATAGCAAATGTAATCATAAAAAACAAAGGATAATTACTTGATGTTTCACCTTGAACCAAGCTTTGAAGGGTAAATATTTCGTAACCGTACATCATAATGGACAACCACATCACAGAACCAAACCAGCCCCACCATTCACGCCGCTTCGTTGTTGTATGTACATTTGTGCTGGAAGATACCGGTATAGTTTCAATGCTCAATCGTGTTCACATCCTTTTTACTCTTGAGCCTCTCGTCAGGCGGCTTATCCGTGTTGGCGGGCATAACCCATGCCGCTCCGATTTTATATACGCCGGCTATCCTTCCGCTACGAATAATCTCAGTCACTCGTCTCGTGGTAAGCCCCCATTTTTCAGCGGCTTCTTTTACCGTCATGATGTCCATGCAATCAACCTCAATCTATATAGGCATTAAAAAATTATGTAATCATATACATAAATACTGCAACTATTATACGACATCTTCGGAATAAAGTCGACTGTTTTCTGCCAAGTATGAAAAGGTTAAATTTGCTTTCCCATGCCATTATCGAGGGTGTCCACTATGTTTCTAAAAAGGAGGTTTCGCGGTTCATACATCGCTGTCTGTGCCTTGTTCGCACAAGGTAGCCTCTATACGCTCTTCCATACAGCAGCACTTATCAAGCTGACAGCTGCGATTTTTGCCGCCCCAATGCAAAACAGTATTCCCAGGTGCAGTCAGCCGTGGAATAACCAGAAAATTGATTGTATATCCTTGTGTTTTTTGTCATGCATCATCCCCCTCGTTTAGAACAAAAGTGTAGGTAGAGATGTTGTATTTCCGTAATAGCAAGGAACTGTGGAGGTTCAACATATCCTTGAATAACGGTTATAACATCAGCATCAAGGCAAACAATACCGATAAATATGTCGATACCATAGAAAAGTTCCCTAAATGGTTACAGGAAAAAATCTCAAAAGGTTACGGCTGTGGAAAGAAAAGAGGTATAACCACTTCCTGTAACGGAGGATGCAGAGGTTTTCGGATACCCTTATCAAATAGGGGATTGTTATAGAAAAAAATGTTACCACGGATTAACACGGATAAACCATTATAGATGGTGTTATCCGTGTTAATCACTAAAAATCCCTGCCTTTTACGAAACCACCGCCATAAACTCCTCACAGTTTTTGCAGAGCTCGGGGTAAGACCCCTGGGCTACTACGTAGCCTTTCTTTAAAACGACTATCCTGTCGGCGACCGATAAAAAGGACTTTAGATTTGTAGCTATGATCATCCCGTGACCGCTACTTTTAATATGGTCTAACACACCATCCCGCACGCGCTGCTGCGTAGCTTCATCGAGAGCGCTCACGCAGTCATCCACTATATACAGCTCCGCGTTTCGTGCGAGCATACGTGTGAGTGCGAGACGCTGCCGCTGACCGCCGGACAGCATATCTCCTCTGTTACCGATAAAGGTATGCATGCCGTTTGGCATTTCGCCCAAGGCTTCGTCAAGTGCTGCCAAGTTTACAGCCCTTGATATTCCCTCAGACGGTATGTCATCCCCGAGGCATATGTTAGTTAAAATATCCGAGGAAAAGAATCTACTGCGTTGGGACGAGTAGGCCATGTTCGGGGGTAGATTAAACGCTCCGGTGTCATTGACCGGCTTGGAGTTCCAGAGTAGTTTGCCTGATTCGGACTTGATGCCACCGGACAACACGCTCAAAAGTGTTGACTTGCCGGAACCTACACCTCCCGCTATTGCCACCACTTCACCGCGCCGCACAGTCATATCCACATCCCTAAAGCCTCCATCACCCGCATACGTAAACGTGAGCTTTCGCGCCTCGAACATTTCAAGAGGTTGCCTTTGGACAGCCGACTTTTCTAGGCTTATCTCACCTTTTAACGCTATACCGGGATCGGCCAATAGGCATCTATGATCCTGTGACTCAACGGCTTCGAGTATACGCTCATAAGATACCTCGGCCTTTTTGCTTTCGTATACGAGCTCGACAATGCGGTTTATGCAGTCTCCGAGGGTTCCGAGCGAGGCTATGAATATACTGAAATCACCGATCTTGAAGCTGTCGCCCACGAGTAAACGCGACGCCACAAACATCATAATGATCACACCGAGCGTCACCGACAGATTAAGCACGGTCCCTATCTTTACGTTAAACAGGGCGTCGCTCAGTATCGCATGTCTACGGCGCTTATTCCGTTCATCAAACTGTCCGAGCACGGAGCTCGAAGCACCTGCGGTCTTTATCGACAGCACGCAATCCGCAACGTCACCGATAAATGTGCTTACATCGTCGTGGGCTTCGCGGTTTGATTTGCGTTTTTCCTTCACGCGGTCGGATAGCTTTTGAACGCCATATATCGCCACCGAAAGTGGGATAAACACGAATAAAGTCACGCGCCAGTTTATGAAAACCAAAAGCCCTATCGTAATCATCGTATAGACAAAATGCCCCGTGACCTCGGTTAAGAGCTCCGGTGGGAACAAACAGACCGGCACGTCATCATCGAGCACCTCAAATATGCGACCCGAGCTGCCGGCGGTGCTTGTGATATTGTTTCGTTTGTATATTCTGCGCAAGATATTTATGCGCACGCGATTTTGATAGAAATACGAACGTTTGCCGTCCAGTACCGCACAACTCATGATGAACCCTATGCGTGATAGAGAAACCGCAAGTATCATAAATAGATATGGAACAGTACTCGCAAAGACGCTACCACGTGCACCGCTTTGCAGTTGATTTAATATCTGGCGTACCAAATATGCAATCGCCGCGGAATAACTAAATATCCCTGCGTTACATATTACATTTATTATTGTCAGCAGCGGCTTGTATCTGAGCGTATCCATGAAAAAGCGCAGATAAGCCGCTGATTTTGAATTTGTTTTCATATTAACCCTTCTTTCATATGCAAAACGTTGTCCATCCACGCAACGGCTGATGTTTTATGAGATATCGCCAATACAGTTTTGTCACGACATAGTGCCTCTATCGCCGAAAGAATCCGACGCTCGGTATCTCCATCCAAACGCGACGTTATCTCATCCAATAGCACGAGCCTCGGTTTTCGTAAGGCCACACGCACGAGCGTGATCAACTGCGCCTCTCCTGCCGAAAGATTATGCTCGCCCATCTCGAACACCGTGTCCAAGCCCTCAGGATATTTTGAAAGCCAGTCTCTTAGGTTCAACGCATCTATCGCATCCCATACATCCCCATCGGAAAACCGCTCGTCAAACAGCGTAATATTGTCGCGGATAGTTCCATGCAGTAACTGAACGTTTTGCGGGCAATATGCCACATTTTCACGCAGGCTTTCGTGGTCCAGCTCCCGTATGTCCATTCCGTTCAATGTAATTCTGCCATCGGTGTATTCATACAACCTCGCGACGAGTCCCACCAGTGTAGTCTTACCGCAACCTGTTTCTCCCATAATACCGAGCTTCTGCCCGGGCTCGAGCCTGAGGCTGATGTTGTGTAGCACCTCTCTGTGCTCGTCGTAGGCAAACGAAAGCCCCGATATTTCTAAGTCAACGTTATCGCTGACAAGCTTATTTGTGCCGCCTGTCACCGCGATAGGTGTATCCATTAATTCCTGCATACGCAGAATACCGGCACGTGCGTCCTGGAGACTGCCCATGTGGTTTCTAAAGTCTTGAAGCGGGCCGATAATCATATCCGTGTAGGTGTAGATCATAAAAACCGTACCAGCCGAAACGAGACCCGCATCCCACAGGTACACCCCAAAGCCGAGTGCGGATATCTGTACTGCGGCTTGCATGAGCGTAGACGCGCTCCAAAGGTTGCCGTACATCAGGCTCGCGGGAAAGCTCTCTCGAAACCGTTTACGCATCGCTTTTTTTAGTTCCGATTCCGCATACGAGGTTGCGTTATACGCGCGTATCTCGACTGCGTTGTCGATCATCTCCTTCATTATCCCGTTGAACTCGGCAGAGGCCTTTGATTTGCGAACGTATTTTGCCACGCCGCGATCTTGAATCCATTTGAAGCCGAGTATAGTAAGAACGCTGACGACCAACAGGACAGCGGACATCAGCCCATTTCTAAGCATCAGCACGGTCAACACGCAGAGCAGTAAAAGACCGCTCGAACCAAGTTTAAAGATGATAATGTGCCAGTAATTGAAAAAGCCTTGCGTGTCCTCATCCAGACGTGTCATGATATCGCCGGAGCGCAGCCTATTGTGTTGCTCCATGCCCAGATCCAAAAAATGAGCCATTGCATCACGCCTTAATGCGTCGGTTATTTTGCAACCCAGAGACTGGGTTTGATAGGACACTAGCGAAGACCCGATGGTTTGAAACAGTACGACCAAAAAATAAAATACAATCATCAGCAAGACCGCCTGAAACAACCCACCGTTTTCGGTGATGTCAATAAATCGGCCGAGTATTTGGGGTGCCAATGTTTGTAATACTATATTTACGATAAACAGAAACGCCAGCAAGTAGAGGCTTTTTCTGTGAGCAAGTAGATATTTGTTTTTCATAAATTTATGTCCTTTCAGGGGAGTTTTACAAAAAAAAGAAACCATCCGCCAACGGATGATTTCCGAAAAATGCACAACACATCAAAGCCCGGTCAAATATTAACCAGGACTGGAGGTATAAAGCGTTTTTTCCATAAACCAAACGAAGGCGTCAACAAATAAACCGCAAAACGAATATGTTCGCCGCAGCCTACCTGAAGTTTTGACTTGCCGTTCTTGTATTGGTTTACAGAATCACACTCTCACCCCTCAAAGGATTTGTTTTTTTATAACATATTGTTAGGATAGAGTCAAATAATCTTTATCTTGTTGTATAATATGAACGAGGTGATACAGAATGAACAGAATCTTAATCATAGAGGACGATATTGAAATATCTAAAATGCTCAATGATTTTTTGGAGCAAAACAGTTACGAGACAGGCACAGCAATGAATGGATTGGACGGAATAAAACAGGCTACGAGCGGCGGCTTCGATTTAATATTGCTGGATCTGATGCTACCATACAAAAGTGGTGATGAGCTGTTGAGAGAGCTTCGTAATGTTTCAAATGTGCCCGTAATTGTAATGTCTGCAAAAAGCTTGACACAAACAAAGATCGAACTGCTGAGGCTCGGGGCCGATGACTACATTACAAAACCGTTTGATATGAATGAATTGCTTGCGCGCATTGAAGCAAACATTAAACGATATATAAAAACACCAACAAATAGACATGAAAAGCTAGCATATGGTGAGATAGTAATGAACATAGACGCCAAAAAAGTTCTTGCGAAAGACAGTTCGGTACCTCTCACAGCCAAAGAATATGCCCTGCTTGAGCTTATGCTCTCAAATCCTCAAAAGGTATTTTCTAAACAGAATCTATATGAGGCTGTCTGGAATGAGCAGTATGCATACGATGACAACACAATCAATACCCACATTAGTAATCTTCGTAAAAAGCTCAAGGATGTGCTGGATCAGGATTATATCGAGACGGTTTGGGGCATGGGTTATAAAATGATAAAGCTTTAGAAAATCTTTAGAATTGACTTTAGAATTTCTTAAACAATGATCGTTATAATAGGGGCGAAGGGGTTGATTGTATGAAAGAAATAGTTTTTAAGACATCGAATCTGAGCAAGAAATACAAATCAAGCTTTGCTCTTGATGGTGTCAGCATGGAGGTTAAGAGAGGGGAAATATATGGGTTTGTGGGTGAAAACGGAGCGGGTAAAACCACACTGATACGGATATTATCGGGGCTTACATTCCAAACAGGAGGAGAATTTTCGCTGTTTAATGCTACCGGAGAAAAAGATTTAACCAAGCAAAGACAGCGTATTGGCTGTATCATTGAAAATCCAGCGCTATATCCCGATATGACAGCAAGGGAAAACCTTGAGATACACAGAATTCAGTGCGGAATTCCCGATAAAACCTGTATTGACAAGGTTTTGCAGACCGTAAAGCTCACGGATACGGGTAAAAAGAAAGCAAAAAACTTTTCGCTGGGCATGAAGCAGCGTTTGGGTCTTGCAATCGCATTGCTCAACGAGCCGGAGTTTTTGGTGCTAGACGAGCCTATAAACGGTCTTGACCCCGTAGGAATTGTAGAACTTCGTGAGCTCTTAAAATCACTGAACAAGGAGCATGGCACGACTATACTTATTTCCAGTCACATTCTGAGCGAGCTATATCAGCTTGCAACGAGCTATGGATTTATACACATGGGTAAAATGCTTGAACAGCTATCCCTTGATGAGCTTGATAAAAAATGTAAAAAGCATATATATCTAAAGGTTGATGACGCTCCAAAGGCAGTGTCGATAATTGAAACAAAGCTATTGACTACTAAATTTGAGGTTAATCCAAACAATGTTATTAAGCTCTATGATTATCTTGATGATACAGGCAGGGTATCGAGGGAGCTTTCTGTAAGCGGTGTTACAGTGGAGGAAATCTCCGCCAGGGGTGACGATTTGGAGAGCTATTATATGCGAATGATTGGGGGTAAAACGAATGTTTAATTTAATAAGAGTAGAAACATTTAAGCTCAAAAAATCGTTCAGCTATAAAATGCTTATGTTAGGACTGCTTTTGCTTTGCATCCTATTTATTGGTATGTTTCTTTACGCTGCAAGCCTAGAAAACGGCAGCCCTGCACCTGATGGTGTTACTGTAAGCGGTGACCTTACAATGAACGGATACGATGCGTTTTTAGCTTCGTTAGGGCAGGTACAGTCAAATGCTATTTTTACTAGCATTTTTGCCGCACTTTTTATATGCTCCGAGTTTGCGAATAGAACGTTGATGCTGCCACTCTCGACAGGACGTAAACGTATAGATGTATTCATCGGTAAAACTGTTGCCTTTATAATAGGTGTTATAGGACTGGTAATGCTAATGCCGATTGTAATGCCAATATTTGTGACAGCGGTAAATGGCTTTGGGCATGAGATTACGGGTGGACTTATCTTAAAGATGTCAGAGCTTTTAGGTGTGTATTTATTACTTAATATCTCTATAGCTTGTATTTCGGCATTGATTGCTTATATGGCTAAAGGTATAGGCGCAACAATAGGTGTAAGTATGGGCATCACGCTAGGTATGTCGATTCTTACTCAGGCTCGATTTGGTGCAGTGAAGATATTTACAAAAATTATAAAGCTGACACCGTTTTGGCAGTCCAATGAATTCTTTAGGCCCGGCGGCACAACAACTTTAATGTTTGCATCAGTAGTAAGTGTATGCACCATTGCAGTAATGCTTACGGCAACGTATCTCTCGTTTAGAAAAGACGATCTAAAATAAATAATCGGAGGCGGATAAGATGGGATATGTAATACTTACAATTATTATAGTTGCTCTTCTTATCCGCCTCTTTTTGATTGAAAAAGAGGTAAAAAGTGTCACTGACCAAATAATTGAGCTGAACGAAAACAAGACGAGGAAAAAGATTACTATTTCCTTAACAAATAAAAATATTGAAAGATTATCTTCAGCGATCAATCAAAACCTTGCAAAGCAAGAGCGGTTACAGATAGACTTAAAGGGCCATGAAGAAAGGCTAAAGCAGTCCATAGCAAATCTGTCGCATGACCTACGTACCCCCCTTACATCAATCATGGGATATGTCGCTATGCTAAAGGGTAATAAAGATAAGGTTGACGAGTATTTGGAAACGGTAGAGCATAGAGTAAAAGCCTTGAATGGACTGATAAATGGTTTTTATGAGATGTCGCTTGTGGACGATGAAAATTATAATATTGCGCTTGAAAAGATTGATATTGTATATATACTAACACAGAGCCTTATGGAAAATTATTCGTTGTTTGAGGAAAAGGGCATTAAGCCGGAGATTAACCTACCGGATAGAGCGATTTATATAATGGGAAATGCTATGTCATATGAGCGGATTTTTCAAAATCTCATTTTTAATGCGATAAAATATTCATCCTGTAGTGTATCTGTTAATCTCAAAGAGCAAAAGGACAAATGTATTTTTACTATTAGCAATCGTACGGAGTTTTTAACTGATGAGGATGTAGCACACATTTTTGAGCGATTTTATACCGCTGATAAATCGCGTGCAACGGGTGGCACAGGGCTTGGGTTATATATTGTAAAATCCCTCGCTGAAAGGATGGGATGTACAGTTTGCAGCTCATTGGAAGACAATGTTTTATCTATCACAATAATATGTCATAGTCTCATAAACCAATAGGGGGATATGTGTGGAATTGATAGATGCTAAGAATATAGTAGTGAACTGCAAACCCAATTTTAATTATCTGGCTTTTGAATATGTGATGAATATATATTGGGGATGCAGCCACGGATGCATATATTGCTACGCCAGAAGCGATTATTACGATAAGATAGGGAACCTCGGCGGTAACTTCAACTGTGTGAGGGCAAAAAAGGATGCGCTGCAGATCGTCCGCGATGACTTACGCCGCAAAGTGAAAAAGGGCGTTGTATTTACAGGAGGTATGTCGGACGCGTATAACCCACAGGAAAAAGAATACAAACTGACAAGAAACGCATTGGAATTAATCAATGCGTTTGATTTTGGTATATGCCTTATGACAAAAAGCGATTTGGTTACAAGAGATATAGATATCTTACAGGATATAAAAGAACATTCTCCAGCGAGCGTAAATTTTTCTATTACCTGCTCGGATGATGAAATGTGCAGAAAAATAGAGCCGTTTGTATCAACGACAACGGAACGATTTAAGGCGATTGAACATTTGACCAAAAGCGGGATAATAGCCGGTGTTTTAATGGATCCGGTGATCCCATACATAACTGACACAAAAGAAAACGTACAGGAAATGGTAAAAAAAGCAAAGTATCATGGGGCTAAGTATATTTATTTGTCAACCCAAGTAACTATGTCCGGAGGTCAACGCGAATATTTTTATCAAGAGGTTGAAAAGCACTATCCGGGCATTTCTGAAAAATATAAACAGAAGTTCAAGGAGTATTACTATTGCCGATCGCCTCATGCAAAGAAACTCTGGAATGCGTTTGCGGAAGAATGTGAAAAGGAAAATATCATATATGATATGAGGGCAGTTAATCAAATGGTACGATCTGGATATGATATTTCAATCCTGAATACGCGTGATGACATATCTATTTAAAACCCGACGTTTTTGACTCTGTGGAAGGATAAAAATTATCGGGAGAAAGATTCATATAACGTGTTATAATGTTGCATGCAATTCTTAGTCAAATAAATTTGAATGAAAGGGTGTTTATATGATGAACACATTTTTGTATACAACGAACGAAATAAGGAGGGCGACCATACTGTAACCCTCCAAAAAAATGGAGGAAATCATTTTGGATAACTACATAGCACCCGAAATAGCGGGATACGCAGAACAGATAGTTAAAAAGACCATTGGAGCACAGACCGAAATCAAATTCATCGAATGGTCGACAGGGGGATTATACAATAAGGTATATATCGTCCACACGACCGAAGGTGAATTTGTATTAAAAACTGAATGTAATAAAATATTTCCAACGAGCCGTACAGGCCAAATTGAAAATGAAGTAGAAGGTATCCGCTTGTGCAAGCAAGCAGGCATCCCTTGCCCAAATGTGTTGGATTATGATTTTACAGGCAAAGAGATCGGCGTACGATATATATTCATTGAACGCATTAGTGGAGACATAGTAATGCTTGAGCATGATGGTATGGTTGATGAAACAAAAGCCGAGGTTAAGCGTCAATCTATCGAAATATGCACTCGGATGTCTACCATGACAAACTCGCACTTTGGCAGTTTGACCCAGTCCGGCCCATTGGGATGGCATAAAAAATGGGGCGATTGTTACCGTGCATGGTTTGACCTACTAATACGCGATAGCATTGACATTGGGTTGTTTACAGACGAGGAACTCGATATCGTCAGAGTCGCTGCCGAAATCCCCATCAGGGACTCCATGAACTATCTGCCCACATTTGAAAGGGTTCAATCTGATGTTAATATACGATTTTGAGAATATGATGTGGAAAGAGATGCAAAAACTGACACAAGACTATGCGCATTGCATGGATTGGATGACAGCCGGGATTGAGGCATCTAAAAAAGATACATCACGTGACCATGTAAAAAGCTTTGTAGAGAGATGCCGGGTATTATGATTATATGCAAAAGAAATAGTATCGGTGACAAAAATAGACGTCTTTTATATATTAATCCAAAACATATGTCATGCCAATTTAGCCAGCATATTTAACATACTTA
>CAYURR010000094.1:0-11500 GCA_964446745.1 uncultured Defluviitaleaceae bacterium | reverse complement strand
CGGGCCACTGCCGGGTGATGTAATCGCAGATGTCGATGATCTTCGCGGTTTCGAAGGTTTTGTCTTCAGTCTGGTTCTCGGCATACAGCTGCAGGTAGCTGGCCATCGCAATCTTGGCACAGGGGCGGGCTCCCTGGCTGTCGGGATACCGCCGGGCGAGAAAATCGCCAATCACGATCGAGTCGTAGTAGTTCTTCTCCTGATAGTGCAGGAAGCATAGCAGGTAGCGAATGAGATTGAGCGTCGTCAAATCGCTATCGGAATCGGCCAGCTTGAGAGCGAGCGAACAGTAATGGAACGCATCGGACTGCTGCTTCTTTTCACGCATGACCTTCTCGATCCGGTGTCTCTCGCCTTGATATTGCTCGTATTCAAATTCCGCGCGTTGAAGTTCCGCTTGCATCTGCTCCGCATAGGCCGAATAGTTGCCCGGAAACGTCCGCACAACCGTGTCCTTTATCTCCACGATGCTAGTGCAAATGCTATCCAGTAGGTCCGGTCATGGCTGATGATTACTAAACTCTCTTGCTGGGAGAGCTTTTGCTTAAGAAGCTCTATACCCTTGTAGTCCAGGTTTGCGGTGGGCTCGTCGGCCAACAACAAGAGCTTTCCACTCGTGAACGCGTTGGCGAGCTTTAGCTTTGTTCGCTCACCGCCGCTCAATCCCTCTCTGTCCGTCTTGCCCGCGAGCTTAAACTCGCTGATTAGTTGCCCGTCAGCGTCCTCACTTTTTGCCTGATCCGACAGTTGCATTGCATACGCGGTATCGCAATACATCTTGCATATCCCTTCGTCGGGCTCGATAACCCCGCCTATGATATTCATCAGCGTAGTCTTTCCCGCGCCGTTTCTGCCCACAATGCCTATCCGGTCACCCGCGTATATCTTGAGCTCAGGCAGCTTAAATACCAGTCTATCGCCAAAGTATTTCACAACGTTATAAAGTTCGGCTAAAATCAAAAAAAATCCCTCCGATTGCGCTTAGAATAAATAAACTTCAAGCGTCGGAGGGAAATATATATATTTTTATATTTATATTATCCACACAAAAAAATCACCGATATATAACCGGCGCATTTATCCGCTATCCGACGCAAATGGGCATACTATCCCCGTAAACACGGTGCATGCCATCTGTATAAGGGAACGAAGCCCTAAGTCGTAATTAGCGAATATTTTCCATCTGAATACCTTGCCCTTTCGTAGAGTTAAATGCATTGTACACCATCGGAGGAAAAAGTCAAAGCCTTTTTATTGAGGTTTAATGCATCCTATAGTATATTTTAACGAATACCTACTTATGAGGAGGCAACCATATGGAAAAGCTATATTTAATGGCCCAGGGTGCAAACAAACGATTTCCTAAAGGTAACGAACCGTTTCAATTGGCTACGCGATTGTTAGAGGAATGCGGCGAGGTCGCTAGTGAAATAAATCTGTGGGAGGACTCTGGCATCAAGCGGCAAAAACACGGCGAGCCGAAAAAGGAAAACCTGGCGAACGAGATACGACAGGCCATGGGTGTATTGGCCCAGATCGCCATCTATTACAACGTCGAGGACGAGCTCGATAAGCGGATTGATCGGTCGTTGGCAAGTATGCGGGACGAAGGGTTGATTTGAGAAGAAAGGCGGAAAGGGGTTCACAAAATGATTGATAGTATCGGCTTAAAAAATATAACTGTGTTTAATGACGTTGAACTTGCGTTTAGCAAAGGAATAAACATAATCGTGGGAGAGAATGGTACAGGCAAGACCCACATATTGAAACTATTATATGCCAGCGCTACAGACAATGGCGGAAACCTGCGTCAAATTTTTGAAACACCACCTGTAAAAAATTTTAACCTTGTATACGATACTGGCATATTCGATGAATTTAAGATCGGAACAACCGGCGGCGATGTTGTGATAAAGATAGATCCATTCTACAAACAATACACCTTCATACCGGCTAAAGAGATGCTATCTCATTCGAAGGGACTAATCGCCATGTCTGAAAAATACAGCAGAGATATGCCTTTCGACAAAACATTATTAGATATCCTTAAAATGGCTCAAGTCTGGAAACCCGACATCATACCTGAACTTGCACAAAACATAGCACCACGACTTGAAAAAATTATTGATGGTACGGTGTTTATGAAGAGCGACAATTCCTTTTGGATACGTAAACACGGCGGTCTTGAAATTCCGTTTTCAATGGAAGCCGAGGGCTTACGAAAGTTCGGATTGCTTTGGCAGTTGCTTATGAACGAGGGTATTACAAAGGATACCATCTTATTCTGGGACGAACCGGAGGCCAACCTAAACCCACAGTTAGTCCCTGTTCTTGTGGAAATCCTACTCGAGTTGTCTCAAAGTGGTGTTCAGATTTTCATAGCCACCCATTGTTATGACTTGGCAAAATATATTGATGTAAAGAAGCAACAAAGTGACAACGTGCTATTTCACAGCCTATATAAAACCAACAACGGCGTTCAATGTGAAACATCGCTGGGTTATCAATCGCTGCAGCACAATGCAATTGAGCAAGCAGCAACAGAATTATATAACTCTATTATTGCTCATGACATTGAGGTATTGGAAAATGAATAGAGTCGTCCTTATTGAAAACAGATTACGATTTACCTTTCCATGCGTTACAGCAGAAAAGGCAGATGTACCTCAGCTTAACGGACTGGGTGGTGTGGATTTTGTCGTTGAAACAGATAATGAGTTTTTATTTATCGAGGTCAAAGACTTGGAAAACCCGCATGTTCCTAAAGAAGAACTCATACGCTGGAGAGAACGGCTTCTAATAGCACACAACAACCCTCTGCTCATCGAACTTGGAATAAAGTTCAAAGATACCATTTTAAGGCGTTGGGGTATGGGTTTAACCTTTGACAAACCGATCCATTATATCGTTTTGCTTGAATATGCAGTACTTGACAGCAGGCTTAAAGCAAAACTTACCGCAGATTTATCTGGCCATATTCCGACATCATTGACGGCGCGACATGGCTTTACAAAGCATATTAGGATTAAGCGTAGGGAAATATTAAACATTGAGGATTGGCGGGAGAAATACAGAGACTATACGGTTGAGATAATCGCCTGCTAACAAAGGGGCTGAGAACAGCCCCTTTACCTTTCAATAATCAGTTCAGGGAGTAGCTACACTATCCATGTCTGGCTTTCGCCCACAGCAAGGGTCACACCTGTTACTATCTCACCGAGAACGCTGTCCGTTACGGTGACATTTGTAAGCTGTGAATTGCCGGTGTTTGTGACCACATACATAAACATTGGCATCATGCCCTCGGGAAGCTGCGGCCCCGGCGGGGTGTTAGCATCAAACCATGTTAAGCCATTATCTACAGATACATACTTGACTATGCTGATGGCGGGCGCAGGGTTATCTTCACCCAAATACCACGCATTATCCGAATCCGACAGCGTAATATTGTTAAACCCGGCAACTGCTGTAGCGATATTCTCATGCTCTCCAAGGCTCCAAGGCTTTGTGACAACCCATTCGGCGCTGTCACCGACTTCAAGGGTGATCACGCTATCAATAAAGCCGTATACATTATCCGTTACCTCCACATCTGTGAGCGTTACATTACCTGTGTTTGTAACCACAAACTTAAACATCGGTGAGATATTTGAGGTAATGGTAGGTCCGGGTTGGGTGTTTGCGTCCTGCCATGTCGCACCATTATCTGCTGATACATATTTTTTAATTACGATACCTGGCACGGCTTCAACGCCGTTATAATACGCTGAGTTTTGATCGCTTACGGTGCCGTCCACAGAATCCCCTGTTGCCGTTGCGGTGTTGACGTGCAGTCCCTGCTGCCATGTGGCAGTGTAATAGAAATCTGCGCTGCCACCTACTGCCAGGTTGATATTATTTGCAATAATCCCAAACATGTCGTCTACTATCGCAACATTGAACAGATCTTCGGTACCGATATTTACTACGACAAACTTAAACAACGGGACCACATTAGACAAAATATCCGGTCCCGGCGGGGTATCGGCATCAACCCATGTAGCACCGTTATCCGGCGAAACATATTTGGTAATCTTGATTGCAGGCTCACCGATATCTATACCCAAATAGTGGGCAAGGTCGGTGGATGAAACCATTTCCGTTCCGTAGGTACCAATAGCCGTCGCTTCATTTTCATGCGGTCCAAAGCTCCATGGCAGTGTTATAGTAATATCAAACGAACCGCCCACATCCAGATTACCTCCGACAGTGACGGGGCCATATACACTATCCGAAACCGATACAAGCGACAGCGGCACATTGCCTGTATTCGTCACGACAAACTTAAACTGCGGTTCTATCGTGGGCGGAATACTGGGGCCTGGTGCGCTTTGCGCATCTATCCAGCTAATACCATTGTCAGGTGACACATACTTTTTCACCTCAATGTTTGGAATAGAAATGGTTGCGGGATTCGGCGTTATATATACACCGCTGGTTCCCGATGTCATAGAAAACTTGGTGGTAAGGCTGTACCAACCGCCGACAAATATCCCGTTTGATAATGAGGATGTTTGCCCGATATACAATCCCGTCACAGGGTCGGGTGTACTACCGGGTGCACCGGTTGTGAGCAGATAGCCTGTAAAGAATCCGCCACCGTTCCAGTCCTGACCGTTTGCTATCAATAAGCCGGTACCGTCGTTGTATCTGGGTCCCTGTGGATAAGGTACTGCGGGGTTTGTGCCGCCGCCGGAGGATCCTATATCACCTGCGACGCTGATGAAGTTTGTGGGCTTTAACCCCCCGAGCGGTACAATGGCACCGCCGCTCTGTGGTTTTAGCTGCCCTTGATAGCCGTTATTGGGATTGCCGTCGGTGTCCCAACGCAGGATGAACACATCACCTGCATCACCGGTAATTCTTATCTTGCTGCTGAAGTTTAATCCACTGGTGATGTTGATGACATATACCTCGTTGATACCGTTTTGCGTATTTAATCCGTCTAGATCAGCAGAGTCTACACCTTCGTACCCGAGGGTTGCCGGGAGTGTGTTGATATACTTAATTGCACTGACTAAATCGGCTTGAAGCCCACTTATAAGAGTCGTTTTATTTAATGCTGAAGACGCCTGCGTGGGATTGTTGTTTACGATAGTTTGCCATGCGGAGAGCGTATTGGCGTTTGTGCTTATCACACCCGCATAGGCAAAACTCCCGCTTGTTCTCTCACTGGCTGTAATACCGTTTATTGCCACGTCACCCAAAAAGCCTTTGGACGCGCTCTGCCAGTTTGCATCCACACCGCCGTTAGAGAAGAACAACAGATAATCAGTCAAGCTGCCTAAGTTTACTCCTCCGATAATACTCATGACAAATTCCCTCCTTCTGTATGACAAAAAGCTTTGTATTCTTCATTGTCGTTATCTTGTATATTAGGAAATGACATAAACTGTCTCCTTTCACTTATAAATAAAAAAAGCGATGGATTGTCCCACCGCTTGTATAAATCAATTGCATCCTCATACCGGTCAATCTTAAGCAGCGTGGGTACGCCTTTATCATCCGGCCTGCCAACGCATTGATAAGTCTTATTAGCCCTGGCATTGATGATGCTATCATGACAAGGTTCCTGCATTTAATATACTGTTAGTATTATCTGGCTTATGTAGAAACTGTCACAGCATATAGTATGTCCCATGTACTATAAGCGTGACTACGCGCTTTACATTTAGTCGTTGTATCGGGTGTACCCAATTAAAAGCCATTTATCATCCTCTGTTCTCTCTTAATGTTTAGTCTTAAATATAGTTCTTTCATGCATCCATATCATTAGTACTAAGACTAAACACAAATACAAAGGTAATACCGCAATATTAATACGATCTGCAATCAAACCAAAGATTGGCGGCATTAAGCAGGTTCCTGCGTAGGCGCTTGCCATTTGAACGCCGATGAGTGCCTGCGACTTGTCTGCTCCGAAGCGACCGGGTGTGGCATGGATAATGCTTGGATACACGGGCGCACATCCTAGACCGATCAATACCAGTCCGCACTTTGCCAGAGCTGTACCGGCCGGATATGCCAGAGCACAAATACCTACAAAGATTAAAAGCTGACCCAAACGCACCATTCTGTCGCCACTCAAAATCATTGTCAAAAACCCGCTTGCAACGCGTCCAACGGTTATGCCGAGAAAGAACAAGGCGGCAAATTGTGCAGCAGCCTCCGGGGTTACACCATGGCGCAATACTAAGTAACTGCTACCCCAAAGCCCCGTTGTTTGCTCGAGTGCACAATAGCAGAAAAATGTTATCATGATCTCCTTAGCGCCCGAGATTTGTACAACCTGCTTTAGTGAAAGCACTCGACTGGGCGCCTCTATGGCATCCCCCGAAATAGCTGCGCCTTGTTTTTTCCACAACGGCAGGCTAGCTATTAAAATTACGGTAAGCCCTATTTGCAAGATTGAAATATAGCGATAACCGGCGTTCCAGTTTTGTCCCGCTGCCAAGGCGTAGCCCATGATGTACGGCCCCAACGATGCACCCACACCCCACATACAATGCAGCCAGCTCATGTGCCGAGACTTATAATGCAATGCTACATAGTTGTTCAGAGCCGCATCTACACTGCCCGCTCCCAACCCATAAGGAACAGCACATAAACATAACAGCAAAAAAGAATGGCTCATAGAAAATCCCAAAAGGGCAGCTGCAGTCAATGCCACACTAATCGCCGTCACTTTTCCCGCACCCAGCTTATGTGTAAGGCGATCACTTTGCAGGCTGGAAATAATGGTTCCGACAGCAATAATCATTGAGATGATACCTGCATAGGATACAGGCACCCCAAACTCAATATACATTGCGGGCCATGCTGAACCCAGCAGCGAATCAGGAAGTCCTAAACTGATGAAAGCCAAATAAATGATCGCCAGTAAAAGTTGAATCATAGTTGTTCCCCCTTGTGTATTTTCAAATGTAACTATAACGCCTAATCAAACTTGTTTCAATCAAATTGCCGCCGATAAGCTTTATCACGTGCGAGCCTCCACGTAGACAGCAACTCAAAGCGCTGTGCACGTCCCGGTGAAGAATACTCCTGCTCGAGCGCCCATAATTCCTGATAGCCTTTCCTGTAATCCGGCTCGCGCCACCAGCTAAAGAAGCCCAGTTCCTTGATGCCCTCGCCGTTTTCGTCTTTCCAACCTTTGAACAGCTCCGTGATTTCCTTAAACTCACTCACGCTTATGCTGCCATTTGGCTGTGCGCCGAGCCAGCAATGTCTGCATCTGTTGGGACAGCCCGCCATATCTACCATCACACCGAGATATACTTGACCCCATCTTTTATCCATTTGTATTCTCCTTATCGTGTTGTTGATATTCCTGCGTCCCCTTTTTGATCAGCATATCGAGCTGCATATCATCGACCTTAGGCATAAACCCGATGCTTTTATACAGTCCGATCGCGTTCATATTACAATTATCGGCCATCAGGAACGCGCGCTTTGCCGATTTCGATTTTCCATAGTCCAATGCGCAATTCATCAGCGCACGTCCTATCCCACGACCCTGATGCTCGGGCCTAACCGCTATCTCGCGTATCCATACAATCGTACCTTTGGGGCTGTCGTGTCCATACAGCGCGACACACAAAACACCGACCGGTTCTGCGTCTATTCTATACACGAAGACATTACAGTCACTCGCGCCGCCTGCCTTTGCATTGGCCTCCTCGCCACTCGCCCATGCCTCTATCCATTCCGGGCTCTCACCATGAAACTCCCTACTCTGAAACCTAACAGACTGTGTAATAAAAGACGCGACTTGATATTCGTGTGTGTTTATAAAACCTATCTCATGACCCGGTTCTAATGCCCTTTCAACCTTGATGACATTTTCCAGATCGTCTATCCAATAATCCTGTAACTCGCCATACACCTCGCAACCCAATTCGACGAGCCTCTCCTTATATGCCACAGGGACCATCGTGATCAACGTATCCTTGGGCAATGTCGAGATCATATCAATCAACGTTTCTATTGCATTCACCGCGAAGCGCAGCTCATACAAGCCTGCCTCTTTATTTTCCCCATATGCAAATATCGCCTGTTCATCCTCGCGTAGGATTAGATAATGCTCCACGATTTCATAAACCGTGTACTCGAACGAGCTGTATACAAACCCGCTCGCGGATGCCTTTATCCTCTCATATGCCTGTCTGTCCATACCTATTTCCTCCTATTGTTTAATCGCCTCTACGATCCAAAACCCTTCTCCATCCCATTGCTCTTTCTCTCGATTTTTATACTCATGCACAATCTCGAACCCGCACTCTGTCAATGCGCCTATCAACTCCTCACGTTTGTAGGCCTGTAAGTAAAACGAATGGTCAAACTGCTCGATCTTGCCATTTTCATCCTCGACAAATATCGTCTGTGATATATATGTGCGGCGAGATTCGGCGTCTATCTTCGTGTCGCCGACCTTCCATACCTTTTTACCCGGATATACCTGCTTCATCGGAATAAAGGTTTCGGGGGGATAATATTCCGTTGTCTTGCTCGGTAGCCCGATCTCGATCACGAGCCCCGCTCCGTTACGCATATGAGCATTGATGACCGACAGCACCTTCTTTACATCATCTATCGTATGCAGATGTCCCATGTCGACCATATAACAAAAATCCACAGGCTCAATGTCTAACTGAAAACCCCTTACATCCGCATTCACGAACCTAATGCCCTCTATATGCCCGAAGCGTTTACGGCCTTCGTCAATCATCTCGGGCGTAATATCAACCGCGGTAACATTTAAACCGCGTTCGGCCATGTACGCAGCGGACTCCCCTGTTGCACAGAACGGTATCAATACGTTCTTGCCGTACTTTAACGCATAACCCATCCAGTATTCATGGTCCGGTGACCGGTCGTGACCGCCCCAATCCCATAACATCGCGTGCTTCCCGTAGCTGCCGTCACCGATATGTTTTATAAACACCGTCTGCTCCGTATATTCCGGTAGCACCGTATACCCGCATTTCTTATAAAAGCCTTCCGCACCCTCTACAGAGCCCAAGACCATTATGGGTACATTCCGATACATTGCGTGTTTTTCGAGCAATAACATCATCTCCCTACCTATGCCGCGTTTTCCAAAACTCCCGTCTACCGCAACCGGCCCGACTGTCACATTGCCGTTTTCCTCGATCCTGCCGAACACTATGCCGACGATGTTACCGTCCGCCTCCGCATAGAGCATCAGATCGCTGTGTTCTTGCATACGCTTTACCCACTTCTCGCGCGCATACTCGCCTGTGCTTATTTGCTCCGCGTTGGGAAACATTACCCCCGCAAACGCGAGTACACGATCCAATGTGCTCTCATCCGTTACCTGTTTAATAGCATAATCCATACCCATTTCCTCCTCTAAATATAAAAAGGGCCGTAACGATGTACGGCCCTCCAGAATCAAAAAGGCCGCGGACGAAATCGCCGCAGCCCATACTTAATCATTTTTTTGTCGGTAAAATGGCAACACTAACCCAAGCCCGGTATATCCGAGCCTTTTTTGCCATTATTACCGACGAACCTCGGGTTATTTTCCCTGATTAAGCTCCGCACAACGTCTCGTCGTTATCCATTTGGACGGAGCTAAGTAATGTATCCATTCTCATATTTATTACGAGCCTTTCGTTAAGCCTCTGTTTAATTTTCTCTACATGCCTCTACAAACGCCAGGATATTTTCGATCGGTACCTCGGGTTCGAGCACATGCGTCGGTGAAATGATCAACGCGCCGTCATAGCCGAGGGTCTTTTTGCGTTCAGCCACGACGCGTTTAACCTCGTCCGGGGTGCCGAACGGCATCGTCGTCTGCGTGCCTATCGAGCCGTCAAATACGAGCTGCTTACCGAATTTGCGCTTGAGCTCAACGGGGTCCATGCACTCGGTCTGGATCGGGTTCAATATCGTAACGCCGATCTCAATAAGCTCCGGTATGATCTTTTCTATCATGCCGCAGCTATGATACCAGATCTGGATGTCGGGCTTGATCGCACGAGCAGCCGCATATACCTTTGCCCAGCGTGACTTGATGAAATGTCTCCAGACATCCAGAGAAAACATCATGTCTCGTTGATTGGCTACATCGTCGCCGGTTATCAGGTAATCCACACCGGCCCTTGCAGCGGCCTCAGCCTTTAGGATATTACGGTGCATAATCTTGTCGAGTATGAACTCGCAGACCTCAGGATTGTCCATCATGTCCATCAGGAACTCGGTGTATCCGCGTATCTGCCAAGCCTCCTCATACATATGCACGATGTTTGTGCAAGTGACCCTGCCGTTTTTATGTGCATCGTCGACAATGGCCTTAATATGCGCGTCCGAGTAACCGTCTACATTCGGATACGCGAAGCTCTCGATCTCCTTCACAGTAGTGCAGTTACGCAGCGGGCTCAGAAAACGCGTGAAATGATATGCGCTGCCCGGTATCTCCAGTACGCCTATGCCGTTTATGTATGCGCACTCGGGTATCTCTATATCCTTGAAATAACCCGAAAAGTCCACGGGCTTTAAGTCCGCGGGTGCCTTTAAGCCTACGTGTACAGGCTCAAACATACCGAAATACTCGCCCGTTCCTATGTTGTCCGGGATACCTACATGCTTTCTGAGCCTTTCTTCCAGATCCTTAATAAAATCAGCTTTGTACAGAAATGCTCCGTGTTGCTCATGTGCCATGGTTGCCTTAAACAATTCCAGCTGACTGCTCATGTTCTCTCTCCCCATTGATTGTCATCAGGCGCTCTACGCCGCGTTTGTATCGATTGTGATTGTAACACCGTTGAAGCCTCTGTGCAATTGTTCATATAACAATTTCATGCTACAATTTTACCTCGTTCTTGTTAGCAGATTTCAGGCTGCGCCGGTACCTGCCCGGAGGCAGACCCTCCATTTGCTTAAAGAAACGATTGAAATAGTATTCGTTTGTAAAACCGAGCCTCTCTGAGACCTCCGGAATGCTCACAAGCGGGTCCTTCAACAATTCCTTCGCGTACTCGACCTTGCGTTGCATGATTAACCGCTTTAACGTCACACCGAACTGCAGCTTCGCAATACGCTGTACCTGTTTTGCGCTCATGCACATGCGCTCGGATATATTCTGTACACTCAGATCCGTTATGTCCGAGCCGTCTATCGCCTTTATGAGCTCGTTGCCGAGCCGATCGTACACATTAAACTTTTCCTTTACGCTGTAATCCGCAGACGGGTTCTCGTTGATCTCACGCGCCAGTATCGTCAATATCTGTACGATCGCGCTGTTTATCATCGTGATGAAGCCGCTCTTCCTGTTCTCAGACTCGTTTAAGCAGCGGTCAAACAGCTCCCCTATACCAAAATCATGCGGGATCAGCAGATGTTTCTTAACATCCAATGAATTAAAAATAAACGCCGATTCCATGTCATCCTTGTCGGTCAAAAGTATCTTGGCCTTTATTGAATAACAGAAATACGG
>CAYURR010000093.1:0-11535 GCA_964446745.1 uncultured Defluviitaleaceae bacterium | reverse complement strand
CCACCGGTCGTTAGCCGGCACCCTTGCCCTGCGGAGCTCGGACTTTCCTCACAAGTCGAAGCGAAAACGCTTGATCTTGCGCGACAGTCTGTTTTACTCGCCTATTATCCATGCATTGTAACGGATTTGCACCATAGAGTCAATTTTATGACGAATCCTTCCAGCGAATCCTTTACATAATCATTCTGACTAATGTATACTACTTAAAATGGGGGTGTATATATGGCCGGATATATCATCTTGGTTACCGTGTTCATCATCGCTTACGTCATCATTATCGAAATCTTTACCGTTTTATTCCGTTTAACGGGAATGACCGAAGAAAAGGCCCGCTTTCAAGTGATTTCGCTATTGACGAGCACAGGGTTTACGACTTCGGAGAGTGAGCTCATAGCCATGTCGCTGATACGCCGAAAGCTCGCGCGCGTTACGATCATCTTCGGATACGCTTTTACCGTTGTTATCGTATCGCTCATCGTAAATATCTTCTTAGAGTTAAACAGGGCTCAGTTGAACCAAATGATTTCGGTCGCAATCGTATTCATCGTTATAGGCTTTTTCGCAATACTCATGGTTCGTTTCCCATCTATGAAAACAAACTTTGACCGTATGATCGAGGCTTTGGGTCACAGGATCATGTTCGGGCGCGAAACCAACTCGTTTGTGTTGATAGACGCATACGGCGATAAGGTCATGGCCTCTATTTCTCTCACATATATAGATAAAATGTTTGAAAATGTTTGCTTACAAGACACTAACCTTAAAAACGGGTTTGACATACAGATACTGGTTATTAAACGTCATGGAGCGCTTGTTGAGCCTATAACGGGCGATACAATATTACAGAAGGACGATATCGTCGTAGCCTTTGGCAATGAGTATAATATGCGCAGGCTGTTTTCAGGAAAAAGCGGAGACATGAAAGGGGATTAATTTATGTTGGACAGGAACATCGTTGCCGATGTATTGACAGCGGCATTATCGACAGGTGGGGACTTCGCCGAGATATTTGTCGAGAATACCGAGGAGAACGGCATCGTGATGACAAACTCAAAGGTTGAGAGCGCGCAATGGGGTATCGATTACGGTTGTGGTATACGTATCTTCGATGGTTTCGGGGCGATATATGCATATACGAACGACACCTCGCGCGACAATCTCATAAAGATCGCAAAGCAAGCCGCTGCTGCGGTATCCGCACGGGGTAAAGTCGGAGCCAATGATACGATTACCTTCGACTGCCGCAAGGCAGGTAACATACATAACATAGCCATATTGCCAACGGATGGCGACAATAAGCATGTAGTCGAATGCTTAAAGCGTGCTGCCGCTGCCTCATATGCGTACGACAAGCGTGTCACGCAGACGAACGGCTCATACAGAGCCCATGTGCAAGATGTGTTGATTGCAAACTCTGAAGGGCTTTGGGTAACGGATAGGCGTGTGCGCACGCGTGTGGCGGTGTCTGCAGTAGCTTCATCTGATGCGGAAAAGCAAACAGGTTCCTTTAGCCCCGGTGCTATGCAGGGCTATGAGTTTGTAGACAGTTTAGATTTTGATAAGCTCGGTAAGGACTCGGCCGAGATAGCCGTCAAGATGTTGCTGGCCGATCTCTGCCCGGGTGGCAAAATGCCCGTTGTGATCGGAAACGGTTTCGGCGGTGTCATATTCCACGAGGCTTGCGGGCATAGCCTCGAGGCGACCTCGGTTGCAAAGGGGGCCTCGGAGTTTTGCGGCAAACTCGGTCAGCAGATTGCCTCTCCGATCGTGACTGCCATAGATGACGGCACGGTACCTAATTATTGGGGGTCTATAAATGTAGATGACGAGGGCACACCCTCACGCAAGAATGTATTGATTGAGAATGGGATATTAAAGACATATTTGGTGGATCGCCTAAACGGCAAGAAGATGGGGATGGAGAGCACGGGCTCTTCGAGACGGCAGTCGTATTTATATGCACCGACCTCACGTATGACGAATACATTTATCGCATCGGGCACGGATAAGCACGAGGACATCATAGCGGACACCGAATACGGCCTATATGCTGCAAAGATGGGCGGCGGTTCTGTACAACCCGCGACCGGCGAGTTTAATTTCGCAGTCACGGAGGCGTACATAATCAGGAATGGCAAGATCGCAGAACCTGTCAGGGGCGCGACATTGATCGGCAAGGGTGGTCAGGTATTGATGGATATTGATAAGATTGCGGATAATCTCTATCAGGAGCAGGGTATGTGCGGCTCGATAAGCGGCTCTGTGCCCACAAACGTAGGACAGCCCACGATTCGTGTAAAAGAGATACTCGTCGGCGGCAGGAAGTAAGGGGGATATATATGGATAATAATATAAACGATTTCAGTCGCAGCTTATTTGATGCCGCAAAGGCTTATGGCTTTACCGATAGCGAAATATATGTGTCCGAGGGCGAGAGCTTCAGCGTCAGCATCTTCGAGGGCGAAATAAAGGAATATAAGAATGCGGGACATACAGGGATATGCTTCCGTGGCACTTACAACGGCAGGATGGGGTATGCGTATGCGACAAAGGCTGACGAACAGATCATCGATAGCCTGCTAAAAAACGCATCTGATAACGCGGGATTGATAGAATCAGACGAGTTTGAAAAGCTGTATAAGGGTAGTGCGGACGGTGACGATGCATATCCTAAGGCCGATACATATTCTGAGGCAATGAATGCGATCTCGGCCGCGCGTAAGATTGAACTTGCTAAAGCTCTTGAAATATCTGCAAAGGCCTATGATGCACGTGTAAAGTCTGTCGATTATTGCCTATTCGGAAGCGTAGATGGAGATTGCACGATTGCGAATTCATACGGCTTGAACCTCTCACACAAGTCGAACTTCATGTATGCAATCGCAGGGGTACGCGTGGAGGAAAATGGCGTTACCAAGCTTGCCTATGATATCTGGCAGGGACAGGACATAGATGCATTTTCACCGGATGAGCTCGCCAAATCTACCGTAGACAAGGCTCTCTCCTATCTCGGCGCGAGCTCCGTAGCAAAAGGGGAATACAATGTCGTGTTCGACAGCGAATCCGCAACGGATTTCTTTGGCACGTTTGCGGGAGTGTTCTTTGCGGATCGTGCACAGAAGGGCTTTTCTTTGCTGCAGGGTAAAAAGGGCGAACAGATAGCAAGCGATATCGTGACACTGCGTGATGATGGGGTTGTGTCGGGCCTTGATACAGTATGCTTAGGCAGCGTGCCCTTTGACTCAGAGGGTGTAGCTACTCAAAACAAGGCCATAATCGAAAACGGTATCCTGAAGACCATGTTATATAATCTAAAGTCAGCCGAAAAGGAAAACCGTACGAGTACAGGTAACGGCTTTAAGTCTGGCTTTCGTGCTCCTGTGGAAACCTCATGCACCAATTTCTACATTGTGCCGTCCGACAAGCCTATCGCCGATGCTATACAGTCACTGGATAGCGTCATATATATAACAGAGCTGAACGGTCTGCATGCGGGTACGAATGCGGTATCCGGTGACTTCTCGCTGCTCGCAGCCGGATATTTGATCGAAAACGGCAAGCGCGTACATCCCGTTGAGCAGATCACGGTGTCGGGTAATTTTTATGAATTGCTGAAAAACATTACAGCGGTCGGTAACGATCTGAGGTTTGGGTTGCCGAGCGGCAGCGGTACAGTAGGCATGCCGTCAATATTGATAAAGGGGCTTAAGATTGCCGGAGCTTAAGATAGCCGGGACGTAGAAAGAAGCTGAGCAGATGGACTATGCTGTGGTGTTCTATTTTGACAATACTACGGAACAAAGGATTCAAACCCTAATCACAGATGTTGCGATATGTACCGGCAATAGCTATATGACGGATGTGGGGATACCGCCACACTTGACCATAGGTATGTATAGATCGGATGACGAGGAACGGATAAAAAGTGAATTTGAACGCTGTGCTGATGAGATTACATGCGGGGAGGTA
The DNA here is from genome assembly GCA_964446745.1 of uncultured Defluviitaleaceae bacterium. Lineage (GTDB taxonomy): Bacteria > Bacillota > Clostridia > Lachnospirales > WQUN01 > CAYURR01. The sequence goes on along the minus strand of CAYURR010000093.1, from coordinate 7,566 downwards.
TTCTGGGCTTCCATCGGAATATTCAATCCGCATGTGTTGTTCCTTGCACCGGTGTTGAATGAGTATCTACAGCGCTCTTGTGAACTCGTTAATCGAGCGATGTCACAGATCGCTGATGTGGGGGATTTCGGGCACTATATGCCATATCAATGGGTTCCGCATACGGCGATAGCGGTTAAGCTCACACCGGAGCAACTAAAGATCGGGTTTGATGTGGTTCAGCAACAATTTACGCCGATTGGCAGCAGAGTTGAAAGGCTTATACTCGCGCGTTGCAATCCGTTTCATCAGCTATGTGTGCATCAGATACATGGAGGCTAGATACAAGCAAGGGTAAGCTCTTGCTAAGGGTAACGGATGCAAACGAATTTAATAACGAGCATGCCGCATTTACTCGTAAAGAGTAGGGTCAAACTTCTGGACTTTCTATTTCATATAAGCAAGTCTGACAGAGTATTTTATGTTTACGAATATATAAGTGCCCGACGCGAATTGATGCCGGAGATAAATCGTTATCAAGCGTTCATTCATAGTGACTTCAAACCCGCAAACATGCTTGTAACCAATGATGATAAAGTTTACATCGTCGACTGGGAGTATGCCTGCACGGGTCATTTAATAGCCGATATAGGCCAATTTTTCAGATACCGACAGCACTTTAGCGTTTCGGATTTTGAGCTCTTCGAAAGTGTCTATAACGAATACGCAAACATTCGCAAACGGTTTCATACAAATAAACTCAGCGGGGTGATACAGTGACACAGAAAGAGCTGCTCGATATCGTAAAAACACAACTTGCGATAGACTTAAATTGCTCTGTAGAAGATCTCGACGGTGAGAAGGATAGTTTTGTTTTTACCAAAGCAATCGATAACCCCGGTAGGCGACCCTTTCCGAGAGGCAACGCTCATTTCGAGATGCTATCGATGGGCAATGCGATCATTGTATCTGCCACAGACGATATATTGCCCATCGCTGTACAGCAGATGAATGGAAAAAACAGGGACGAGGCCTTTTCATTGCCGTTTGTATACGGGCATAGCCTTTATTATCTGCCTGATTTAGCTAACATTAAGCCGATAGCTACTCCGAATGGTTTTACATATGAGCTCATGGAAAACGAACGTATACACGACCTGTACCAGTATGAGGGGTTTGAATATGCGATACAATACAACATCAATCATCCACGGCCTGATGTACTGGCTGCAGTAGCTATGTATCACGATAAGATCGTTGGCATAGCCGGTGCAAGCAATGACTGTGCTAAGATGTGGCAGGTCGGCATGAATGTGTTGCCTGAGTATCGTCATTATGGACTTGGTGCATATTTGGTGAATTGGCTGACGCTGGAGATATTGAAACGGGATTATGTGCCGTATTACGGTACGGCCTCGAGCAATATAGCATCGCAGCGGGTGGCACATCGAGCGGGCTTTGCGCCCGCATGGATATGTGCCTATAAAGGCAAATTCGACAATCTTGTAACCGGTCTTGTAGAGACATTACCGACAAGCTAACAAAATGAAATGAGTTTATGGAGGGATATAATGAGACTATCGAGCACTAAGTTAGATATATTGGAGCTTTTGGAGGGTGACAGCCGCCTAAGCGCATCAGAGATTTCTATACGCCTCGGCATAGGCATTGCTGAGGTAGAGCAGCTGATCGATGAGATGAAGCAGGATCAGACCATATGCGGCTTTCATACGCTTATAAACTGGGATAAAACAGAGCGTGAGTTTGTAACCGCGCTCATAGAGGTAAAGGTAACACCGCAACGCGGTATGGGCTTTGATAAGATCGCCGAACGCATATACAAGTTTGACGAGGTTAGGGCGGTGTACCTCATGTCGGGGGGGTTTGACCTCACGGTACTCGTCGAGGGCAATAACATCAAAGAGGTCGCACACTTTGTTTCGGATAAGCTCTCACCGCTCGAGTCGGTGCTGAGCACGGCGACGCATTTTGTGCTCAAGAAATATAAGGACCATGGCGTTATCCTCGAACATAACGTGAAATCCGACGAGAGGATGCTTGTATCGCCATGAGTAAGAGTTTTGTATCACAGAAGATACAGGATATGCCGTACTCGGGTATCAGGAAGTTCTTTGACGTGGCTCAGCAATTACAGGGTGTTGTTTCACTAGGTGTCGGTGAGCCAGACTTCCATACGCCGTGGAATATCCGTGAGGAGGCTATATTCCGTCTCGAACGCGGCGGGATAATATATACCTCAAACCCGGGACTAACAGAACTGCGAAATGAAATATCTCGATATATGTCCGCACGCTTTAGTGTCGATTACGATCCGCTAAAGCAGACGATCGTAACAGTAGGCGGCAGCGAAGCTATCGACCTTGTGTTCAGAGCTATCATAGAACCCGGTGACGAGGTGCTCGTGACCGAGCCATGTTTTGTACCCTATGTGCCCTGTATAAACATGGCCGGAGGTGTAGCTGTATCGATATCCACTAAGGCCGAGAATCAATTTCGCCTCACGCCCGAGGAAATACTCTCACATATCACACCGCGTACAAAGGCGATACTGATGGGTTATCCGAGCAATCCGACAGGTGCGATTATGCCAAAGGCCGAGCTCGAACAGATCGCGGCGGTACTCAGAGAGCATGACATTCTAGTCATCAGTGATGAGATATATGCGGAGCTGACATATGAGGGTGAACATATTAGCATAGCGAGCCTACCCGGTATGTATGATAAGACAGTTATAGTGAGTGGTTTTTCGAAAGCGTTCTCGATGACAGGCTGGAGACTTGGTTACGCTTGCGGCCCCGCTGACGTCATCAACGCGATGATAAAGATACACCAATATATTGTGATGTGCGCGCCTACGGTGGCCCAGTACGCAGGCATAGAGGCCATGAGAAACGGTATGCCATCTGTCGAGCGTATGCGTAATGAATACAACCAAAGACGTAGGGTTATCGTAGAGGGCTTCCGCAGCATGGGCTTGGAATGCTTTGAACCGCTCGGTGCGTTCTATGTGTTCCCGTCAATACAGAGCACTGGGTTGAGCTCAGAGGAATTTTGCACGCGGCTCCTGTACGATCAAAAGGTGGCTGTTGTACCCGGCAGCGCATTTGGCGCGAGCGGTGAGGGGTTTATACGCTGTTCGTACGCATATTCGATCGAGAATATAAAGACCGCTTTGAGCCGCATAGAAAAATTCCTTCAGAGCCTATCAAATCACAGGTCATGATATACATAATCACCGCATACAACCGTAAAAACATGGCATAATAACTGTATTATGAACTGTTCACTATTTTAAGTTGACGCAAGCCACATATTTGTGTATTATAACTAAGCAAGGGATTGTGCCGGAGGGAGGGAAATTCATGTCAGAGGTAAAAGTAAAAGATAACGAAACCTTGGATAGCGCTCTTCGACGCTTTAAAAGAAGCTGTGCGAAAGCCGGTATAATGGGTGAGGTGCGTAAAAGAGAGCATTACGATAAGCCAAGCGTTAAACGTAAAAAGAAGTCAGAAGCGGCTCGCAAGCGTAAGTTTAACTAACCCTTTCCGGTAGATTAAGACTATCAATAAGCGGACGTAACATTAAACCCTTACCACGGGTACGCACGGAGTAAATCCATACGCGTCCGGTGGTAGGGGTTTTTTATTATTTGAAAAGGAGAGCCTATGGATACATACACCACCAAAACGATCGGTCTTGCATTAAATGATGTGCTTAATGAGGGATATGCAGAGAAAATTCAAAGCATAGCAAATGACCACGGCTACAATGTCGTACAACTCCCAAATGATGACAACGCATCAGGTGTCGTTCGTAATTGCGAGATCATCTTCGGATTTATTAAACCGGATTTATTATCATTAGCTCATAACCTGCGTTGGTTTCAATGTAGCTTTGCGGGTGTGGAGGGCTTTGCCGATATGTCTCTCTATGCAAACCCGGACACGGTGCTCACAAATGCTGCAGGCGCATTCGGCGTAACGATTTCGGAGCATCTGATATGCACGTTGTTGATGATGTTCAGGCATATGCCATACTATGTACACGGCCATGACAATGCGCAGTGGATTCAAAAGACACCGATACGATCGATTTACGGTAGCAAGATCACTGTCATAGGCATGGGTGATATCGGCACAAACTTCGCGAAACGTATGCATGCATTAGGCGCAGAGGTTAGGGGAGTGAAGAGAAACAGAGCCCTAAAGCCAGATTACCTTTCGGCTCTATATACATCAGAGGAGATTGATATAGCTATTTCTGATGCCGACGCGGTTGTACTCTGCTTGCCGTCTACACATGAGACGCAGCACATCATAGACAAAAGGCGCCTTGGTCTGATGCCGTCCTCTGCGATACTGATGAATGTAGGCAGGGGTTCGGCAATAGATCAAGACGCCTTGGTAGAAGCTTTAGATAATAACAAGCTCGGTGGTGCTGTACTCGATGTGACTGTTCCGGAGCCATTACCTAACGATCATCCTCTTTGGTCAGCCAAAAATTGTTTTATAACACCGCATGTATCGGGCACAACCTCGCTGGCGCTCACATGCGATTATATCGTCAACATCTTCTTAGACAATCTAAAGCGTTATGTATCCGGTGAGGCCCTCGAGCATGTCGTGGATATGAAGGCAGGGTATTAGAGAATTGGCTTAGAACCAATCTCCAAAGCCCATCTTCTCAAGGTTTTCCTTGCTGATCTTCATACATTCGAATACCTCACGCTCGTATGGCATATCCTGCTCTACGATAAAGTATTCGCTGCCACACTCAAGGCCTGTCTCGATGATTTCCTTCATCGGAAGGGATCCCTCGCCGACCTCGGCGAATTGCACTACCTCATTAAAAGCTGCAAAGAACGCCTGGATATCCGATGGATTTTCGGGCATTTTTAATGTGCCGATACGGTAGTCCTTCAGGTGCAGCAATTTTAAACGGCCCTTGTAGCCCTTGATAAAGGACACCGGGTTTTCGCCCCCGCGCTGTATCCAATGTACATCAAGTTCAAAACCGAGGTACTCTGTGTTGTCGCGGATGATGTCGAGCAGGTATTTGCCGTCGTATTTTACGAATTCCACATGGTGGTTGTGATAATAGAGTGCGATACCATGCTCGTTCAAGCGTTTGGCCATATCCTCACAGCGTTGTATGAATTGCATCGCGAGCTCCAAACTCGTCATAAACATCGGCGGCATCATGCCTATACGCAGATATTTGCAATCGAGGGTCTTGCAGTCGCTTACATATTTATCAAAGTCAGTAGTGAGAAACGATCCCGGCTGCCCGGGAACCATCGGCTCCAGATCAGCGGATAAAGCCGCGATCTTTATATCAAAGTCCTCGCATGCCCTTTTCATGTCGGCAACATTCTCGGGCGTCATCGGTATCATCGATGGCTCGATACAATGAAACCCTACTTCTGAAACCTTTTTAAAGGTCTCGTATACCCCTATCTGTCCCACCATCTGTGCAAGCGGGAACGTTTGAACACCAATCTTACCCTTTTGCATAGAAAATCCTCCCATACTTATATGATTCCATTAACCTTATGGCACATCGCATAATGATTTGGCGTTATCTCTCTATATTCGGGATTTTGTTGCTTACAAACATCCTTTGCATATGGGCAACGCGTATGGAAACGGCAGCCCGATGGTGGATTGGCCGGGGAGGGGATATCACCCTGTAAAATGATACGACGCTTCTTGTCGCGTTCATCCGGATCGAACGATGGTGCTGCAGAGAGCAGTGCCTCTGTATACGGATGAAGAGGGGATGAAAAGATATCGGCCTTTGTGCCTTTTTCAATGATCTCGCCCAGATACATGACAGCGATCTCGTCGCTTATGAACTTCACGACAGAGAGGTCATGTGTTATGAACATATATGTGAGCCCGAAATTCTCTTGGGCTTCCTTTAACAGATTAATGATTTGCGACTGTATAGAAACGTCGAGTGCGGAAACGGCCTCGTCACAGACGATGAATTCGGGTGAAATCGCAAGTGCGCGCGCTATGCAGATGCGCTGACGCTGTCCGCCCGAAAACTGATGCGGATATCGATTGGCTTGCTCTGGAAACAGCCCGCATTTGCCGATAATATCGACGACCTTATCAATCATTTCACGCTTGTTGCGTACGAGCTTGTGTTCGAGCATAGCCTCGCCGACGATCTCATATACAGGTAGGCGCGGGTTCAAAGAGCTATAGGGATCCTGGAAAATAATCTGCATCTTTGTACGTAACTTTTTCGTTTCGGCCTTGTTCAGCTTAAAGATGTCCTTGCCGTTGTATTCGACCGAACCCTCTGTCGCATCCAAAAGCCTCAATATCGTGCGCCCGAGCGTGGATTTTCCGCAGCCGGATTCGCCTACGATACCCAGAACCTTTCCTTTTTGTATGTCAAACGAGACATTGTCTACTGCTTTTGTATGTCCTACGGTCTTTTGAAATACGCCGGACTTTATCGGAAAATACTTCTTAAGATTTCTTACTTTTATCATTGCATCGCTCAATCTGTTCACCGTCCTCTCATCACTTAGCGTACAGCCAGCACGCTACGGTTGTGCTGCCATCCGTCGTCTCAGCTGGGAAACCTGTTTTACATATATCCATTGCTCTTTCGCAGCGCGGATGGAACGGACAGCCCGACGGCTTGTTATTCAAGTCGGGAACATTACCCGGTATTACCTTAAGCCTCGTATCGCTAGTGTGCATATCGGGTTTTGAGTTCAATAAGCCTTGTGTATATGGGTGCTTCGGATTCTTAAACAGGTCAGATACACTTGCGGTCTCGACAACCTTACCGGCGTACATGACCATGACGCGGTCGCACATTTCGGCAATGACACCGAGGTCATGCGTGATGAATATGATCGATGTCTCCGTCTTGGATTTAAGCTCGTTCATGAGATCCAGCACTTGTGCTTGTATCGTTACGTCCAGCGCGGTTGTCGGTTCGTCTGCTATTAAGAGTTTTGGTTCACAGGCCAAAGCCATAGCGATCATTACACGTTGACGCATGCCTCCGGACAGCGCGAATGGGAAATCGTTCACGACCTTAGTGGGATTCGGTATCTTGACGAGTTCGAGCATACGTACGCTCTCGGCCAAGGCTTCCTTTTTTGTCATGCCCCTATGTAGGATCAACGCTTCGCCTATCTGATCACCGATACGAAAGACCGGGTTCAACGAGGTCATAGGCTCTTGGAAGATAAATGATATCTTGTTACCCCTAATATCACGGATCTCGTCATCCGAGATCTTAAGCATATCCTTACCATCAAACAGAATCTGTCCGCCCTCATAGCGTCCCGGAGGGGTTTCTACAAGACGAACTGTAGACATACAGGTGATGCTTTTTCCGCAACCTGATTCTCCGACTATACCGAGGGTTTCTCCCTCGTTTACATAAAAGCTTACATCGTCTACGGCCTTCACTACACCGTTATCGCCATAGAAGTAAGTCTTTAGATTTTTATATTCAATGACTTTATTTGCCATAATTTTTCTCCTTTCCGTTAAGTGTTACCGTTTTAGCGTTTCATCTTGGGATCGATCGCAT
>CAYURR010000092.1:0-11556 GCA_964446745.1 uncultured Defluviitaleaceae bacterium | reverse complement strand
TCGAAATAATGGAATTTACGATATTGGACAGGCATTTCGGCATTAATGTCTCGAAAGTGCAGGAGATTATGCGTTATGACAAAAGTATTACCCCCATGCCAAACGCCAATCCCTATGTTGAGGGCATATTTAAGCCGCGTGATCGCATCCATACGGTCGTGAACCTGGCCAAGTACTTGGGTCTGGAGGACTCAGAGGCCCCCGAAAAGGACATCCTCATCATCACCTATTTCAATAAAACTTATACGGCATTTCATGTGCACTCGGTCATAAACATCTATCGTATCTCATGGAAGGACATCGAAAAGCCCGACACAACGATCTACGGCGGAGACGATGGCATGGCCACCGGTATCGCGCGCTATGACGGGCGTCTGATTACGATCATCGATTTTGAAAAGATTCTTGCCGACATCTCTCCATCGACGAGCATCGATGTAAAATCCGTAGAGGCAATGGGCCCGCGCGACAAGATTACAAAGCCCATTTTAATAGCAGAGGACTCCAGGTTGCTCGAGCGCCTGATGCTCGACTGCTTCCACCAGGCCGGATACGTAAACGTAACCTGCTGCGAAAATGGCCTGGAGGCTTGGGAAAAGCTCAACGACTACAAAAAAACGGGCAAGCCGATCACGGATTACTGCTGCTGCGTAATCACGGATATCGAAATGCCCGAAATGGATGGTCACCGTTTATTAAAGCTTATTCGTGAGGACGATCACTTGAATGTGCTCCCCGTTATCATATTCTCGTCTATGATCAGCCCGGAGCTAAAGCTAAAGGGCCAGTCACTTGGCGCCACGGACCAGCTCTCAAAGCCTGAGATCGCCGATCTTGTGGGCACGATTGACAAGCATATCCTGTAATTATTGATATTCGACAGTAAACGTAGCGACATTACCGGAAACCGAACAATTATATGAAAGCCCTAAGTTTAACGACTTAGCGGCTTTTTTCATTGCACCCGATAAGCCGTTCGATGTGCCCTCAAAGCCTAATAATACCGTCAGCTCCGTTTGTCTGTCTTTGAGGGATGCGGTTAAGATATCCGTTAGTTGGTCTACGGTTGCCGCACTTGATGCCTTGACCTCATAGTTGTAGTAGTAATAGTCAGTGGCCTGCGCACTCGGATAGGCGTCTGTGGGCCATATGTGATCGTTCGAGAGCATCTTATCCGTCACATTGAAATACGCGTAAGATATTTGCCCTTCGCGGTCCGGAGCGGGATCGTCCATCGTCACATCTATGTTGTAATACTCACCGTCGAGTTTGATCTTGTTCCAAATATGATCTATGCCGTCCGCCGTGCCGCTGACAGCCATCGTCTCCACACCGAGATAGTTCATCATTAGTTTAAACGCCTCGGTATAGCCCTGACATACGGCCACACCGTTTTTGAATAAGCCATATGCGGTGTAGCTTTCCGGCGGTATCGTAGCTTTTCTAAAATTCTCCTCGTCGTACGCCGTATTCAACACCAGATAATCATGTACGGCCTTGGCCTTTTCGTAGTCCGTCATATCCTCGCCGATGATTTCGGGTATAATGCGGCTGACTTCCTTGTATATGTACTTTCCCTTATCGGTAAGCCCATCCGGACTGCCCTTCTTAAGTGCTCCCAAAACGAATTCACTATCGTAATAAAGGAATGTGAATGTGTATGTATTGCCCGCGTATTCGCATTCGTAGCCATTGATATTGATATCCGGTGTCTTTTCGATGTACGCATCCAGGGTTTTTATAAGGTTTAACCCCTCAGTCGATTTGAACGTGACGGGGCTCTGTAATGATGAAAGTGCCTTCGCAAACGCCTTGTCGGCCTCGGATGCCGTCTTTACTTGAACAGTCTGTGTAGACTTTGTTGTGATGGTCTTGGATCCTGTGCCCGCCGCGAAAGCATTTGTGGTTATGCTTAAAGACAATGTTGTCGCGAGTAAAAGCGCAAAAAGGTTTAACACAAGACCTGTACATTTTTGTTTCAACATATACGCCTCCTTATATTTGGATTGCCGCCATTTACTCCTTATTTATTTTGCTATACAATACGTCAAACAAAATCTTGGGATTTTACCCAAAAGGAGGCACGGGACAATGTTTACAGCATCCACCGATATTTTGAAAAAAGGGGTCGATGACGGGATATTCCCATCGTTTGCGCTCGGCATTGGTCAGGGCGAAAGGGTTTTATATACCTGCGTATACGGCAACAGAATCGTTACGCCTGAGATCAAGCCCGCAGACATGGACACGCTCTATGACATGGCGTCAATCTCAAAGATCGTCTCGACCACGATGATCGCACTGCGGTTTATAGAAACAGGCCGCCTTGGGCTGTACGATACGCTATCGGTGTTTTATGAAAACCCCAGGGACAAGGCCGAGATTACGATAGCGGATCTGATGACGCATACCTCCGGCCTGCACCCGTCCATACGCTTTGACAAGCATCCGGGCAAGGTTCCGATCGATCTTATCATGGACAGCGAACTCGTATGCAAAACGGGCACGGCTGTAAACTACAGCTGCATGGGTTATATACTACTGGCCGATATATTGCAAAGGATATCGGGCAAGACCCTCGATGTGCTCGCTCGTGAATATGTCTTTGAGCCTCTGAACATGGTATCCACATGTTATAACCCCGTCGGCACGAATGTCGCGGGCAATCGCTACAGCACCGAGATCATAAACGGCATACACATCAGCGTCGACGACGAAAACTGCCGTCACATGGGCGGTGTATCCGGTAATGCGGGCGTGTACTCGAACCTTTTAGATATGCTGAACTTCGCGACCATGCTATCTCAGCGTGGGGTATACAAGGGCAAGCGCTTCATTTCCAAGGCCATGTTCGAGCTGTCGATGCGTAACTTTACGCCGTTTGATTCCGAGCACCGTGGCCTCGGTTTCATCCTCAAGAGCCATGCACTCTCCGCCGCAGGAGATCTATTTTCAGAGGGTAGCTTCGGGCATACAGGCTTCACGGGTACCTCTTTGTTCGTTGATAAGGAAACAAACCTGTTTGTTGTGTTACTTGCCAATGCCATACACCCGACCCTTGACCAAAAACTCGATTACCTACGCATAAAACGCCTGTTTCATAACTGCGTGGTCACTGAAGCCGGACTGTAATAAATCTACCTACTCCTGACCCTGAACTCTTTGTCAAACCAATGTGTACCTGTTTCCTCGGAACCGTCCTGCGGTACGGCGGGCAATATCAGCCCACCGTCCATCCGTATGACGGTTCCGTTTATATATCGGGCGTTATCGGACAGCAGATAGCTCAGCAGTCCCCCAACCTCGTCGGGGCTGCCAAAGCGACCGGCGGGTATCTGCCTGGCGAACGGCGAAGCCGTGAGTTCTTCTTCGGTATATGTGCCGCGTACGGCTGTCGCTCCGGGTGCTATACAGTTCACGCGTATGCCGTAACGCGACCATTCAAGCGCGAGGGATTCGCATATGCGATTCAACGCAGCTTTCATTCCGCCGTAGAGTGGGTCCTCCGGATATGCGCGTAAGCCGCGCGTTGATGTGATGAACACGATGTCCCCTTTTACTCCGGCTTTGATCATATGCCTCGCAGCCACCTCGGCGCATTGGATATAGCTCGCAAAATCCAACCTGTACGCGAACTCGATATCCGCATCCTCTAGCGTGAGTATGTCGTTATGCACAGTCAAGCCCGCATTGCATATGCACGCGTCTATCCCTCCGAGATCCTCTATAGCCTGAGCTATTATTCGACGCGGTACATCGGCCTCCTGCATCGAGGCCTGATAATAAAACGCGCGCCTGCCCATCCCCTCTATCTCTTCCTTTAGGGTTTGTGCCTCTCCGAGCTGAGTATTGTATGTAAACGCCAGATCAAAGCCGTCACTTGCAAGTGCCTTTGCGAGGCCCCTGCCTATACCCCTGCTCGCCCCGGACACAAACGCCCGTTTGCCACTTACCATAAACCGATCCCCTCGATCCTCTATATCGTTGACAGCATCATATACGGGTCATATAATCAGATTGTAAGTATTATTCAGTAGATTCTTTCACTGTATTTTACGCGAGAGGGGTTAAGTATGTCAAACGTGATTATCACTGACATCCGCGTAATAAACACCGCCCCCGAGGGCATCAACCTAACCGTTGTGAAGGTTTTAACCTCGGAGCCGGGTTTGTACGGCTTGGGATGCGCTACGTTTATCTATCGTTACAAGGCAGTCACTTTGGTCGTCGAGGAGTATTTAAAGCCGTTATTGGTGGGCAGGAGCGTCTGCGATATCGAAGACCTCTGGCACCTGATGAATTCAAATTCATACTGGCGCAACGGCCCGATAACAAACAATGCGATATCGGGCGTGGACATGGCGCTCTGGGACATAAAGGGAAAAATGGCGAACATGCCGCTATATGATCTCTGGGGCGGCAAATCCCGTCAGGCTGCGGCCGTATATCGTCATGCAGACGGTAAGGACTTCAACGAAGTATTGGAAAACCTGCACCGATTTAAGGAACAGGGTGTGAAGCATATTCGTCTCCAATTCGGCGGCTATGGCGGCAAGTCCGAAACGATGAACACCCCGGCGCATTCAACTGACGGCGTTTATTACAACCCACGCGAATACTTTAACAACACCGTCGCTTTGTTTGAATACGCGCGATCAAAGGTCGGCTACGATATCGAGCTGCTGCATGATACACACGAGCGCTTGGCCGCCGTCGACGCGCTCAACCTAGCAAAGGCCCTCGAGCCGTATAGGTTGTTCTTCCTGGAGGACATACTATCGCCGGAGCAGAGCGACTACTTTGCTATCCTGCGCAAGCAATGTGTAACCCCGATCGCAATGGGCGAGCTGTTTGTAAACCCGAAGGAATGGGATTATCTGATCTCCAACAGGCTCATCGATTTTATACGTGTACATATCAGCGATATCGGCGGCATTACGCCCGCACGAAAGCTTGCGTATTTCGGTGAGCAGTTCGGCGTACGCACGGCATGGCATGGTCCCGGTGATGTTTCGCCTGTCGGCCACGCGGCCAATGTCCACCTCGACCTGCATGTTCATAACTTCGGCATACAGGAATGGGCCGGTATAAGCCCGAGGCTCGCTGAGGTGTTCCCGGGTAGCCCATATCTGGAAAACGGCTATGCGTATGTGAGCGACAAGCCCGGCTTGGGCATCGACATCGACGAAACACTCGCCGCCAAATATCCATGCGTCGACGGTGTCACGATGTGGACGCAGACGCGTCTGCCCGACGGCACATTTAACACGCCATGACGGATATACCCGTGCAAAAGTTGTTTTTTGTAGGCAGCGACGAGGGGTTGTTGGTTTGCGCCCGGGAACATTATGCAAAACTGGGCTGCGAGATTTACACCGCACAGACCGACGGCACGGAGAGCCCGGAGGATATCTCCGCAATGTCTCGCGCAGCATTTGAAGCGTTGGGAGCTGTCGACTGTTTCGTATGCTTTACGCAAATGCCTGCGTATGGATATATCACGGATACGGCTATGACCTGTGATGCACTGTATGCATCGATTTGGCGAAACTACCTGCTGTTTACAAAGGCAGTAGCGAACACTATGATCGAGCACCATACCAAGGGCTCAATCATATATATCTCTACAACCCACGCATTACGCGCGTACAAATATGATGCGCTTGTGGGTGCGTTTGGGGCTGCCTTGCACCGCTCCATGAAATCGATTTCTATGCAGCTCGCAAAACACTCAATTCGCGTTAACTGCATCGCAATTGGGCACAATGGATTCTTTAATGAGCACAACCCGTTTGTACAATCGGATTATTCCCAAAAGCTGCCCATTAAGCGCTATACGGAGTACACCGATATCCTAAGCGCTGTTGATTTCCTGTCGGATGAACGCTCTGCATATATTAACGGTGTGATTTTGCCCGTAGATGGCGGCGCAACCTTGGCCGGGATGCCTGAATCAGGACTCGGGTATGGATGGGAGAGAAGAGATTAGCGTGAAGGATTATGATCTGGATGTATATCAAAACTACGATGCGGTATTCAAGGATGCCCTTACGCTATTCAAAGATAAGACGCTCGCATTCCTCGGCGTCGAAACAGATACAATAATCACGGAGATACTTGGCACCGAACGCAAGGAAGTCTATGTCGAGACTGAATTCTCGGACATGACCTTCGCTACAGATAAGGATTATGGCATACATATTGAAGAAGAGGTAGAGATAAGCACAAAGGATTTATTACGTTTCTTCGGATACGCCGTAGACCTGTGGCAACGTTTTGGACGAGAGTTCAAAACCATCATCATCACCCACTCCGAACCTAAGCATAACCAACTCGTCGGTGAAACATTAAACTTCTTTCCGATAATAATAGATATGTCTAAACGAAATGCTGATGAAATATATCATCAGCTATTGAGTAGCATAGAACATGGGCAAACTATTAATGAGTTGGATTTGATCTTTTTGCCATTATGCGGCAGCAAAAATAAATCCGCGGTTGAACTACTTAAGGATGGCTTGTCTTTGATCAGTAAAATAGACAATGCACGCATAACGGCTGAGAAGGCGGCCGCAATGATGCTCATACTTTCAAATAAACTAGTGGATAAGGAGCAGATAAGTGCATTATGGGAGGAGTTCAGAGCAATGGTTAAATTAAAGTTGATTGAAGTGGCTGAAGAGAAGGGTATAGAAAAAGGTATAGAGAAAGGTATCGAGAAGGGCATCGAGAAGGGCATCGAGAAGGGCATCGAGAAGGGTATCGAGAGAATAGCTCGTAATATGTTAACAAAGGGCGCGACGATACAATTGATAGTGGATTACACAGGTTTAACCGAGCACGAGGTAAAAACCATTCAAGAGAATCTGACCCCATCATATAACTGACAAATTGTAGGAGGAGCAAAATGACTTTAGAAAATTACTACGAAGATCCCAAGATAACCGGGATAAACAGGGAACAGCCGAGGGCATGGTATATCCCCTTTTCAAGTGAGAGCGTACCGAAGAATCTCACGATGGCTAACCTCAACCGCGAAGCATCTCCATATTATCAGAGCCTTAACGGCGGCTGGCAGTTCCAGTACCACAAGAATATCAACACCGTACCCTGCAATTTCTTTGCAAAGGGCTATCCGGCCGAGGGCTTTGACAACATGCGCGTGCCCTCCTGCTGGCAAACCGAGGGTTATGACCTATGCCATTATACGAATGTGAACTACCCAATTCCATTCGATCCCCCGTATGTTCCTAACGATAACCCTGCAGGGATATATATCAAGGACTTCAATATCCCCGAGGGTTGGAACAGTAAGGATACATACATCGTTTTCGAAGGTGTCAACTCCTGTATCTATCTCTGGGTAAACGGGGAGTTCGTCGGATTTTCAAAGGGCAGCCGCCTGCCCGCCGAGTTTAATCTCACAAAGTATCTGTGTCCTGGACAAAATCGCATAGCCGCGCTGGTATTAAAATACTGTGACGGCACATACCTCGAGGATCAGGACTGCTGGCGTTTCACGGGCATTTTCCGCGATGTGTACCTGCTTAACCGTGCGCCTAAGCGCGTAAACGATTACTTCATCAAGCAGAAAAACGTCAGCGTCGAACACGCGACGATCACCTACGAGGCCAAGGGTACACCCTCGGCAACGGTGAACCTGAAGCTTGTATCCCAATGCGGTTGCAAGACCCTCTATACCGGCGAGTTGACCTTGGACGCAAACGGCGACGGCAAGGTTTCATTTGAGATAAACTCACCAAAACTTTGGAGCGCGGAGAGGCCGTATCTGTACAAGCTAATCGCAGAATGTGGCGGCGAGGTGGTAATAACAGATTTGGGTATCCGTAGCATCAAGGTATCTCAGGACGGCGCTGTTCTGATAAATGATGTGGCTATAAAGTTCAAGGGTGTAAACCGTCATGACTTCGATCCGATGTACGGGCAAACCGTACCACTCGCGGCTTTCAAAGCCGACCTTTTGCTCATGAAGCGTCACAACATCAACACGATCCGCACCTCGCATTACCCGAATGACCCGCGCTTCCTTACGCTCTGCGATTATTACGGCTTCTATGTCGTAGACGAAACGGACCTCGAGAGCCATGGCGCGCAACCGGCTATTGATTTCCACTATTTCCCGAACCAACCCGAGTGGGCCGATGCATTTATGGATCGTATGATCCGCATGGTCGAGCGCGACAAGAACCACCCCTGTATATTCATGTGGTCGCTCGGTAACGAATCGGGCTACGGTCCCAACCATATCGAGATGGCTAAATGGACAAAGCTACGCGACGACAGCCGCTTGGTGCATTACGAAGGTTCCGTAAACCGTAATGATATGGATACGGATTGCTTGGATGTTTTGAGTTATATGTACCCGTCATGGGAAGCCATGGAGGGTTACCGCGACATTGAAAACAGAAACAAGCCATATTTCCTCTGCGAGTATTCACATGCAATGGGCAACGGCCCGGGTTGTTTGAAGGATTACTGGGAGATTATCAACAGCTCACCGAAATTTATCGGCGGCTGCATCTGGGAATGGTGGAACCACGGCATTGCCGCTCGCCGCTACACAGACAAGTCCCCCGCAAATTTTGGTAAGACCTATACCGTACCGCTAAAGGGCTACAAGAAAGCATTGCAAAACTTGGGAATCACCGATACCTCCAGCATGGAGTACGTTGATTTCTACGCATATGGCGGGGATTTTGGCGACAAACCTAACGACGGCAACTTCTGTATGGACGGTCTTATTTCACCGGACAGAAAGCCCATGCCGGGTCTTTTGGAGGCTAAGAGCATCTACGCATATGTAAATGCCGAATTAGTAGGCTCAGGCTCTCAAGTTGCTCCTAAAATAAAGATCACCAATCTCTATGACTTCGTTTCACTCGATGACGTCTATGCCGTATGGCATATAGACGACGGTGGCAAGACCACAGCACAGTGTTCGATATACGAGCTAAATCTTGCACCTCACACATCAGCCGAATATGCATTGAACCTGCCCGATGGGTTTACATGGGGCTGTGAGGCGTATCTGAATATCAGCTTCCGCTTCAAGAGCTCCAAGGAATGGGCGGACAGGGGTTACGAGATGCAGTTTTTCCAGCTCGCCCTGCCCGAGATTAAGGCCGAGACCTGCGAATGCTGCTGCTCCGCAAACGCTAATGCAGCGGTCAAAGCGGCTCCCTATTACTCATATCCCATTTCTGTCGAGACGGAAACAACATCCTGCGGTAATAAGCTGTTATCCATCACGGGCTTTGATTTCCATTATGAGTTCGATATGCACTTAGGGACATTCGTAAAGATTTGTCGCAACGGAGCGGATATGATCTGTGCACCCGTGACATTTGATATCTGGCGCGCACCGACCGACAACGAGATGCACGCAAAGAGGCCATGGGAACAGTTCTTGTTCGACAAGGTTAGTACGCATATATACAGCGCAGAAATAACCAAGAACGACTGTGACATATGCGAGATCACAGTCAAATACTCGATCGGCTGCTATATCTACGAGCCGATCATAAGGGGCACGGCTATCTGGACCGTGTGCCGTTGCGGAGAGATCGGATTAAATACACATGTGGATGTAACAGATTACTCGACGCGTGATATGGGTCGCAATTTGTTTTTGCCGCGCTTCGGCATAAAGCTCGTGATGCCTCAGGGCTCCGAATATGTAAAATACCACGGCTACGGCCCGAACGAAAGCTATATCGACAAGCGCTTGAGCTCTCATATCGGCACATTCGAGACGACCGTGGACGATATGTTTGTGGACTATTTCTATCCGCAGGAAAACGGCGCGCGCTACGGCGTGAGCAACGCATGCTTTACGGACTTGCGCGGCATGGGTCTTCTGGTAACCGGCGAAAACTTCTGCTTCAACGCCTCGCATTACGACAGCAAGGATCTCACAGAGGCCAAGCACCCGCACGAGCTGCACAAGCTTGATGAAACGATCGTTAACATCGATTACAAAACCTCCGGCGTGGGTTCCAATTCCTGCGGTCCGATGCTACGTGAGAAGTATCGCTTTAATGACAGGAGCTTCGACTTCGCTGTGAAGCTTATGCCATTGATTTAACCCAATTTAACGCCTTTTCGAGGCATACAACTGTAGAATTTTGGTAATAATACTTGACAGAAGGATAAGGAACCGTGACTTAATCATCCCGGTTCCTTTTAAAAAAGGGGATGGCAATGGATAGATTTATAGTAAATCCATGCCCGCCGCTTAAGGGTTCTGTCAAGATCGGCGGCTCAAAAAATGCCGTATTACCGATAATGGCAGCATCCCTTTTGATCGACGGGCGTTCGGTCATTAGGGATGTTCCGCGTTTAAGCGATGTGTTTATAATGGAGGGGCTTTTGGAGAGCCTGGGCTGCTCGGTCTCGCACGACAAGTCTTCACGCGCCGTGACCGTTAACGGCAGTGCCACATTGGCCTCCGAGGCCTCATACGATTTGGTGGGCAAGATGAGGGCTTCTTTTTTGATCTTAGGTCCGCTCTTGGCACGTCTCGGGCATGTGAGGGTGCCGATGCCGGGTGGCTGCGCGATAGGTACACGGCCCGTCGATCTTCATTTAAAGGGGATGTGTGCGCTCGGTGCCGAGGTTGTGCATGAGCACGGATACGTCTACGCCAAGGCCAAAAAGCTCAAGGCCGCAAAGATATACCTGGACTTCCCGAGCGTGGGCGCGACTGAGAATATCATCATGGCCGCTGTGCTCGCGGACGGCGTGACCGTAATAGAAAACTGCGCGGTCGAACCCGAGATCGTCGACCTCGCCAACTTTTTAAACGCGGCGGGCGCACAGATCAGGGGCGCTGGCACAGATACGATAAAGATCACAGGCGTAAAGCATCTGAACGACACGGACTACACGATCATACCGGATCGCATAGAGGCAGGTACATTTATGGTGGCCGCCGCGATCACAAAGGGCGATGTACTGCTGACAAATGTGGTGTCAGACCACTTACGTCCGGTTATCGCAAAGCTAAAGGAAACAAACATCAAGGTCAGCGAAACCCAGAAAGGTATACGGGTGTCATTCGATCAGGACAAGGGCATCATCGCGGCGGACGTTAAGACCTTGCCGTATCCGGGCTTCCCGACCGATATGCAGGCACAGTTCATGAGCCTTTTGACCATAGCAAAAGGTTCCTCGGTCGTGACAGAGACCGTATTCGAAAACCGGTTTATGCATGTGGGTGAGCTAAAGCGTATGGGTGCGGACATCAAGATAGAGAGCCGCAGCGCAATCATCGAGGGCGTGGATCAATTGATGGGCGCGCAAGTAAAGGCAACGGATCTGCGCGCGGGCGCAGCATTACTGCTGTCTTCGTTATCAGCCAGCGGTCAGACAGAGATCAATGATATCTATCATATAGACAGGGGATATTGCGATATCGATAAGAAGTTAAACGCCCTCGGAGCGGATATCAGACGTGTCGAGGAAGACCGGGAATAGCCTGTTATATATTTTTCCATTTTTGACAAATTAATGAATAATACCAAAACCCTCCGGCAA
>CAYURR010000091.1:0-11627 GCA_964446745.1 uncultured Defluviitaleaceae bacterium | reverse complement strand
CAACCTCAGTTTATACTCGCTGAACAGCATATTATACACAACCATCTGCGTGTCATTATCAATGATCATCGCGATGTTTCTTGCATTCCCATTGGCTCGCGGTTTCTTTAAGCTCACGAATTTTATCTATCTGGCGTTTGTGGCCGGTATGTTTTTGCCAAACGGAACGATCCCGCTCTGGCGTATGATCTACGCTGCCGGCTTATACAATACGCGCCTCGGATATATGCTTTTGATGATCAGTGGCGGTGGGGTTACATTATTCTTCTTTGTTTCCTACATCAAGAACATGCCGCGCGACTTAGACGAGGCGGCCTGCATAGACGGCTGTGGTTATCTATGGTTTGTGATGCGTATATTGTTTCCGCTCATGAAACCCGCCGTGGCTTCGATGGCCGTATTGGCTGCTATAGGCGTTTGGAATGAGGTCATGAACTCCATCCTGTATCTGTCTAAGCCTGCATACTTCCCGATCACGCGCGGTCTATATGCATTCAAGGGACAGTATTCGATACAGTGGGGCATGCTCTGCGCTTCATTGATCATTGTGGCCGCACCCGTTGTCGCGTTATATATCGCATTACAAAAACAGATCATAAGCGGCGTGCTCTCGGGTAGTGTAAAGGGATAATCTGTCGGTAAGGCTTTTAATACTATTTTTAAGGAGACGACTATGTTCAGACTGAATAAATATCAAGGTAATCCTATCCTTTCGGCCAACCCCGCGAACCCATGGGAAAGCCTCTGCGTACTAAACCCTGCTGCGATCTACGATCCGAAGGAAAAGCTGTTCAAACTACTGTATCGCGCAGCCGGGTATGATGAGGCACATCGCATATCGATAGGGCTTGCCGTATCCAAGGACGGATTAAATTTTGAGCGTTGCTTTGATCACCCTGTGATTGAGCCCGAGCCAAACGGTGCCGATGAGGGTGGCTGCGAGGATCCGCGCGTGTTTGAGTTGAACGGCTTCTATTATCTGACCTATGCATCACGCACATTTTTACCCGGACAGTATTGGCTCGATAACCCCAAAAACTTCCGCTTTTCCACTCCTAACGGTCCATCTTTTGTAAACAGTAACGACTCCGTCACGCATTTAGCTATTTCCACTGATCTCGTGAAATGGAAAAAGCTCGGACGCATCACCGACAGCCGCGTCGATAACCGTGACGCGATACTGTTTCCGGAGCCCATCAATGGCCGCTATGTAATGATGCATCGCCCTATGGGCTTTTGCGGCGAGGGTTATCCGTGTGATGTTCCGAGCATTTGGATATCCTATTCGAATGACCTGTCCGAATGGGATAACGGCAAGCTGTTTGCTACCCGTGAACAGTCATGGGAATCCAAAAAGATCGGTGGCTCCTGCCCCCCTCTCAAGACAGAAAAGGGTTGGCTATTCTTATACCATGGTGTTGACGAAAAGGATGGTACATACAGGGTCGGCGCATTCCTTCTGGACATAAATGATCCCGAGCGCATCCTTGCACGCACGAAGGATTTCATCATGGAGCCCGAGTTCGAGCATGAGACAAACGGCTATTATAACGGTTGCGTGTTCCCATGCGGCAATGTAATCGTAGACGGAATGCTCTATGTTTATTACGGTGCGGCAGACAAATACTGTTGTGTGGCCACCTGTGAGGTTGACGAATTGCTTCAGTATATGCTGGCGGAATAAAAAAATGGCTGCAGCAAAGAAGATCTCAATACATTTTCTTTGCTGCAGCCTTGTTATTTTATTGTTCTATTTTATTGCATCTATTATACCCTTGATGTATCCGATAGCATATGCCATCCCAGTCTCGGTTGGGTTCGCGCAGCTTATCTGAGGTGTGTGATCGGGCATCAATAACCCCTGATAACCCACATCACGATAGGCCTTCAGCGCTTTGACCATATCCACATCGCCCTCGTCTATGAATACCTCGGTGTAATCCGGCAGCTTGCCTTTTACATTCCTAAAATGCACATATGCAATCTTATCGCGGCTACCGAACGAGCGGATAGCTTCGTAGACATCGATGCCCATCTCCGCAAACGTACCCTGACAGAACTCCACGCAATTGCTTGTGCTCGGAAATGCCGTAAACATATCCTCATAATCCTGAGGAGTGATCAAGACCCTCCCAGCGTTTCGCAGAATAGGTATCCGCGGATCCTCTGGGTGGGCAGCCATTTTCACGCCTGCCTCCTCTGCCACCGGCAGTATTTGGCTCAGAAACCAATCCCTTCGCTCGCGCATCTCCTCTCGTGAGATAAAGCGCAGCATGCCTTCCGGCGGATCGTCCAACACCTGGGTATTCCAAGCCCATCCGAGCGGGAACGGTTCATTGATCGGAGCATAGTCATAAACAAAGCGCGGCGTCTTTGCCCCACCACGGCAAGTTTCATCTACAAGCCCCGTAACGCATCCGATCGAAAAATTATAACCCATAATCCCTATGCCGGCCTTACCCATGTTAGAGATACAGTGCTTGATATAATCCATCTGCCCCTGCTTACCGTCCTCGTCGAGCAATATCTTATACCATATCCTCGGGTCAAAGTTCTCAAAGCCCTCTATTTCCAATCCGAACTCGTTATAGAGCTTTTTGAGACCGCGTAATTCATCAAAACTCCAACCTTGATGCATTGCGTCTGTAAAGATGCCGTCGTCAGGCATGAACACGACTACATGGGTAACCCCTATCTGCGCCGCATATCTCAAAAAATCTCTGTTCAACCTATCCTTACCTCGTATGCCCAATCCTATCTTCAAAGTCATCCCCCCTTGATCCTGCACAAATCCACGAGTGAATGGATAAATGCACTGTTTGTGGGTCTGCCCTCGTTGGGAGGTGAATATCCCAAGAGCTTTATGTATTCCCTCTGCGCGCCATGCTCCCATGCGGAGATCAGAGCATGCCGTATGCAGCGTTCTACACGTGCCGGAGTGGTCCCATGCCGCTTCGCTACAGCCGGATACAAACACTTCGTTATACTGTCCAGCAAGCTTCTGTCGGATACAGCCATCTCGATAGCAGAGCGTATAAACGCAAAGCCCTTATGCTTGCTGTTAATCGGCAAGCTGCGTATTACCGTATTAATAAAATCCTCTGGATCGTATTGTTGTAATGACGTCGGTGGCTCAATGACGATCTTTTCACCGTCTTGCTGCGCTTCCATATCAGCTAGATTCAGTTCATACAGCTCTTTTATACGTTTATCGAGCATTTGTATGTCGCAAGGCTTGATGATGTAGTAATCAGCCCCTGAACGTAGCGCGAGCTTTGTTATGCGTTCATCGCCTATACCCGAGAGCATCAGGCATATGGGCCTGTTCGATACATCCAACGCCTCCAGTACAGAAATACCGTCACGTTTAGGTAGTACGACATCAATGAGTGCGACATCCACATTTCCGGCTGACAAAAGCTTCAGGCCACTCTCGCCATCGTTCGCATAGCCGATAAAATTGTATTCCGGCTTTGAGCCAAGGCTTGTTTCCACCAGTCTGCAAAATTCCTTGTTGTCATCTACTATGGCAAGATTAATTATGTAGTTTGATGCGTTCATGCCACCACTCCAGTACAAATAGTATGTTTTGATCATGTTCGCATTGTAGCATACTATTTTTCGCGTGACAACAACACAATAGGTCAGGTTCTGCTATTTTTCGGTAATGTCTTAACGAGCATTAACGTAGCAAACATTCCGACTACACCCACAGCAAGCCCAATCCAACCGTTTCCTGTAAGGCCCGCAACGAGATACGATACAAAACACACCGCTGCTACAAGCATCGCGTACGGGATCTGTGTGGTGACATGGTCTATATGATTGCAATCCGCTCCTGTAGAGGCAAGGATCGTCGTATCGGAGATAGGTGAAATATGATCTCCACAGACAGCACCCGCGAGTACAGCCGCGACTGAGATCACCAGAAGATTTGACTCTACACCACCAAAAACAGCGATAATGATGGGTATCAAGATACCGAACGTGCCCCAGGATGTACCGGTAGCAAACGCAAGGCCCAATCCTACTACAAAGAATATAGCAGGCAGCAGCGACTGTGCTGTGGAGGAACCGCCTACGATCGAGCTCACAAAGCCACCAGCATCCAAATAATCAGCGCTGCAAACGCCCGAAAGCGTCCACGCCAGAGAGAGGATCAATATTGCAGGTGTCATGGACTTAAAGCCCGTCACGAAGCAATCGGTGAATTCCTTGAACGATACCACCTTACGCGGCAGATATAGCAGCGCAGTAAATATCAATGTAACAAACGAACCAAGCACGAGGCTCTGAGACGCATCGCAATCGGCAAACGCCTGTGCAACGCTCGCGCCGTCCAAGATGCCGCCAGTATAGAGCATCGATAAAATGCAGAGCACGATGAGCATTGCTATAGGCAGTACCAAATCCAGTACCTTGCCGTTAGTCTTTTGTAGCTTTACATCGGATGGATTTGCTTTGTTTAAGTGCTCATTATTCTTGAGCTCATAAGCCTTCATCGTAAAGAAATCTGTGTTTACAAAAATCAAGAACAGCATCATACCGATCGTCAAAAGTGCATAGAAGTTGAACGGTATCGTCTTTATAAACAACGAGAAGCCGTCAATGCTGCTGCCCTCGGGTAAGGATGACCCCACAGCGGCGGCCCAGCTCGATACGGGTGCTATGATACACACCGGAGCGGCTGTCGCATCGATTATATATGCGAGCTTCGCGCGCGTGATCTTGTACTTATCGGTTACGGGACGCATGACTGTACCGACCGTCAGGCAGTTGAAATAGTCGTCTACGAAGATCAACGCGCCGAGTGCTGTCGTAGCCAATAACGCGCCGCGTTTGGTCTTGATGGATTTAGTCGCCCAATTTCCGTATGCGGTCGAGGCACCGGAGCCTGACACCAAAGCGACCAAGATACCCAGCAGAACCAAGAAGATTACGATGTTGATGTTGCCGCCGACCTTTGCACCCATGATGTCAAAGGTTGTCGTGATACTCGTGAGCACGTTGAAATCTGTAAACAGCAGCGCTCCGGCCAAGATGCCTATCAGGAGCGATGAATATACTTCCTTTGTAGCCAAAGCCAACACAATGGCAATGATTGCAGGGGCCAATGCCCAGAATGTACCCGCCATTTCATGCCCTCCATCCGTAATCTGTTATTAAATTTTTTCGAGCACGTATTTCAAGAATTCATCTGATGTAGCGCCGTCACTGCGGCCTGTAATCTGTATCCTCTTTTCATAAACGCAGCAAGTATCGAGTGCGTCCTCGAGCTTTTTGGACTGCTCAGTAAATCCGATATGCGACAGCAGCATCACCGCCGCACGCATCACACTCGATGGGTCTGCATATTGCGCCCTACCCTCGTCTACCATACGTGGTGCCGAGCCGTGAATAGCCTCAAACATCGCATATTTAGTGCCGAGATTGGCTGAGCCCGCTGTGCCCACACCGCCCTGTAGCTCCGCCGCCTCGTCCGTGAGTATGTCGCCGTAGAGGTTTGGCAGCACAAACACAGAAAACTCTGTGCGCCTTTTCTCGTCCAACAGCTTCGCGGTCATTATATCGATATACCAGTCGTCAAACGAAACATCCGGATAGTCCTTAGCGATATGCTTGCAGATATTTAAGAACTTGCCGTCCGTTGCCTTAATAACATTTGCCTTTGTAACCGCCGTTACTTTCGGCTTGCCGCCCGTCTTTGCCACGACATTCTGTGCGTAATCAAACGCAGCGCGTACGATACGCTCCGTACCCTGCGTCGTCGTCACGGTAAAGTCTACCGACAGGTCATCCGTCACATGCACACCTTGGCTACCGACAGCATATGCACCCTCGGTGTTTTCCCGGAAAAACACCCAATCGATGCCCTTCTCGGGTACCTTCACGGGCCTTACATTAGCGAACAGGTCAAGTTCCTTACGCATAGCGACATTCGCGCTCTCGACGTTCGGCCACGGCGAACCCGCCTGCGGTGTTGTCGTCGGGCCCTTCAGGATTACGTCGCAGGTCTTGAGCTCTGCCAGTACGTCCTCCGGTATCGCCTTATTCTGCGCTGCGCGATTCTCGATCGTGAGCCCGTCTATCGTCTTGATTATTACCTTGCCCGCCGCGATCTGGGGCGCGAGCAAATGCTCCATCGCCTTCTGCGCACAGGCCGTTATCATCGGACCTATCCCGTCGCCGCCTACCACGCCTATCGTAATCTTATCGAGCGACGTGTAATCCTTAAAGCCTGTCTCCGTCTTCATGCGTTCTACGCGTGCAAGCTGTCCTTCAAGCAATGCCTTGAAGCGATTCACCGCCGCGTCT
The DNA here is from genome assembly GCA_964446745.1 of uncultured Defluviitaleaceae bacterium. GTDB lineage: Bacteria > Bacillota > Clostridia > Lachnospirales > WQUN01 > CAYURR01. The sequence goes on along the minus strand of CAYURR010000091.1, from coordinate 5,312 downwards.
ATTACCGCCGCATCTATTGCGGTCATGTCTTTCCCATTTACAGACATTATGACATCCCACCTTCGTTGATTAACTGCTGAGCCAGCGTATCCAGCTCGTGATCTGTTATTACCGTTACGCGACCTTCATTGTATTGATCGTCTACCCATTCCTTCATGGCCTTTATGATCGGGTGCTGCTTGTCCAAGCTCTGCTCACCCGTGAGGTTATAAAATGAATTGAACCAATGTGCGATACCCGCGAGCCCCGATGTATTCGACACCGCGATACGGCACGGCCTGTTTAAAAACTTCTCGGTGTCGAAGATATTGTATATCTCCTCGTTTTTGAGCAGTCCATCCGCATGTATACCCGCGCGCGTCACATTGAAATTCCTACCCACAAACGGGGTCATCGGCGGTATCTGGTATCCGACTTCATTCTCATAATAATCGGCCAGCTCGTTTATGACCGTCGTGTCCATCCCATCTAGCGTACCGCGCAGCTGCGCATATTCGATAATCATGGCCTCGAGCGGCGTATTGCCCGTGCGTTCCCCGATACCAAACAGCGAACAGTTTACGGATGCCGCACCGTACAGCCATGCATAGGATGCGTTACTGACCGCGCGATAGAAATCATTGTGTCCATGCCACTCGATCAGCTCGTGTGGCACACCCGCGTGATGATGCAGGCCATACATGATACCCTGTACAGAGCGTGGCATAACACTACCCGGGAATGTCACGCCGTATCCCATCGTATCGCATGCGCGTATCTTGACAGGCGTATCCGTTTCACTGCCGAGTGCCATCAACTCCGCTACGAACGGCACGACAAATCCGTAAAAATCAGCACGCGTGATATCCTCAAAGTGACAGCGCGGACGGATGCCGTGCTCGATGCACTCCCTCACGACGCTCAGATAATGGTCTATGGCCTGCCGGCGCGTCATCTTCATCTTCAGGAAGATATGATAGTCCGAGCAGCTGACCAAGATACCCGTTTCCTTGATGCCTATGGATTTCACAAGTTCGAAATCCTTTTTAGCCGCGCGTATCCATGTCGTGACCTCGGGGAATTGATAGCCCTTTTCGAGACATTTGTATACTGCATCGAGATCCTTCTTAGTATAAACAAAGAACTCGGATTGCCTTACTATGCCCTTTTCACCTGAAAGCCTGTGCATCATATCGTATATATCGACGATCTGCTTCGTCGTATACGGTTCGCGACTCTGTTGGCCGTCGCGAAACGTCGTATCCGTCAGCCATATCTCGTCGGGCATGTCTATCGGCACCATGCGGTGATTGAACGCTATCTTCGGTATCTCGTCATACGAAAATAGGTTCCTGTACAGGTTCGGCTCCTTTACATCCTGGAGCTGGTATTGCAATTCGGCGCGCTCGAGCAGATTGGTCTTATTATTAAACGTAAACATTATCTCTTCACCCGGCCCGAGGCATCTCCGCCACAGAGCGCCTTGACCTCAGCGAGGGTCACGAGATTGAAGTCGCCTTCTATACTGTGTTTGAGGCAGGAAGCCGCGGTTGCAAATTCGATCGTGTCCTGAGCGCTCATGCCGTTTAACATCGAGTAGATCAACCCGCCCGCAAATGAATCCCCGCCGCCTACGCGATCCACGATGTGCATGTCGTATTTGCGTGAGAACACACACTCCTCACCCGTATAGAGCATAGCGCCCCAGGTATTGTCGTTCGCGTTCTTGCTCTGTCTGAGTGTGATCGCAACGGCCTTAAAGCCGAAGCGCTGTTGAAGCTGAGCGGCCACATTCTTGTATCCGTCATGATTAAGCGTTCCGCTCGAGACATCCGTATCCTTGGCCTTTATGCCGAATACATCCTCCGCATCCTCCTCGTTTGCTATGCATACATCGACGTATTCCATGAGCCGGCTCATGACCTCGCCGGCCTTTTGCGAGCTCCAGAGGTTCTTGCGGAAATTCAAATCGCAGCTGATCCTCGCGCCGACCTTCTTGGCTGCTTTACACGCGGCAAGGCTCAGCTCTGCGGCACTGTCCGAGATCGCCGGGGTTATACCCGTGAAATGGAACCAACCTGCGTCCTTAAGGATCGTCTCCCAGTCGAAATCTCCGGCCTGAGCGGTCGATATAGCAGAGTGCTTACGGTCATATACAACCTTTGACGCGCGCTGTGAAGCACCCTTCTCAAGAAAAAATATACCGATACGCTCGCCGCCGCGTGCGATATGTGATGTATCTACGCCGTATTTGCGGATTTCATTGATTGCTGCCTGTCCGAACGGATTCTCCGGCAGTTTTGTGACATATGATACCGGAATGCCGAAGTTTGCGAGTGAAACGCTCACATTTGCCTCCGCACCACCGAATGTGGCCTCCATATTCTGTGTCTGCCCAAACCTCAGATAACCCTGCGGTGCAAGCCTGAGCATGATTTCGCCGAAGCAAACCACGCGCTTTGTTGAATTGTTCATTATGCAAAACCCTCCCTGTTGGAATTATTTCTTCATAACATGTACAGCAAAGCCTCCAACGGGCTCCTTTAGGTAGAAGAATGTCGGGGCATCCTCTGTGCCGCGGATGCTGTCGAAATTGATCTCGATCCCCACTCGCTTGAAGTAGGCCATCGCGCGCTTGACATTATTGGTCGTGAAGCCGATATGACCCTTTTCGCCGGGGCCCTGAGCAAACATGATCTCGATCTGATCCGTCGCGAACGCCGACGCTGTTGACTCATAAGTCTTTACACCCAACAGTTCCCCAAAACGGTTCGTAACACCCAGGGCGGCTTCCTTGCTGTCGGTGTTTATGGCCATATGCGCGAATGTAAATCCGTGCATGATGTTGACAGCTTCCTTTGACAGCTGCGTGATCTTATCGAACTGACCGGTTGCGACCAGTTCCTCCTTGACCATCCATGTACCGCCGCATGCAATAATGCGATCAAACGCGAGATAATCAGAAACATTGTTTTGATCGATACCGCCCGTGGGCATGAACATCACACCACCGTAAGGCGCGGCCAATGCCTTCAGCGCCTTTAAGCCGCCGTTGGCTTCAGCCGGAAAGAACTTGAGCGTCGTTAGGCCGTAGTTTAAGGCCGCCTCGATATCGGAGGGTGTCGCAACTCCCGGAAAGATCGGCACATCATGCTCGAGGCAGTATTCGACAACTCGTGGATTGAAGCCCGGGCTCACGATAAATTTTGCTCCTGCCTTTATCGCGGTCTCTGCGAGGCCGGGGTTTGTAACAGTACCGGCACCTACAAACACATCCGGCAGATTTTCCGAGATGGCCGCTATAGCGTCAGCCGCCGCGTCCGTTCTAAACGTGACCTCGGCCACATCTATTCCACCAGCAGACAAGGCCTTACAGAGTTTTATAGCGTCCTGCGCATTTTGCAGCTTTATGACCGGCACGATACCGCATTCGAAGATCCTTTGTTTCGCTGTCATAACATCCACCCCTATCTCAATTGAAATTAGTCAATATCTCATCTGTTATAAGCTATCTTCATACTCCTCTAATCATACCGCGCTTTAAATCCTTGTTACCCATTGGAGTAGTGGTATTTAATCCCTTATCATTAGTAAAGAAACAACGACTTCCACGTTCAACAATATCTCACAACTTCCTGTCCTTTACCTCTGCGGCGAGGCGCTTCATCTCCTCGGCAGCCTCTGTCGTAGCCTCCGTGATCTTCGCGCCGCCTATCAGGCGTGAGAGTTCGCCGGTCATTTCTCTTTCGTCCAGTCTGCGTACCGTCGTCTCGGTTCGTTCGCCGTCCGTGAGCTTTTCGATCAGATAATGTGCGTCGGCCATCGCGGCGATCTGCGGCAGATGTGTGATGCAGAGTATCTGCCTCGAGCGCGCTATCATGATGAGCTTTTCGGCTACCTGTTGCGCGGTCCTGCCGCTCACACCCGTGTCGATCTCGTCGAATATAAATGTCTCTATATTATCCATATGCGCGGTTACGGCCTTCAACGCCAGCATCACGCGTGACATCTCGCCGCCGCTCGCTATGCTCGCGAGCGGCTTTTTCGGCTCGCCCGCGTTCGCGGATATCATGAACTCTACCTCGTCGCTGCCGTTTATCGAGACCGTGTGCGTCTGCCTAAGGCTGATCTCAAACTGCGCCGACTTCATGCCCAGATCCTTGAGCACATCTTCTATCTGCGTCTGCAAGATATCAGCCTGTTCTCTACGCTTCTTTGTCATCGCCGAGGATATCGCCATCATACGTGAGGCACTCTCTCGCTTCTCCTTTTGCAGGGCCTTAAGTCGTGTCTGCGCCTGTTCGTAATCCGCTATGCGTTTCGTAAGGCGCTCGTAATGCGCCAGTATCCCGTCCGCGTCTGTGTTATATCTGCGTTTAAGCCGATGCAGAAGTTCCAACCGTTCCTCTGTGCGCTGGAGTTCCTCACCGTCCGCGTTCAAGCTGTCCGCATATCTACGCAGCTCAGACACCGTATCCGTCACGATATTAAACGCTTCCTTCAACCGATCGTAAATCGCTTCCATGCTGCCGTCGGTCTTTGCTATCTCGGAGGTAATGGTCACGGCCTTTGACAGTAGGTCAATGATATTCGTGTCCTCGTTATCACTCAGGCGCATCAGCACGTCGTTCGACTGCTTCTGTAGCTTATCAGCCGAACCTAATATTTTACTCTTTTCGGTGAGCGTGTCCTCCTCGCCGCGCGTTATCTTTGCATGCTTGATTTCCTCGGCCTCAGCGGTCAGCGTCTCCAGCGCGTTCGCACCCGATATGTCCTCATTGACCTGCTTGATCCTTCGAAGAATCAACTTATGCGCCTTGATCTCCTCGGCGAGCTCATTTCGCTCGGCCTCTATATCCGTAAACCGATCCAGCAGCTCGATATGCTTTGAGACCTTTAACAATGATTGGTGTTCATGCTGCCCGTGGAGATCCACCAGTAACGATGAGATCTCCTTTAGCATCGAGACGGGTATCTGCTTTCCGTTGGCTTTGCACTGTGTCTTGCCCGTGTCGTTTATACCCCTATATAGAAATAGCAGATCATCATCCCCCACATCCACGCCGAGCGAACGGATGACTGCTGCGATCTCGGCGTTTCGGAGCATAAACATTGCCTCCACATAGCCCGAAGTCTCGCCGCTCTTTAGAAAGTCCTTTGACGGACGCTCGCCGAGCACGAAACCGATCGATTCGATTATGATGGACTTGCCCGCACCGGTCTCGCCGGTCAGGATACATAGCCCTTTTTCAAAACGCATCGTCACATCCGATATCAGTGCCACATTGTGAATGTGTAGTTGATCTATCATTACTCGTTCATGATCCTTTCAA
>CAYURR010000090.1:5201-11635 GCA_964446745.1 uncultured Defluviitaleaceae bacterium | reverse complement strand
GGACAATGTGTCCGTAATTATGCATGGCTTTATTTATCGGACGTTATTCATCAGATTTCAAAAAACCTCAGTATCGAGCCGTCGACTGTCGTAACATCACAGATTTTACCACCCCAATGTTGTTTTTCGATGTCGGTAATTTTCTGCCAGTCGTTTTTCTTTATAAAGGTGTGCAGTGCCTCGATATTGTTGACGAGGATAAATCCGACCATATGCGTTGATGGGTCCCCGTAAAACATGTGCATGCCGTCAAAGGTTGCAATCCCAAGGTTGACAAGCTCGCCCGGTATTGACGATACGCAGCCGTATATACCGTTTCCGTTTTCATCCTTTTGGGCGATGTCTGTGTACCACCCCAAGACATTTTCAAACCACTCAGCCGTTTGCTTCATGTTCCGTGTGAAGTACACAGGTCTGTTTTCCTTGACCATATACCCACGCTCATTGATTTTTTTGTTAAATTCACTCATTGGGTTTCCCTCACTAGTAAATAAAGTACGGACGGTGATTTTCTCAAATGGGTTTAGCATTTCCTTACGACTGCGCGCGGCCGTGGGAGTAACGCCAAACAATCTCGTGAAAGCGCGGGCAAATCCCTCCGGCGTATCATAACCCCAATTTAGGGCTATATCAATTATCTTTGTTTGCGTGTGTAGCAACTGATCGGCTGCCAATGTCAGCTTTCGATTTCTAATGTATTCGCCTAAAGTGCAACCGCAGAACACTGAAAATATCCGCTGGAAATGGTAGCTCGACATGTATGCCTTGCTCGCTACGACCTCAATATCAAGTTCGTCTGTAATATTGTCCTCGATATAGTCAATCGCCCGCTGAATATCACTAAGCACATCCATTTGTATATCACCCCCGTCTGGAATGAATATAACAAAAGTGAGTTTAATACCCTTGACTTTTTTTGCTTGATTTTGTTATCCGGATAAATATCCTATGATCGTTTTGCATAACCATTGAACCATGCCCTTTCATCAAAGGCTTTCTTTTTTGTTTGTGGAACAGAATCGGAGGCATAACCCACAGGAAGTATACAAACTAACTCTAATTCATTCGGGATTCCAATAATAGCAGCTATTTTTTGAGCTATATTATCTTCGTCTGTAATATGACCTTCATACCAACAACTTTCATAGCCCAACGCCTTAATTGCAAGCAGCATATTTTGAATAGCGGCAGAATAGTCCTGAACATTATAGCACTTGTCTCTATAAGCATAGATTTTTTGTGTTAATACGCAAATGAGGGTAGGTGCTGTTTTACAAATTGGAGGGTCGATCACTTGTTTAATTTGTTTAAGCAATTGTTCATCATCTATAGCCACCAAACTTGTGGTTTGCTTATTGCACCCGGATGGGGCAGCAAGACCGGCTTTCATAATCAATTCTAAGTCTTCTTTAGGCACTGCTTTATCCTCGTATGTACCACGATAACTGCTCCTTGCCATAATTACTGATAATAAGTCATTTGCCATGACATTTTACCTCCCTAATTTATAAAATCTTTCCCATATCAAAAGTGATCATAACAGTAATGTATATATTGATTGTTTAACTCCCCAAGAGGCTAATTTTTCTTCAATTTTAGTAAATCCATATTTTTCATAAGAATTTACTAAATCACTGTAGAGATACACTTTATTAAAACCAACTGTTTTGGCATATTCAATGGCAGATAAACATAATTTTTCGCTAATCTTATTACCTCTATAAGCTTCTTCAACAAAAATAAAGCCAATATATGGTGAGTAAATGTCATTGAAAACACTACTAAATCTTTATAGATTTGCTTTCCTTTTTTAGTATTCGTTGTATCGCAAACTTGCCTGAAAGTGCAGCTGTGGGAAGTCCGCCGGAATATTCGAGCCATTGGCTTGCAAGTACGACATTATCCAGTCCGGGTATGCGTCCCTTATGGCTTACCGGCTTGCCCTTTGGTGTGAACATATATGCCATCCAAGCTCCTTTATATGCTCCTGTGTAGCGGTGATAGGTTGCCGGAGTAGCAACATCTAAAACGGTGATTTTATCTTGCAGTTCGGGAAAACGCTTTACAATTTTTTCTACAACGTTGTTAGCAAGCTCATATTTTTTAGCGTTGTAAGCTTGTTTATCGGTGTAAAGTTTAAGCCAATGATCGCAATCGTTGCTGTCTTGGTCTATATAAGATACACAAGCGGTATGACCGATAGGTGCAAAACTTTTCTCGTGGGTGTATGTCTTAAATCCTGCTTTGGTAAGGGTTGTTGTTCCTGCTATATAAGGCTCGCAATCAAAAGTTATGCTGTGCGGAAACCCCTTCATTTCATCGGCAATTCCGAGACCAATATACACGCAAGATGGCAAAGGATAGGTATAAGGGTCACTATCCCTTGTTGTGTATTCTTCGCATTCATACTGCTTATCAAGCAACTTGCCGAATGTAATGTGAACATCACAAGCGGGAATTATATAATCCCCTGTATATTCCTCACCGTTTGCACACAAAACATTTGTAGCTATTCCATTTTGAGTGACGATTTTTTCGGCTGAACAGTTATACTTAACCTCACCGCCAAGCGATAGATATTTTTGCTCCATACGTTTAGCCATAGCCCTTGAGCCACCTTTGGGGATGGCTCCATTGCCCGAACAGAAGATTGCAATCGAAAAGAGCAGTGATGAGATGCTGAAATTCGCCCGCATGGAATAAGCAAAGAAATCGGCAAGAATTGGGGATTTATAGTTTGCGGCATATTCTGCACAGGTCATTGGACTATATTTCATCATTGCTTTTCCGACTTTCGCCATCTTTACCATGGCCATATAATCAAACACATGCATCATTTCCATAGGTTTTTTCGCCGGAATGCCCATCACACCGAGGTCTTTAATTGCTCCGATAAACTCGGCTATTTGCGTTGCATCTTCGGGTGCAAGCCGCAGCATTTCATCACGGAGCTTATCTATATCTTTCCAAATCGTAAAAGTCTGCCCGTGATGTTCCCAAACGCTGAAGTGGTCAAGCTGAATGATTTCGGTGTTTTCAAGCGCACCGACCTCCTGCCAGACTTTATACATATCGTTATCAGGGTCTGTGCCTGTGAGCCAATGAATACAACCGTCAATGTGATATCCGTTTCTGTCCCAGCCGGTACACTCACCGCCGCTTATTGCGTGCTTTTCTAATATAACGCTTTTAAAACCTGCCTTTTGTGCGTAAATCCCTGCGGTAAGACCGGCAATACCGCCGCCAATGATGACAATCTTTTTCATTTTATTTTCTCCTTACAATATCAATAAGCCACTCGGCTTCGGGTATCGGATATTCGGGGTGTAATGCAAGCGTTTCCATAACACCTTGTATGGCACTCCAAAAGCAAATGGAAAGTGCAAGTGGGTCACCATCTTTAATTGTTCCCTCTGCCTGACCTTGCTGTATGATAGGTACACAAAGCTCTACATTGGTGATTTGACTTAACTTTTCTTTTATTCTGTCGGGAACGGCTGCGTTATTCACTGCTTGATTCATAAAAACAAACATTTTAACGGAAAATGGGTAGAGCTTTGGAAGCCCAACGATAGAATGCGTTACTTTCGTGAAAAAATCCAAGCTGCTTTCAAACGGTATGTCCATCACAGACTTGGGACCGCTTACACCAATATCAATCAATGCTTCATATAGGGCTTCTTTTGATTCAAAGTAATGGAACAGAAGCCCTACACTCATATTCACCGTTTTTGCAATATCGCTTATTTTGGTCGATGCGTATCCTTTAGCAATAAACAAGTCGAGGCTTTTTTCTATGATCTCCTGCCGTCTGACAGACTTTTGCTCATCTCTCGTCATTAATTGAATTTCCTTTCATTGAATATAAGTTCAATTTTACGATGTGAATTTTGAAATGTCAAGAGATAAATCTTGTAAATGATATAATTCATATCTCTAAATGAGCAAATCCGAAAAATGAACAAAAATATCCGATTATGCAATTAAGTTGTCATAAAGGGAATCAAAGCTAACGCCCTTTAAGACAGAGTTATAGATAAAACGAAGTGTATCTTTCTGGATCGATTTCCTGATAATAGTGCCTCCTACTGTAAAGGAAACAGGTGAACCGGTTCCAATTGCATAGAATAAGTGGCTCAGTGATAGTAACAGCCAGAACCTTTTGATGCCCTTAATACTACGAATCTGATATTTGTCGAATCCAATAACAGATTTCTCCTGCTTAAAGAAGATCTAGATACACCAACGATTCACGTACATAGATAGAAGCTCATCTGTTGGTAATGATGTATCTGTACTGATAAAGGATTTCAAAGCTTTAGGATTCTTGAATGAATTCTTCAATCATATTCAAATTTGGGCTGTACGGAGGCAAAATTAGCACCTTCATGTTTTCCATATGAAGATATAATCAATCTCGCTATTAATCAGTTTTTTTTTATGTCCTCAAATTCTGGTAGGCAGTATTTCTGCTTTTTCAATCGGGGCATAGGTTTTTGCAAGCAAGCCCATTTCTTCAAGCCGCACCCGCAGTTTTTCTTTTATAACCCTTGTGTAATCCGCTTGCAACCCGCCCATTTCTATGAGGAAAGCTGCATCATCAGTCATGCGGTTTTTGCCAACCTTTCCATAACCCCATTGCAGTCACCTCGCTCATTCAAAAACATACTTCTTCAACCTGTTTATGCGTACAAGCATTTTCGCCGATGTAATTTTTTGCGTGGCGTTGTACACATTGTCCTTTTTGTCAAGAGCACCGGCTTCGTAGTAAAACGCCAAGATGTCATAAAGCTTTGTAAGATTATCGAAAAATTCCGGGTCCGAAAGGTAAAATGTGCGATATAAGATTACGGCAAACTCCTCCTCGGTTACGTTTCCGTATGGGTTAAACTTGCCTCCATCTGCTTGCATAATGCCGTTTTTCACCATAAACCAAGCGTCGATGTCGTCGTCACCACAATCGGTTATAAAACCTTCCTCATATGCTTCATAATTATCCACATCATCTTCTTGCATATAAAGCAACACCAAATTCATCATTTCAGCAAGCTTCAAGCGCGTTACCGCCGCACTTAAACCCCTTAGGTTCACGATAAAGCCGTCTGTCAGTGCTTCCTTGATGTCCTGTCGTGTCCAATCGTTTGGCAGGTCTGTCTCGTCGTTTATAATCGTGAAGCTGTAGTCTCTGCTTGTTTTGAGCCCCGCCGAGTTAGTTGCCGTCATGGTGAATGTGTGCGTACCCGGCTTTAACTCATACGGCCAAACAAGAAGCCCCGCACCCTTTTGATATTCCTTGCCGTTTTGAAACCATATGATTTCGTTGTCCTCGTAAAGCCAACCGTCTTGCATGTCGTAGACTTCCGTGTCAAACCAAATTTCCTCGGTTATTTTGTATTCGGCGGCTTTTTCTTGCGTTGTTATAATTTCGGGTGCTTTGAAATCCACCTTGACATAGGGGCTGTCAATTTCGACCGTGCGTATGCCGTCTGTTGCGTAGAGGTAGAAATAACCGTCGTCCGAGCCGGGGAGCACAGTCAAGTCTACATTGTAAGAGTTTTCTGTTATATCCGTAGCAATAAGATAGGATTCTTCCTCGTTCGGACAATACCAAAGCTCATACCAAAGCTTGTCGCCGTCGGCATCAGAGCCCTCCCAAGTTACGGTTGCGGTGTCGCCCAGCTTTTGATAGTCGGTCAGGCCTGCAAACTCCACAACAGGCGTATTTGCCGAAACTGTGCGGGAGTAAAGCTCTTTGTCGCCATTCAAAACAGCGATTTTCGCGGCGTTTTCGGGGTATGGTAATATAAGGTCGACCGAAGCCCTGTCTACCTCTCTCGGGGGATTGCTCTTTGCTACAAAGTCCGCCTTAAAACCCACGGTGACAAGAGGCTTGTCGTCTTTATCGTAAATAACCGCCGAATAATCGCCTTTGGCTGAGTTTGACAATTCCCCGCGGTCTGTTCCAAAGCCATACCACGGGCTGTCCTCAAATTTACCGTTTTTGTAAAGTGTACCCATGATTTCTATAACAGGGATGTCCTGCTGTTTTGCGCTTGCGCTGAACGCAGCCGCTTTATAACTTGATTGACTTGCCAAGCAAGCGTAATACAACAGACTTTCGCAGGAATTACATTCAATGACCAGATACTCGAAGTCAAACTCGTTGTATTCACCGCATTCCTCACATACAAAGTCCTCAAAATCCTCAAGCTCCGTCAGTTCCCAACAATTGTAGCACTCACCATATATATAATATGAGTCAATTTCGTTGTAACATTCGGGGCAGGTTCCCCAATCGCTGTCATAGCCGCCGTCTTCATAATCGCCCCATTCGTCATAATCCTCATATTCCCAAGAGCTGTCACTGTAGCTGTCACTATAGCTGTCACTATAGCTGTCACTATAGCTGTCACTATAGCTGTCACTATAGCTGT
>CAYURR010000090.1:0-5101 GCA_964446745.1 uncultured Defluviitaleaceae bacterium | reverse complement strand
CACTGTAGCTGTCGCTATAGCTGTCACTGTAGCTGTCACTATCACTATCACTATCACTATAGCTGTCGCTACTGCCACCGTTGTTACCGCCACCCGGACCATTCGGCGGATTAGTCGGTGGATTGTACGGCGGATTAGTTGGCGGATTAGTTGGTGGATTAGTCGGCGGATTCTTAGCCGTCGTTGAAATCTCCACAACCCTGTTCGACTCCAAGTATATGCCTGTAGGCGTCACGCCCGTCAGTGTCTTGAACATATGGTTCCAGATATCGCCCGTTACCCACAGATTGTTTGAATTGACCATTGTAGACCAACCCATATAACTTGTGACCAAACCTAGTGATTGCCCTGTTTTAAGGTTTATGGCACGTTGTTCCTTGTAAATTATGGAACCACTTTCGGATAGCCCGATAGTCTGACCGCCTTTGATGTTCGGGTTCGTTCCGTAAGCGCGGGCGTTTGTAACCAAATTTCTGCCCTGCATACCGTAGGGCGGCATATTCGCCGGAGGATACAGACAGCCCTCAGGATATTCATCGCCGATACCATATGTATGTGCAATTTCATGTGAAACGGTTGCTTCCCTGTCGTTTGAATTTTCAGTTACAATAACGGTAGGCGTTCCGTATGTGTAGCCCATATAGTTGCCGTTATACTGTGCCTTGGGGGCAAAACCTACAATTAAATCGTATCCGCCTGTTTTTGGTTGCAAGTCCGTTAATGCCTTCCACACGTTATAAGTACCGTTGTCGGTGTTTATATCGTATGATTGGGCACTTAAATTGAGCTCCGCACCTAAAATAAACTCTATGCCATCTTTGGGAACGGGATAGTTTGCGTACAAGTGACTTGCGGAATTTTTCCAGTCTCCCGAACAGCTTACTATGCTTCCACTATAGTTGTTTACCATCGGCACGGCAAGAACACGGAGCTTTTTTGAAGTATAGAAATTTGTATCCCTCTTTGCGCCGCCGTCAGGCGTAACCATTTCAAACGTATAAGCACCCTCGGCCCAGTTGCCGAAATCGCTTATGTTCTTTGAATAAAAGGACGTTTCCGTTGTGCCGTTTGCGGGGTTTGGAAGCATACTATGTATCAGCTCGTTATTCCTATACACATTGAGTATGTAGCTTCCGTCATTTGTGACGTTTACTGCCTGTGAAAACGTGACATAGATTATCGTATCTCTGCCGGCAACAAAAGAGTTTATGGCATAAAGTTGTCCGTTTGCGTCCACACCGTAGCTTATGCCTTGGTTAATCTCGATCGCCGAAATGTTTTGGTCTGTTTTAGTAAAGCTTGAGGTGGTTGGGGTGAAGCTTAAATTGGCAATCCTTATCGGGTTTAGTTTTATCTGCGGCTTTGGCCCTTTTCCATTATTGTTCGGCGTATAGCCTTCTTTTACCATTTGCTCAGCGTCATAGTCGCTTTCGCTGAATACGTCCTCGCCATCCTCACCGCCGAAAAGCATAGCCACAGCTATGACAGCCAAAATAATAACGGAAACAATCGTTATCGGTATCCAAAGCTTCTTTTTTTCCTTTCTTTTGACCTTGGTCATTCGCGTTCACATCTTTGCTCATAATTTCCTCCCGTAGAATAAGTTATTTTATTATCTCTTCAACAATCGATTTTCCCTTGCCACCTTAAACGCCATTGCTCTTGAATTAACAGCCAGCTTCCCGAAAATGTTCTTAGTGTGGGTTTTTACGGTGTTGATGCTTATCCCCAAAAATTCGCCGATTTCAAGGTTGGACATATCCTGTGCCAGCAGCTCCAAAACTTCTGTTTCAGCTATAGTTAGCTTTTCGCTTATTGTTTTGGGTAAGCGTAAATACTGCGGATATTGAATTGCCATGCGTTTTGTGTCACGCAACACATCTTCAAGGTGTTCGTCCTTCTTTCCCGATTTACTCGGTACGTCACGGGCGGTATATTTGTTCAGGAGCTCGTGCATACGCCCGCACTCGTCGGCAAAAACTCTTGTAAACTTGTGCTCTTTTGCAAGCGAAAGGGCTTCCGCAAGCGTGTCAAAGGCTTTGCTTTCGTCTATATGAAAAAGCGGCAAGGTTTGCAATACCTTACATTCGATTATGTTAAAGGTACGGTTACGCATAGTGACAAAACGCTCGACCTTGCAAGTAAAATCAACGCATTGTTATGCTGTTCAAGCAAAAGGTAGAGCCTTGCTTTGGTAAAAAAGCGGTGAATATCAAACAGCGTAACGACATCAAATTCGTCGGGGGATTCATTTGCAAACCATTCTGAAACGGTTTCTATGTCGTTTTGGTACAGAGCCGTGCGAACGTAAACCGATTGAAAGTTGGCAAGCAGATATGGCGCTTTGTCCTGTTCTATTCACTCTGATGTTTTTGAGTATGGCGGGTATTGCATCAAACTGTCGGGTTGTCAACATAATCCGTGTCATAAGTTCAGCGAAACAGCGGTTTCATAATCGCCTGCCAAGAAATAGTAATGTAGTGCGGTCGGTAAATCACCGTTTTTCTTAAACCATAAGCCGCCGTTTGAAAGCGTGGTTGCTCGTTCACTGTCCGACAAAACCGTTTGTACCTTAGATATAAAGTACGCGCGAAAAAGTGGGCGAAACGCAAAACCACCGCCTTGCAACGCAACAATAAAAATGCTCACTCGCATAATGTATCTGATGAGTTTTTCGGCATCGGACTGTCCTGTGACAACAGAGAGCAGTCCTGACGGCAGCTTTTCAAACAGCGACAAGCGTGTTAAAAAAGCTAACAACCGTTTGTCTGCATTTACTATGGCTTCCGCATCAAAAACAGTAAACACATCTCTTTGTGCCTTTTCGTACAGCGATCTATTCCATATCACTTTGTTTGTCACAAGCTCACAGACAAGGGCATTTAGTAAAAGATATGCCCGCCTGTCAGCGTGACCATTTCCCGAATGTCCTTGTCGGAAAGGGTTGTGTCATAAAGGGCTAACAGCTCGCCGACTTCTTGTGCATCAAAGGCAAGCTGTTCTGATGTAATAACACAAAGCTGCGAACAGGAGCGTAGGCTTTCAGTTCCATTGGCAACTCGCCACGGCTTAGAATAACAAAAGAAAATTGCGCAGGGCTGTCCTTTATATAAGCTATAATGTTTTGGGTTTCGGCTTCGTTGTAGTTCTGGAAATCCTCAAATATAAGAATGTGTCTTTCTGTATCATCAAATGGCGGCAGGGCTTCGCCCGGATTTATTCGGTGCAAAAATTATTTTTTGTATGCTCAGTGTGTAAGCCCACATATTTACGGAGGTGGTTTTGCCGTAGCCGATGAGTGCGCTGATAAAAGTTACCTTTGCACGGGTAGCTTTGTTTAGCTGTGCCGTTATTTCATATCGATTTACGAGAGCTTCCGTGTCATTTGGTTGCATAGCTTCACCTCCACAATTTCTCTATTATATATTTTAGCGCATTACAAATAGATTTGTCATCACACCAAAGTATGATTTTGTTTTTGATGAAAAAGAAAAGTAAGCCATAGAAAGATAACGGCTTACTCTTATTTACTATCACAGTTCTTTTTCTTGCCGCCGTGTAGGTTGTGTCCTTCGTTCTTCCTCACGCATAATATTTTCTGCCCCACGCCGCAGGGCTTCAATGCTCCGTAGTTCATCATTGAGCTTATAATACTCATCGCAGAGAGCGTATTTCTCGGCGGCGGCTTTATAAAGCTGAATTTCATTCTCTTGTTTGTCATAAAAGGCATCACGTTTTTTCGGGTCAAGCTGTTTGTATTTCTGATAAACCGCCTTGTGTTGCTTATAGTTTTCGTTATGTGCAAATGCTCAGTAGGTATCCCAAAACGACGCTCGGCAGTTTTTATGCCGTTGGATAAATCGTAAATCTCTTTGTGCATCTGCGTGACTTTATCCGAAAGCTGTTCAACGTCGCTTATGCTGTTGTTTTGTAGGAAACACAAAACCTTTGCGGAGGTTTGCAGATTTTTTATACGCCGCCAGTTGTTTGTTAAATTCTTGCCGTCGGCAACGCCTTTAATCATATCAGCAAGCGACGGGGCGTTGGTCAGAGGAAGTGAATACAGCTAGCCTTTCTTTACGGTTTTGTTCCCCGCGTTCGGTCTTAATACCCTTGCGTTCCATTTGCGAAGCCGTGGGACCTAAATGGATAGTCGCTACCTTCTCTTTGCCTTGTCGCTCGTAACTGCGGTGGTCTATTCTGTCGGCTATACCATGCTTTGCCAAAAACTCATTAGCCGTGTCTGCCCACGCCGCTCTCCAGTCCTCGGCTTTGCTCTGCTCGTTCCAGTCAACCGCATTAACCTTGCGGCTTTTGTACTCACCACTGGGGAGCCGTATGCGTTCGCCTTTTTCATCAAGCACATATTCCTTTTTGGACTTCGCGCCCCAACGCCCATTAGCTTCAATCGGCCGTAATGTCAGCATAATATAAGCGTGGGGGTTGCCATCGCCCTTGTCGTGTACGCAAACATCGGCACACATACCGGCGGAAACAAAAATCCTTTTCGCAAACTCGTGGGCAAGCTGCGCGCTATCGTTTTTCTCTATCCGCTCAACAGCGTTCCATAAAACAGAGCGGTCAGTGTACTCCCTTGGTGCGTGGTCGGGCAAAAAAATCTCGGTATGAGCAACGCCGCCTTTGCGTTTGTAATCGTATGCTCTGCCGTTGTAATCGCTTGCTAACTTTTCGCCGGAAAGGAAAGCGGCTTTCTCGATTGCGGAATGACCCTTGCTCCGGCTTAGCTTCTCTCTGGATGCTATTTCGCTAATGTGGCTTTCTTCTGCTAATACTTCAAGTATCAACTTAGCCTTATACTCTGCTGTGAATTGCCTCTTCCCCATTTCTTGACACCCTTCCTTCTTGTTTATACCTTAGCAAGTGTCATGATGTTTTGCAATTCTGTATCTAGTTTTATGGGGACAGTTTACCTCGCAGAATACAGATCATTCCCACCTATACAAAAAAAGCTGCCAAATTATCATTCGGCAGCTTTCGATAAGTTGTGCTTGTGAGTCAAGAAAGCTCAACAAGGATTATGCTCAATTGGCGAAGTGCTACTTTAATTCGTGAGTAGGTCGATATTCTGCTTTCGTAATCT